>JAGWOR010000022.1 GCA_028870845.1 Gammaproteobacteria bacterium | reverse complement strand
ATCAATTCAAACGCCTGCTAGAGATAGCGCGCAAAAATGGTTTCGCACTGGCTATCGGCCACCCTCATCCGGCGACTCTCGGTGTGCTTGCCAGGGAATTGGCGTCGCTCGAAAATCAGGGCATCAAGCTGGTGCCGGTGGCACGCATCGTTGAAATGCAGCAGAAAACTCCGATCCCTTGGCCGCAAGCCATCTATCCTCTGCCCCGGAAACCGGATTCCAGGCGCTGATCACCGCACCAGTAATGCGGCCGCCAACGAAAACTTCCCGATCCGGTCCGCGCTAACGATATGAACCTGCCTTGCGCGACACCCTGTAAGCATCGGCCAAGGACTTCGGACCGCTCTGTTAAAATGCCGGCATGGATGTCACTGCGATCCTCGAACCGTTGAATTCCGCACAACGTGAAGCGGTGACGGCCGGTGCGGGCCCGATGCTGGTTTTGGCGGGCGCCGGCAGCGGCAAGACCCGTGTATTGGTACATCGGATCGCCTGGCTGATCCAGGCAGAACAACTTTCAGCCCACGGCATACTCGCGGTTACCTTTACCAACAAAGCCGCGGGTGAGATGCGTAGCCGCATCGAACACCTCATCGGCGGTCCGGCACGCAGCATGTGGGTGGGTACCTTCCACGGTCTGGCCCACCGGCTGCTGCGCCAGCATTGGCGCGAAGCCGGACTGCCGCAGGCATTTCAGATTCTGGATTCGGATGACCAGTACCGGCTCATACGCCGGGTTCT
Source organism: Gammaproteobacteria bacterium (assembly GCA_028870845.1). Classification (GTDB taxonomy): domain Bacteria; phylum Pseudomonadota; class Gammaproteobacteria; order Natronospirales; family REEB76; genus REEB76. The sequence goes on along the minus strand of JAGWOR010000022.1, from coordinate 42,527 downwards.
CAAAGGCCTGGATCTGGATGAAGCCCGCTATCCACCGCGCCAGCTGCAGTGGTTCATCAATGCGCGCAAGGACGAAGGTCTGCGGGCCAAACATATCCACCCGAGTGAAGATCCCACGCAGCGGCAGCTGTTGCGTGCCTATGCGGCCTATGAGGCTGCTTGTGAACGCGGCGGCATGGTGGATTTCGCGGAATTGCTGCTGCGGGCCCTGGAACTGTGGCGCAACAACGCGGACTTGTTGTCCCATTATCAACAGCGGTTCCGCCACGTGCTGGTGGATGAGTTTCAGGATACCAATGCGATCCAATATGCCTGGATCAGCTTGCTCACAGGCCGGCAGATTCCCGTGTTTGTGGTGGGTGACGATGACCAGTCGATCTATGCATGGCGCGGTGCCCGCATCGAGAACATGCTCAGGTTCGAAAAGGATTTTCCCAATGCCCGCATGGTCCGTCTGGAACAGAATTACCGCTCCACCGGTAATATCCTCAGAGCTGCCAATGCCTTGATCGCCCACAACAGCGCACGCCTGGGCAAGAATTTATGGACCAGCGGGTCCGAAGGCGCGCCCATCAGCGTGTATGCCGCGTACAACGAACAGGATGAAGCGCAGTTCGTCATCGACCAGATCAAGCGCTGGCAGGAGCAGGGGGGAGCGCGCCGCGAGATCGCCGTGCTCTACCGTTCGAATGCCCAATCGCGGGTTTTTGAAGAGCGCCTGCTGGCGGAGTCCATACCCTACCGAGTCTATGGCGGGCCGCGGTTTTTCGAACGCCAGGAGATCAAGGATGCGCTGGCATACCTGCGGTTACTAGAGAACCGCCACGATGATGCGTCTTTCGAACGCATAATTAACCTGCCGGCCCGCGGCATCGGCATACGCACACTAGACAGCCTGAGGGAAAGCGCGCGCCACAAGGCTCAGTCAATGTGGAATGCACTGTGCCGGGTGCTGGAGAACAAAGACGCTCCGCCCCGGGTGCTGAACTCGCTGGAGGGCTTTGCCAGGCTCATGAATGATCTGGATAAACAGGTACGCGGGCTTGAGCTGTTCGAGCAGGTGGATCATGTGGTACACGCCAGCGGTCTGGTGAAATACTACCAGGCGGAAAAAGGCGAGCGTGGCGAAACGCGCGTCGAAAACCTGCAGGAGCTGGTAAGTGCGGCACGTGGATTCGTTCCGCAGGATCTGCAGGGCATGACACCGCTGTCGGCGTTTCTGTCACATGCGGCCTTGGAAGCCGGTGAAGGCCAAGCCCAGGATTGGGAGGATTGCCTACAGCTGATGACGCTGCATTCCGCAAAGGGACTGGAATTTCCAATGGTGTTCATCTGCGGATTGGAGGAAGGCCTGTTCCCGCATGGGAGATCCAGCGAGGATCTGAATGGGCTCGAGGAGGAACGCCGGCTTTGCTATGTGGGCATAACACGCGCCCGGCGTGAACTATATCTATGCTATGCGGAAAGCCGCCGCCTGCACGGTATGGATAACTACGGGGTGGCGTCGCGGTTTTTGCGCGAGATCCCACCGGATCTGGTGCGCGAAATCCGCCCGCGGGTGCAGGTCTCGCGGCCGTTCGCCATACTGCCAGCAGGTTCCGACAGCCATGGGTCGGCCGGCTTGAGTCTCGGCCAGCGGGTGCGTCATCCTAGTTTTGGCGAAGGCACGGTATTGGATTACGAGGGCAGCGGGGCGCAGGCGCGTGTGCAGGTGAATTTCAGCGGCGCGGGCGCCAAATGGCTGGTTGTGGCTTACGCCAATCTCATCCCGCTCTGATACCGGCGACCATGGTTGTGGCCGGCTACTCATTCAATGGAGCGCAAGCATGAAAGCTGAAGTAAAACGACATTTACACCGCCACAGTGAAGACCTGGATGCCATCCGCAGCCGCGAATCCTGGAAAATATTCCGCATGATGTCCGAGTTCGTCGAGGGATTCGAGCAATTGGCTTGCATACGGCCTTCCGTCAGCATTTTCGGCTCGGCACGCAGCCAGCCTGGAAATGCGTACTACGGGCTCGCGGAACAAATCGGCAGGGCGTTGTCGGATGCGGGATTCACGGTGGTCACCGGCGGTGGCCCCGGACTCATGGAGGCTGCCAACAAGGGCGCATATGCAGGCAAGTCCCCAAGCATCGGTCTTAACATCCAGCTGCCGCATGAGCAGCGCGCCAACGAATTTCAGGATTTATCACTGAAATTCAGGCATTTTTTTACCCGCAAAGTGATGTTCGTCAAATATGCCTCGGCCTACGTGGTCCTGCCCGGCGGCTTCGGCACCTTGGATGAGCTGGGCGAAATCCTGACGCTGATTCAAACCGGCAAAACCATGCCTATCCCGATATTGCTGGTAGGCAGCGGCTTCTGGAAAGGCTTCGTGGACTGGCTCACTGCCCACATGGTCGGCGAGCATATGATCGATGCCACGGATTTATCGCTGTTCAAGGTTGTGGACACGCCAGCAGAAGTGGTGAAGACCATTTTCGAATACTATGGCGAGCGTGGTTTTGAGCCTTCGGCTGAGGAACGGGAAACGCTGCTGGAACTCTAGCGCCGTAGCGCGAGATTGCGATCAAGGGTCGGGTTTGCCCAGGTCCACACCATCCAGCTCCTGGGAATAATCGGTTGCCAGGATGTTACGGGCCCGAGTTTCATCCGCGGTCTTGACCCGCAATTTAATCCCCCCCAGGGCTATGGCATACAGCCAGTCCATCTGTACCATGTTATCGTCGAACAACAGTGCGCTAATGCCTTCCGCAGCCAGCCGGCCTTTTGCAATATGCGCTTCCGTGGTCTTGTCGTAGGTGGCGATGGTGACATAGTCACGTCCGCCTTCAATGAGCAAGGTTTCGCCGTCCAGCGCATGGTGCTGTTTCCGGGACATCACTGCATCATGCCGCACGCGGCTGTGGCCCAGGCTTGCCAGCTGCAACAACCAGCGCCGTACCGTTGGATACGAAAACATCACAGTGGCAGGACCCGCGTTGGGTAGTGGGAGGCAGACAGGATTAAATCACATGCTTGGCGGCATAAAAAACCCGGCGGAAGGAGTACCGCCGGGTCAAGGCCTTCATGGCCAGAGGTGATTGAGTTTACCTACAAAGGGCGCGAGCATCCATGCTGATCCTTACCCCGCCCCTGATCCTCGTTACATCCTTGTCCCGCCATTCCTTGGCAGTGCAGGCAGGTGTAATCTGCCACTCTTGCTATTAGCGGTCAGCCAGAGGAACCCCCCGTGTGGTGTAGGAAATGGCTTACATCCATGGCTGCAGTAAACGTCAGGCAACACAAATATTGCGGTCCCATCCAATGAAAGTACGGTAACCATGCGCGAACTATTTCCCCCTCTCGAGCCATATGCCACCCGCAAATTGCAGGTGCAGGCGCCCCATGAGCTTTATGTGGAAGAATGCGGAAACCCGCACGGCGTGCCCGTGGTGTTTGTGCATGGCGGACCCGGAGGCGGCTGTACTCCCGACAACCGTCGGTTTTTCGATCCGGCTAGGTACCGCATTGTGCTGTTCGATCAGCGCGGCTGCGGTCGCTCACGCCCGCATGCGGAGCTGGTGCACAACACCACCCAGGCGCTGGTGGAAGATATGGAACGCATTCGCGATGCCCTGGGCATTGAACGTTGGCTGGTGTTCGGCGGTTCCTGGGGCTCAACGCTGTCACTGGTGTATGCCGAGAGCCACCCGCAACGGGTACTGGGGCTGATACTGCGCGGCATTTTTCTGGTGACCGCGGCGGAACTCAATTGGTTTTATCAGGACGGCATCCAGCATGTATTCCCCGACCACTTTGAGGATTTCGTAACACCAATTCCTGAAGCTGAACGTGCAGATCTGATACACGCCTATTACAAACGTCTCACCAGCGATGATCCAGATACCCGCAGGCATGCCGCTGAAGTCTGGTCATTATTCGAGGCACGCTGTTCAACCTTGTTGCCGAGTGCATCCGTCGTTGACCATTTTTCCGATCCGGATGTGGCCATGGCTATAGCACGGATCGAATGCCATTATTTCGTGCATGACTGTTTTCTGGCGCCCGATCAGATTATCCGCGATGCTTCCGTGATTCGTGACATTCCCGGCGTGATCGTTCAGGGACGTTACGATATGGTATGTCCGGCAATCGCGGCATGGCAGCTGCACAAAGCCTGGCCTAAGGCGCAGTTCCGACTGGTGCCCGATGCCGGGCATGCATCCAGCGAGCCGGGCATCTGCTCTGCACTGGTGGAAGCGACGGACGAATTTGCAGGGCTTTTGTCGGTGCGATGATCGGCCTGTTGCAGCGTGTGCGGCACGCCTCGGTGGAGATTCAGGGGAAAACCGTGGCCTCGATCGGACGTGGCCTGCTGGTATTCGTGGGTATCGAGCGCGGTGATACGGAAACCCAGGCGGATCGCTTGTTACAACGGGTGCTCGCCTATCGCGTGTTTCCGGACGAAGCGGGGCGCATGAATCTGGATCTGCGGGAAACGGGCGGTGGGCTGTTGCTGGTGCCGCAGTTCACCTTGCCGGCGGATACCCGCAGGGGAAATCGCCCAAGTTTTACCCCCGCGGCATCACCGCAATTGGGCAGCCGATTGTTCGCATATTTATTACATCAAGCTGGAGAAGCCCACACTGATACCCACTCCGGCATTTTCGCTGCCGACATGCAGGTTGCGCTGGTCAATGACGGACCGGTCACCTTTTGGTTAAGGGCGGAGCCGCTGGAATAGCGCCCTGCTGGCATGGATTGTCACTGGCGCACGGCTGGATTAGGATTTAAGCGCCGTAGCTGCAGAAAACCTGAATAAGCATGATCCTGCATGCTTGCAACATGGAGTTCGGTGGCACCCGATCTGCCCGTACTACGTATTACCTAAATGATTCCTACGGAAGTTTTAGATTCCTGGCGCCCCATGGCCCAGGCGGCAGGCACTGCGGAGAATTTCTGCCGGCGGCGACACAGATGGGGCATGACAATCACTGATAACAGGCGACCACGATGTTGCTGATACCCGTCATCGAGATCAAGAACGGAAAATGCACTCCTACCACGGCAATCAAGGTCGATAAACGATCCGCTCCGGTAGACCAACCAGTGGATGTGGCCAGACATTGGGTAGCAGCAGGCGCCCGCCGCCTGCATGTGGTGGATCTAAACAGTTCCCAATCCGGAAAAGACAGCAGTGCAGCTGTGATCCGCTCGATTGTCGAAGCTTGTCAGGGAATTCCGTTACAGGTCAGCGGCGGAACACTTAATGAAGCAACCGTAGAAAGTTATTTTGATGCCGGCATCGAGTTTGTGATTTTGGGCGCTAAAACCACGAGTACACCGCACTATATCAACAATTTGTGTCTCGAATTTCCGGGACATGTGATGGTGGAGCTGGACACCAAGGACGGTAAAGTAAATGCTGAAGGCTGGTCGAAACTGGCCAATCACGGCGTACTTGAAGTCGCCGAACATTTCCAGCGTGAAGGCGTTGCCGGGATATTGTACAGCGATAAACCCGCCAGCCAGGCGCGCGATTTTCACATGAAACCCGCTTGTGCACTGGCTCAGGCGTTGACCATTCCAGTAATCCTTGCGCATGGCCCGGAATCATTGGCCGAACTCCAGCAACTGTGCGAAGCGGGCAGCACTAGCCTGGCGGGCACCGTGCTGTTTGGCCATAACTTGGATTTTGTCAAGGCGCAAAAACTTGCCGATAGTCCGCAGGCTGGGTCATCCAGCTAAGAAAAACCGGCGTGAATTGAGAGTAAAATATTCCGTATAGGCGTGCGAATATCATGGTTTTTGCGTGCCCTGTGGCTTTTTGTTACGGGGTCGCGGGAGTGATTCATGGAACTCAGTGTAGGCAAGATCCTGTTGATTCTCATTATCGTGGTGCTGGTTTTCGGTACCGCCAAGTTACCTAAGCTCGGGGAAGATATCGGCAAGGCGGTGCGCGGTTTCAAGAAGGGCATGCACGAAAGTGAAAACGAACCGGCATCCGACAGCAAACCTGCGGATGACAAACCCAAGCACGGCTCAGACGACACCTCTCACTAAACTTCCATGTTTGAAGGTAGCTTTTGGGAGCTGGCACTGATCTTCGTGCTGGCCTTGGTGGTGTTCGGCCCGGAACGTTTGCCGGGTCTGGCACGCACCATCGGCCTGTGGGTTGGCCGCGCGCGTGCGGTCATGCGGCATCTTACCGAGCAGATTGAGCATGAGTTGGCAGCCGAGGAAATGCGCAAGGCTGCGAATAGTGTGCGTCAGACTTTGAATCAACCAATAAAGCTCATGGGTTCAGATTCATCCGTCGCGAACGCCGCAAAAAAGAATCAGGAACCCGAAAAACATGAATCCCCCTCCGGATGAGCCCGGCAGCGAGCCGTTGATCAGCAAGTCGGTCATCGGACACCTTCTGGAACTGCGCCGCCGGCTGTTGCTCTGGGTCGCAACACTGCTGGTAGTATTTTTTTGCTTATTCCCGTTTCAGAACCGGGTGTTTGATTTCATCGCCCTGCCCATGATCCGGCGCCTGCCGGCGGGCTCCAGTATGATCGCCACCAGCGTGACCTCGCCGTTCATGACCCCCATGAAACTCACGCTGATGCTGGCGCTGTTCCTGAGCGTGCCGGTGCTGTTATGGCACGTATGGCGTTTCATGTCGCCGGCGCTGTACAAGAGCGAACGCCGCATGTTTTTTCCGCTGCTGGTGTCCAGCGTGATCCTGTTTTACTGTGGAGTTGCGTTCGCCTATTTTGTGCTGTTTCCGGTGGCTTTTGCATTCCTGAATTCAGTGGCGCCGGCCGGCGTGAAAGTCATGACCGACATCAATGCCTATCTGGATTTTGTACTTACAATCTTCTTTGCGTTCGGCCTGGCGTTTGAAGTGCCGATCGCCATCGTGTTGGCGGTCTGGGGTGGTTTCACCACGCCCGGCAAACTCGGCAAGTTACGTCCGTATGCACTGGTGGGCTCATTCATAGCCGGCATGATTCTTTCGCCGCCGGATGTGGTGTCCATGACCCTGTTGTCGGTACCGATATACCTGCTGTACGAAACCGGCATATTGATGGCACGCATTCTGGTGCCGGGTTCAAAACAGGTGGATGAACAGCGCAAGCAGCAGCAGAGAAGCTCTGAGTGATCGCCCGATACAGCGGTCTTTCAAGCGCAGACGCGAAATGAACCGCGTACGCTGCGTGCTTGTGCGACTTGACACCCCCGGTGCGCTTGTCGTGGGTGAAACAAGGGTATCTTGTCCGGCAGGCATTTCATGAACGCCGACGCCCGGCAGCGGCCGCGAATCATGGCGGCATTTGCAGTGGTATATATCGTCTGGGGGTCCACGTATTTGGCCATCCGTATCGGGGTTGCTGATATCCCGCCTGGCTTGCTTTCCGGTATCCGCAACACTATCGCGGGTTTGGTGCTGATGGCGATTGCCGGCATGCGCGGCCATTCGCTGCCGCGCACCTCGGCCGAGTGGCGGCATGCACTGATTCTGGGTTTGTTACTGGTTACGCTCGGTAACGGCCTGGTGACTTGGGGAGAAGTCTATGTGCAATCCAACCAGGCGGCGCTCATCGCCATCACATCGGCACTCTGGGTAGCGTGGTTTGGCACCTTTGGGCCGAAAGGTCATCCGCTCTCGGCGCGCGCCAAAGCCGGGCTCGCCATCGGTTTCCTCGGCGCGATCATGATGCTGTTGCCGGGGAGGCATTTCACGTCCGAGCATTTCGGGGCGCAGCTGGCCATACTGCTTTCCACGGTATGCTGGGGCAGCGGAGTCATCTACGGCCGCAGTTATCCCATCAACGTAGCGCCATTGATGTTGTCAGGCACGCTGCTGTTTTTAGGGGGCATTATGTTGTTAGCCATCGCCATTGGAATCGGCGAGCCCGCGCAGCTCCACTGGAGTGTGCATGGTGTCGCAGCCTTGCTATATCTGATTGTGTTTGGATCGTGCCTGGCGTACAGCACCTATATCTGGCTTATCAAGCAAACCACGCCCGACAAGCTCAGCACCACTGCCTATGTAAATCCGGCCATTGCACTGATACTTGGCTGGCTGGTGCTGGGTGAAAAAGTGGAGGCAGTGCGTCTGCTGGGGATGCTGGTGATTCTGCTGGGCGTGATACTGGTGACCACCCGATTCGGCCGGCTGCAGAAAAAGCCATTGATTCAGCCTGACCGCAGTTGATGCTGAAACTGGAGGGCTGCATGGGCGAAATGGAAATCTAATGCCGCTGACTCTCGCAACCGGAGCATTAAATCCCTGGCAACCCAATCAGCCGGTGATCGCGATGTCAGCCGCAGCCATGACCCTGGTGTTCGTGGCCATGCTCATATTCCTGTTTGACCGGCAACCGGAAGCTCGGCTCATGGTCAAAACCATCCAGATTCGCCTGACCAGCGGACAATCGAAACGCAGATTCGTGGCGCAGCCAACGGGCTTGAGAATCAAAGCCGCTGTGGTGAACCAAACGAGCCTGAAACCGCTGCATGTCTTGAGCATGGAACCGGTTCCGATGAACGTCATTAAGCCGCTGCCACCGTCCATTAACTGGCAAAGGCAAATTGAGGTGAGCGTCAACAGCCAGGCACAGCGGGGTCTAAGCCTGTCGTCTGCGGCATTGAAAAATCTGCATTACACGCCGCTATATGAGGCTCTGAATACGCCACACGAACCGGCTGGCATGCAGAATGGCGGCAATTATCGCGATATTGATGGCAACCGGATTGTGAAGACCGGCGGCAAATGCCTGGAGCTTAAAACGATCCAATTTGGCCCGTCGCCAAGCGATCAGGTGACACTGGCACTAATGCCGCCATTCACCTGTCCCGGCGATTTCAAGCCGACCATGGCGGATGAGCTATCGAAATGGACGGATCAGCAGGCTATAAAACATCCGCCGCCGTGAACCATTGCTTACTGGCTACACCATGATGCCGGCCTTCGGACGGAATTTATTTAGCGGCCGGGCGCGGGTTAGGTGTCTCGTTTAAATCCACACGGCTGCGCGGCAGACACTGGGGATTATGGTTTTGCAGAAATTCAAGCAGCCGCTCACGCACCAGGCAGCGCAAATCCCACAGGCCGCTGCTGTTGGCAGCGCTCCGTGGCATCGGTTACCACCAGGCCGCTGGCCCTGTGGTCCCATAACTTTGTCTCGTTGAGAATTCGCTGCAGCTCCTCACGTACTGCAGCCACCGGCAAGGTATAGTCGGCGTAAATGAACACCGCGCCCAGTAAGTCACTGGTCAGCCGCGTCCAGTTCTGGAAAGGTTTTTCGATGAAATAGCTGAGCGGCGCGATCAGCCGTCTTTTATCCCAGATACGCACCACCACCTAGGTGGTGCGGATATCCTCGATCCGGCCCCATTCGCCTTCCACAATCACCACGTCGTCGATGCGCATGGGTTCGCTGAGCGCGATCTGCAGCCCGGCCAGCAGATTGCCTATGACCGGTCGTGCGGCAAGACCCAGCATCAATCCTGCGGCGCCGGCGGATGCAAACAGGGTGGCACCGATGGAACGTACCGTGGGGAAGGTCATGAGCATGGCAGCAATGCTGATAACCAGAATTGCGCCGGCGGCGATGCGCCTTAGCACCTGCATTTGGGTGTGTACCCGGCGCGCCTGCAAGTTGTCAGTGCTGTCCAGCCGGTATTTCTGGCTGATGAAGTCCCGCCAGACGTCGAAAGCACGCACACTGCCCCAGCCGGTCGCGGCGATCATCAGGATGGCGTGTAAATGCAGCAAGCCGGATTCAAGGGATCGCAGGTGTGCAAAAGGCACAGCCACGGAGGCAGCCAGGACGGCTGTTGCCAGCAGGGCGGGCTCGCGCAGGCGTCGTGACACTGAATGCAGCATGAAGTTGTGGAGGTGCGCGGTAAATTTGCGCAACAGGGTAAACGCCGTCAAGCATGCAAAAAATCCCAGCAGCGCGGCAAGTGCTGGCAGCAGGTTGTACAGCAATTCCAGTTTCATGGTCGTTCTACCCCGGACATTCCATGACCAGTCATGCCGGCTACGGGTGGTTGTGCAGCGGTGTTACCGGTTGGTAAAAGTTCTAAGCCTTGCTCAGCAGATGCGTGTAGGCTTTAATATCAGTGCCATTTACTAAACACGTCACAGCCGAGCGATATTCTGGCCAATTAAGCAGCCAGGTGACAAGACTTGCATTATCTGGTGACAAGACTTGCATTATCTACAGAGGTAAATTTCGCTGCAACCCGCGGAGTTGGTGTTCAGGTGCGTAACCCCACACCTTTATGCAGCAGAATCAGACTGAAACAGAACAGAGCAACGATGAAAAGCAGAATGATCACGTAGGCGTAGCCAATACCGATATCGGATACGCCTAATATTCCATAGCGAAATGCATTTACCATATACAAAATGGGATTGACCTTCGATATTTCGCTGAAGACCATTGGCAACATTTGGATCGAATAGAAGACGCCGCCCAGGTAGGTAAGCGGGGTCAAAATGAAGGTCGGAATAATAGTTACATCGTCGAATTTTTTTGCGAATATCGCATTGATCAATCCGCCGAGTGCAAACAGAATAGCCGTGAGCACCGCCACTGAAATCGTGATCAGCGGATGCGCAATGTGCAAATGGGTGAAGAACAAGGCAACAATTGCCACCATAGATCCTACTGCCAGACCCCGCACCACACCACCTACCACATAGCCCGAAATAATCATGTAATTGGGCAGAGGTGAAACCAGCAGTTCTTCAATATGGCGGCCGAACTTGGCACCGAAGAACGACGATACCACATTAGTGTATGAATTATTGATCACCGACATCATGATGAGGCCGGGAGCCAGAAACGCCATGTAGGTATAACCATCTATCCGTCGCACCTGGCTGCCGATGAGTCCGCCGAAAATCAGAAAATATAGCGTCATCTGGATTACCGGCGGCACCAGGGTCTGTACCCAGATGCGCGCTACCCGCACAACTTCCTTGATGACGATGGTTTCAAAACCGATGTAATTCTCGCGAAATCTTGTAAACATAGCCTCTCTCGGTTACGGCAGTTACCCGCTACGCGGTTCTTAACCTTTGCCTTCCACCAGGCGCACGAAAAGTTCTTCCAGGCGGTTGACCTTATTGCGCATGCTCAATACCTGGATCTTGTCCTTGGAGAGCAGTTCGAAAAGCGCATTGATATTCTGTTGCTTGCTGACTTCCACCTCCAGGGTGGTGTCATCCACCTGGGTTACCGCATAACCGTCCAGTGGCGGCAGATTTTCCAGCGGCTGCCGCAGGTTGAGCACGAAGGTTTCGGTATGCAGCTTCGCCAGAAGATCCTTGGTGCGACCGTACTCGATGATCTGGCCGTGGTCGATGATGGCGACCCGGCGGCACAGGTTCTCGGCCTCTTCCAGATAATGTGTTGTCAGGATAATGGTGATGCCTTCCTGGTTGATTCTGCGCAGGAATTCCCACATGGAGCGCCGGATCTCGATATCCACGCCGGCGGTGGGTTCGTCAAGGATCAGCAGTTTTGGCTCATGCACCAGCGCCCGGGCGATCATCAGGCGCCGCTTCATGCCGCCGGAGAGGGTGCGGGACATATCATCGCGCCGTTCCCATAAATGCAGCTGTTTCAGATATTTTTCGGCTCGCTGTTTGGCGAGCCGGCGCGGTATACCGTAATAACCCGCCTGGTTGACCACGATATCGAAGATTTTCTCAAACTGGTTGAAATTGATTTCCTGCGGCACCAAGCCGATGCAGGATTTGGCAATTTCAATTTGAGTGTCGATATCGTGTCCGAAAACCTCGACCTTGCCGGAGGTTTTGTTGACCAGGGAAGTGACGATGCCGATGGTGGTGGTTTTGCCGGCACCGTTGGGGCCAAGCAGCGCAGTGAATTCGCCTACGCCGACCTCGAAATCAATGCCTTTGAGCGCTACCACACCATTGCGGTAGGTTTTGGTGAGGCCGCGAATACTGAGCGCTTGCATAGTTGAGAACGCAAAAACCGCGGGAAACTGCGGCCTGATGGAGCACAATAATAACACGCCGAAATACTTATCCCGCACGCGCAGCCTGGGCGAATGCCTGTGCCCCGGGAATCGCCAAGCGATTCTGTGGCATAGTGCCGGCATGCGGGGAACAGCATGAGTCTGCGGCAACACAAGCTGGCGCGGCTGGTAGTAGCGCTGCTGAGCGAGGGCATGACGCCCCACAAGATCGCGCTGACGCTGGCACTGGGCTTACTGCTGGGCGCCACGCCGGTCCTGGGCACTACCACGATCCTGTGCGCTGCGGCGGCTGTGCTCCTGCGGCTCAATCTGCCGCTGATTCAGGCGGTGAATTTTATCGCCTATCCGTTGCAGCTGTTGCTGCTGATTCCCTTCATGCAGGCGGGGCAGTGGTTATTTCACCAGCCGCCGCTGCCGTTCACCCACGACCAGCTGCTGGCGCTGTTGCACACCGGTATGTGGAACGCGCTCCGGCAGCTGTGGCTGTACAGCCTGCATGGCGTGGTGGCGTGGTTGTTGCTCGGCGGCGCCAGCGCCGCATTGATCTATCTGATTGTGCGCCCGTTCCTCGCCTGCATGTTGGTGCGCCGGAGCGCCGGTCATAAATCCGCCGTCTAAAGAGTCGTAAATTTGTCGCCGGTTTTAAGACCCAGCTTGGCGGCCATGCCGGCGTTGAGCTCCAGCACGTATCGGGCCGGTGCGGCGCTTCCGTAAGTTGGGCATTCAGGGGTTTTGCAGGGCGGTGTGTTGGCCGAGACGTTGATCAGCCGTTTGTGGGCATCGAAGAAAATGATGTCCAACGGGATCAAGGTATTCTTCATCCAGAAATAACGCTGCTGCGCATCGGAAAATACGAACAGCATGCCGTGGTCCGGCGCCATGTGGGTGCGGTACATCAGGCCATGTTCCCTGGCGGCTTCGGTGCTGGCGATTTCCACACCGAATCTGTGCCCCGCGAGCAAGATGTGTGTGGCCGGCGGATTGGCCGCATACAAACTGGTTGTAGCTATTAGCGCTGCCAACCATATATTCAAGCAAAGGCGTATTTTAGTGTGCAATTTCTGTACCTTAATGCGGCGTTTGCCGCGTAGTTGTTGTGCTCCCGTTGCTACAGGAGACCATGTTTACCGGCCACACAAGAATAATATCGCAACATCGACATGGCTGAGCTGGCGGCGCGCTGTTTTATATGGTTTTCGATATTCCCCCGGGTTAGATAACCATTGAAAATTGCCGGTGCCACCCCCACTGATCCAGACCTGGAACTTGCAGCCGGGTGTATCATGAGGCCCGGTCGTCAGGTACCTAATTTTTGAGGATCATAGTCATGTCTGAATTGACTGTCATGAAGCGCATCGCTGGATACACTGCCGTGGTGCTGCTGATCTCCACATTGTCCGGCTGTGGCATCAACAATATCCCCACCTATAAGCAGCAAGTGATCGCAGCCTGGAGCCAGGTGCTGAACGAATACCAGCGGCGCACGGATCTCATTCCGAACCTGGTGGCGACCGTGAAAGGCTATGCAGCCCACGAGGCGAACGTGCTGGAAGCGGTGACCGACGCGCGCGCCAAGGTCAGCCAGACGCGTATTCCCGCCGATATCCTCACCAATCCCAAGGCATTCCACGAATTCGAACAGAACCAGGCCACCCTGGGTGGAGCACTGTCGCGCCTGATGATGGTGACCGAGAATTATCCGAACCTGAAAGCCGACCAGAATTTCCTGGTGCTGCAGGCGCAGCTGGAGGGCACCGAAAACCGCATCGCCGTGGCCCGGCGTGACTACATCATCGCTGTGCAGCAGTACGACACCGAGCTCACCACCATTCCAGGCCGCTGGTACCACGCCATGTTCTACAGCAGCTACCAGCCGGTGCAAAACTTCACCATTTCTGAACAGGCCCAGCAGACGCCCAAGGTCAATTTTTCCGGTACGCCGTGAAGCAGGCCCGCAGAATCCTGGCAAGCATGCCATGGCGTTTGACCACAGCAGCGCTGGCCGTGGTGCTGCTTGCATTGCCTGTTGGCAAAGCATTTTCCGCCAATGCACTGAATGCCGGTATGCCGGCTTTTCCTCAGCTCACCGGCCCGGTGGTGGATGACGCTCATTTGCTTCCGGCAAGCGTGTTTAATTCCCTGTCGCAGAAACTTGCAGGCTATGCCAGCAGCAGCGGCAACCAGCTGGTGGTGGTGACGGTGCCAACTCTCAACGGTTATCCCATCGAGTATTACGGATATCAGCTGGGCCGTCATTGGGGCATCGGCCAGAAGGGCAAGAACAACGGCGTGTTGTTGATCGTGGACGCCGGTGAAAAGCAGGTGCGTATCGAAGTGGGTTATGGCCTGGAAGGCACGCTCACCGATGCCCAGAGTTTCGAGATTATCCACAACGTCATCGTGCCGCATTTCGCACGTGGGGATTTTGCCGGCGGTATCGTCGCCGGCAGTGATGCGATTCTCGCGGTGCTCGGCCATGAACAGCAGGCACAGCAGCAACAAAAACTGCGCAACCGTTCCGGCACCGGATTCCTGATGCTCATCATCATCCTGTTTGCGCTCATGCCGCTGATGTCGGCAATCTTCGGCCGGGGTGGGCGTGGCGGAACAGGAAGCGGTATGGGCTGGCTTGGCTGGCTGGCATTGGGCATGCTGAGTGGCGGTTTCGGACGCGGTGGCGGGGGGTTCGGCGGCGGTTTCGGCGGCTTTTCCGGTGGCGGCGGTTCATTCGGCGGCGGCGGCGCGTCTGGAGGCTGGTGAGCGATGATCAGATTCACACCGCAGGACAGGCAGCGGATTACGGCGGCGATTCACGCCGCCGAAAAAAACACCAGTGGCGAATTTGTCACGGTAGTGGCGCGTTGCAGCGACCACTATATTTTCTTGCCGCTATTCTGGGCTGCCATCGCCGCCCTACTGGTACCCGGCGCTTTCCTGCTGTTCGATAGCGGGCTGGCGGCCATGCACATTTACCAGATGCAGCTCGCGGTATTCATTGTGCTGGCGCTTTTGTTCGTATTTCTGCCGGAATTGCACCTATGGCTGGTGCCTCGGCAGATCAAGCAAGCGCGCGCCAGCCGTCTTGCCAGGGCACAGTTCTACCAGCAGGGCGTGCAACTGACGCCGCATCACTCGGGTGTTTTGTTGTTTGTGTCGCTGGCGGAACATTACGTGGAAATTGTCGCCGACAAGGGCATCCATGAAAAAATCGGCGAAGACCACTGGCAGGGTATTGTCCGGGATTTTGTCGCACATGTGCGCAAGGGCGAGATCGTGGATGGCTTCGTAGCCGCCATCGGCGCCTGTGGCGCCGCCATGGCGGTTCATTATCCTCCGGCAGCGGATAACCAGAACGAGCTCTCTGACGGATTGATCGAGATCTGAATCACAGTTTGTTCAAATCCAGTTGTACGGCGTTGGTTTTGGCGTAACCACGCGGGCGTATGGCCACGGTGTTGGAAATGCGCGAGCAGAGACTGCCATCGGCAAGGTAAAAGCCGTATTCGAAGGTTGGCGTGGCACGTCCGTTGGTTTTAAGTTCAGCGGCAATGCTGTGTTCTTGTTCCGGGCTCATTGCAAAACGCAACTCCAGGTCGGTGCTGCCGGGTTTCTCGAAAATGATATTCATGGCGCGGGTCCAGACCGAATAGCCGGGGAACACCCGTGCACAAGACAGCGCGGCAATCGGATCCGCCAAGGCCGCCTGCCAGCCGCCAAACATGTCCCCGGATAGATTGCTGGAAAACGCCGTCAATGGCAGGCGTATGCGAATCTGGCGCCAGCCGTTGCTTGCCTCGAGTATCCTGGCGCGCATCTTGTAGAAAGGCGGATACAGTTCCAATCGCCGGGTTTCGGAGATGAATTTCAACTTGGCGAGTAAGCGCAGCAGACCCATATTTACTCCCGAGAGAACCGGGTATTCTAGTACCAAGCCCGGGGAGCAAAGCCATGCGCAGTGTACAAAGCTGGCTGGATGAATACAGCGAAAGCCATCAAAACCGGATCAATAAAACCATCCATTGGGTCTGTGTGCCGCTGATCTTGCTGTCGATCATCGGACTGCTGTGGTCCATTCCTGTGCCCGGGCACTTAGCGGCGAGATCACTGTTGCTGAACTGGGGCGTTGTGTTTTTGATCGCCACACTGCTGTATTACTTCATGCTGTCCTGGAGACTGGCGCTGGGCATGACGTTAGTGGCGCTGCTGGCTATTGTGATTATCTTCAGCGCCAGTCACTTGCCCGTCAGCCTGTGGCGGCTGTCGCTGGCGGTGTTTGTGGCCGCCTGGGTCGGACAGTTCATCGGCCACAAAATCGAAGGCAGAAAACCTTCGTTCTTCAAGGACTTGCAATTTCTGTTGATCGGCCCGCTGTGGTTGCTGGCGGCCGTCTACCGGCAGTTGCATATGGCCATCGCCCGGTACTAGAACTGCAGGCCAAATCCGATTCCATAATAATTTGACCAGCCGGCCAGATTGCCGGTAAGCCGCTTGCCGATTTCTGCGTCCACTTCGAAATTCTGGTTAACCAGATACTGCAGACCACCGTCCGCATTGTAGCCCTGTCCCTGTCCAGGTGCGGTGTGGGTTTGGCCATAGATCTCACCATAAAACTGCAAGCGTGCCGCTGCCAGCCAGGTCATCACCAGGTCCGGATTGATGCTCCAGTAATAGGCGCCGTGCTGGAAATTGGCTGACGCCGTCAGATGTGTGACTCCAAGCATCAGTGAATAGCCGATGGTCGGTGTCGGACTGTAGCCAATTACGCCGTTGATTGCATAACCGGTGGCCGCAGAACCGAAATCCGGGCTGCCGGAGGGCAGCGTAATCAGCGTTTCCCCGGCAAAAATCCACTGGGAGGTGTAGCCGAACTCGTGCTTCAAACCCACCACCGAGGCGCTGGCGCCGGTTAGGCTGCCTGCCGGTGTGGTCTGGTGGTTGATATTTGGCGGCAGCAGCACGAGTTCATTTTCATCCGGCAGACCGAAGCGCAGTTCCAGCTGCGGAAATCCGTAAGCATGGCCGCTTTGCCCGTACAGCGAGTAGCGCGCCCAACCCGCCTCCACTACTGCCATCCCGGCTTTCACTGCGCAAGCGCTGTCACCCACCGTGGGACGATCGAGCAAGGCCAGCAATGATCCGGAACCTGCACACGGATCAGGCGTACCAATATCTGCGCCATTTTTAGCCCAGGCGTTGGTGGTCCCGAGCAAACAGACGCATGTTAACAAGACCAAGACGACAACCGGTTTATTCGCGGACATTCTGCAGTGGAAGTAATTAAGGGGTTATTTTCTGGAACGGAAATTTCTGTCGACACCAGTTGTAAGACCGGTGTGTACCTGAAAGTTCCCTCTATTGCTGTGCCAGTGCCGCGGCTTTTACTGCTTCCGCCACTGCCGTATGCACTGATTTTTCCAGTACGTGGGGCAGTAATTCATCCGGCGGCGCCAGCTCCGAAAGTTTATTGGCTGCCGCCATGTACATTTCATTGGTGAAGCGTTTTACACGTGCATCCAGCGCCCCGCGGAACAACGCCGGAAATCCCAAGGCGTTATTGACGCTGCGGCCGTCGGTGGCAAAAGCCGCGCCCCTTTCCAGTGCGAGGCGCGGTTCAATTTCAGCTTCCGGGTTGGAAAGCGCAAATATCAGCTGTCCTGTGCGCACCATTTCCGGCTTGATCAGTCCCTTGACGCCGGTGGTGGCGATGACAATATGCGACTTGCGCATCAATTCCTCCAGGCCGGCACGCTTACCGCCCAGTGCCTCCAGTTGCTGCAGGGCGGACTCGCGCAAATCCGCGCCCAGCACTTGTTTGACGCCATAATGCAGCAGCAGGCTGGTGATGCCGATGCCGGCCGCACCCAGTCCGATCTGTCCGACAATGGAATTTTTGAGATCCTGGTTCACGCGCCGGGTGGCGGTCAGCAGCCCTGCCAACACCACCACCGCCGTACCGTGCTGGTCATCCTGCATTACGGGCTTATTGAGTTTTTCACTCAGGATTTTTTCAATTTCAAAACACTCAGGCGCGGCGATGTCCTCGATGTGGATGGCGCCAAACGAGGACTCAATTGCCAATACCGTCTCAATCACCTTTTGGGGATCCGTATCGGTCAGCAGGATCGGCACGCCCGAGATACCGACAAATTTCGCATAGATCATGGCCTTGCCTTCCATCACCGGCAGCCCGGGCAAAGAGCCAATGTTGCCGAGGCCGAGTATCGCGGTGCCGTTGGTGATGATGCCCACGGTGTTGCCCAGGTTGGTGTATTCCCAGACTTTTTCCGGATGCTTCTGGATGGCCAGGCACACCCGTGCCACACCCGGGGTGTACACGTCACGCAGCTGCTGGATGGAATCCAGCGCCACCTTGGTAATGGTCTCGATCTTGCCGCCGCGATGCCGGTCAAACACCCGGTCGGAACGCCCCAACAAGCGCGCGTAGGGCAATTCCGCGAGCCGGTCAAACAGTTGCCTGCCGGCAGCTTCGTCCATTTCCACGGTGATTTCCCAAACACTCTTGTCTTGGGTGCGCCGTGCCAGGGTGATGTGGTCGATAACCACACCGCATTCGCCGATCGTGGTCAGGATGCGGCCCAGATTGCCAGGCTGATGCTTGGATTCAATGAGCAGTATTTCTGGTATTTGCATAGCTGTTTCACATGCACAGGCGGCGACATCGGTGGCCGCTGCATGTCTGGGTTTTAGTCAGTACGGGATGGAATGTAGTTGCCTATTATGCGCGCATGCGCCGTAACCGGTGCTTGCCGGGCTTGAAGGTTTTGATGGTGCCACCCAGGGACAGGGCCAGACCGTCGCTGAATGCCTGCATGGCATGTTCCGGCTCACCCAGTGATTTGAGCAGTTTGCCCAATTCTTCATAGGCTTCCGGGCGGCCGCCCAGGACGATGCTGGATTCCAGGTAACTGCGGGCTTTGCCCCAGAGCTTGGCCACCACGCACAGCCGCCCGGCGGTCAGCAGTAAGGCCGCGCTTTCACCCCGTTGCGTCAGCCAGTCTTCCACGCGCGCCAGCTGACGTACCGGATCGTCGGCGCGTGTTTGGCCATACAGCACCACCAGCTCTTCATCCCAGTCGGATTTGAGCGCATCCCTGGCGATGCTTTCTGCGGTTTTGAACTCGCCAAATTTCACCAGCGCCTGCACATAGGCGCGCACCACGCCCATGTCGCTGCGCAAGCGCCTGGGCATGTCGTTCCACAGGATGCTTGCCTGGGCACTGCCGGATTTCGGCTCCAGCTTTTCCAGCAATGCGCATACCGTACGCACTTCCAGCCGGTCGATCTGGGCACGCGGCATGACGTGCAATTCCCGCAATTTGGGCATCAAGGCCCGCAATGCAGCCCAATCGCCGAGTTTTTTGTAAAGGTTGGACAGCAGTTTCAGGCCATAGGCGTGCTTGGGGTCTAGTTCCTGCAGATGCCGCAGCGTGGCCAGGGCCTGTTCATACTGGCGGTGAGCAATCTGCAACTCCGCCTGGGTGAGCAGCACTGCCAGATGCGCAGCCGGAACCTGTTCATAGGCACGTCGCAAGTATTGGTCGCGGCGCTCATGCGCACCCTGCATTTGCGCGGCACGCGCGGCGGCGATGAAGGTGATCAATGGTACCTTGCTGTCGGCGGCATGGCGCATCAAGTGGCGTTCACTGTCGCTCCATCGCCCCTCTGCCAGATCAATGAGCCCACGAATGGAAGAGCGCCGCGCCCGCAGTTCACGCCGCCGTTCCATGGCCGCACGCAGGCGTTGCGGGAAGGTCCATAACTTCACCACCAGGGTGGTGAGCAGGTAAAGGCTGAAAAACACCAGCAGTATCAACGCCGCAAGCGTACCCAGCGACATCTCCACGCTGGTATGGTGCCAGGCCAGCAATGCATAGCCGTTGTCCACGTTCAGGGCCCCGGCAACGATGACAGCCGTCAGTAATGCCAACAACAGATAGAAGGCGTATTTCATGGCGCCTTATTGCGGCCGCCGGGTTCGGTTTCCCGCAATAGCCTCAGGGAAGCGGAAATGTCCGGCAATTTGGGGTTGATTTGCTGCTGCTGCATTTTGGCCAATGACTGTATGGCGGCTTTCACGCCGCTGTCCCGGGTGTCGAAATAATCCTGCAGCCACTGGAATGCCAGCTTGGCGCTGTTTTGGAATGCGTCATTGTCACGTTCCAGCAGGGCCGCGCGGGCTGCCGCCAGCCGCAATTGCAGGTTTTGCCGCAGAAAATACTCCTGGCGGGGTTCCAGCAGAGGCTCGATGTTTTTCTGCAGGTGGTGAATAGTGAAGATATCCTTGACTATGGACTCGAAGCCGGATTTAAAACGCTGCCACAGGGTTTGAGCTGGTTGTGGTGTACTACCGTGCTGACCGGGTTCGTATCGCTCCGGTACCGTGCGCCGCAGCGGCCAGTGCGGCACGCTTTCGCTCAGACTGCTAAGGGTTGCGGACATGCCGGTGATATCCACCTCTGGTACAGTTCGCAAGGCGGCCTGTTCTCGGGCTATCAGCTGACGCACAGGAATCAGCTGCGGTTCCGACAAAAGTTTCAGTCGATCATCTGCGGCAGCCAAGGCCTTGATCGCCATGCCCGGATCGGCGTTCAGCTCCACTTGTTCATTGGCTGCCATCAGCAGGCTGGCGGCTTCGGCTTTGATCCAGGCGTCACGGCCCTGCTCCGAACGGCGGCGCAGGTCGGTTAATGTCGCCTGCATGCTGTCCAAACGGTCGCTAAGGTCTTTGAGGGATTGTTGGCTGGCGGCCATGTCTTTGTTCAGTTCGCTGCGTGTGGCTGCCGCCTGCGCCAGTACGTCCAGCTCTTTGGTCTGTTGTTGCAGGCTGGAATTTAGGGATTCGGTCAGTCTGTGCTGCACGCGTTCGAAGTTGACCCAGCCGGCGATCACCAAAGCCAGGGCCAGTACTGCCACAACTAACGCCAGCATCCCGCTCCAGTGGGGATGACGATCGTTGCCCGGAAGGCTGTCTTGCCGGCGGTTTTGTCCCGCCCCCGGGGAGTCAGTGGGTTCATGCGCGTTCATGTTCTCTCCGGTGTCTGCGTTGCTCTCGTCCCTGGCGCCGCCACCATTGCGTCAAGGCCAGTACCAGCGCGCGTTCGCTGGCGTCGGCGGCGACTACCGGGCGGCGGCGGATACCCAGGGCCGAAGCCAGTTTAATCACCTGGGCGCTGGATACCAAAAGCTGTGCCGAGCGCAGATACGGCGTGAGCCCGGGACTCAGCATTCGATCCAGGTTAAGCAGCGATTCCCGGCTGGTCACGATGATGGCATCGACTTTGGCGTTACGTAACCAGCGGCTCAACTCGCCGTGATCAAGCCGGGGGACGTTGCGCCGATAAACCTCGGCGTAGTCCACATCAGCACCGCGTTCCTCCAGGGTTTCGGCCAGAAACTCCCGCCCCCCCTGCCCGCGCACGATCAGGACGCTTTTGTTGTTTACCGCATTCAATGCCTTGAGTTTCAGCAAGGCCTCGCTGTTGGCGCCATCCCGCGGCAGCATGTCCGGTTTGCGACCGTGCGCAAGCAGCGCCCTGGCGGTGCCAGGGCCGATGGCAGCCAGTTTGAGCTTCGGCGGCAGGCCACGGAAATCCAGGTAATCAGCAGCATAGTCCACCGCATTCGGGCTGATGAAAATCATGTATTGGTAGCGGTCGAGGCGTTTAAAGCAAGCTTCCAGGCTGGCGGTATTCGCCACTGGCTGGATTTCGATGGTGGGGAAATGCAGCACTTCCGCACCTTTGGTTTCCAGGCGGACCCTGAGGCTTTCGCCCTGGTGCATGGGGCGGGTGATGACGATACCGGCCCCTTTCAGGGGTTGTGGGGCAGCCACGGTCAGGAACCCGCGACCTGACGCAGAATATCGGCGGCGCCGCGCTTCAGCATATCGGCTGCCAGCTGCCTGCCGAGGGCCTCGGCTTCCAGAACCGACCCACGGATTTCACCATCCACCACCCGGCTGCCGTCCGGCAAACCCACACGGCCGCGCAACCACAGGGATTCCCCCTGCAGTTCCGCATAACCCGCCACCGGCAGGGTGCAGCTTCCGGACAAGCCGTGATTCAGGGCGCGTTCCGCAATGGTGCGCTGCCAGCTGGGGGCGTGATTGAGTTGTGCAAGCAAGCGGCAGGTCTCCTGATCCCCGGCGCGGCACTCGATGCCCACCGTGCCTTGGGCGATGGCTGGCAGGCTCAGCTGTACGTCCAGCACCGCGGTAATTTTGTGCGCAAGTTGCAGCCGCTTCAATCCCGCGACCGCCAGGATCACGGCTTCATAATCCCCCTGATCCAGCTTCCTGAGGCGGGTTTCCAGGTTGCCGCGCAATGGCAGGATGTGGAGGTCCTGCCGGTGCAGCCGCAGCTGGCACTGCCGGCGCAGGCTGGAACTGCCGACGCGAGACCCGGGAGGCAGCTCGTCCAGCGAGCGCCAGCGGGTGGCCACGAATGCATCCCGTGGATCCTCCCGTTCCAGCACCGCCACGATGACGAATTCCAGCGGTACCGCGGCAGGCACGTCTTTCATGGAGTGCACCGCCAGGTCGGCGCGGCCCTCGGCCAGCGCGACTTCCAGTTCCTTCACGAACAGACCCTTGCCGCCGGCACCTGCCAGGGAATCCTGCAGGTTGCGGTCGCCCTGGGTGGTGAGCGGCAGCAGCTCGATGCTGCGCCCCACCGCCAGGCTCTGCAGTCGTGAGGCTACATGCCGTGCCTGCCAGAGCGCCAGTTCGCTGCCACGCGTGGCGATACGGAGAGGTTTAAGGTTCATGAATGTGCGGACAAATGGGTGCTAATCGTATCAGGAACATGCGCTGGTTTAACGGGCATTGCGCAGGCGTGCACGCACCTCTGCCACCATGCGCCGGCTGACTTCCACCGGTTCGGCATGGTTCTGCAGGTGGATCAGAAATCGCCCGTCTTCGCTCTTTTCCAGGCTGCGCACAAAAGTCAGCGCAACCAGGGCGTTACGGTGCACGCGGATGAAACGTTCGGAAAATTCAGTTTCCAGATCCTTGAGAGCCTCGTCGATCAGCAGTTCGCCCTGGCTGTGGCACACAGTCACGTATTTCTGATCGGCGATAAAACACTGAATGGTGTCTACCGGCACCACCTGCAGTTTGTCGCGCAGGCGTGCGCAAATATGATGCCGGGCGGTTTGCACCACCTGGTCCGATAACTGGCTTATCTGCACGCGGTTGAGCCGGCCGGCGTTATCGAGCGCTGCGGCCAGTTGCGCCTGGCGCACGGGCTTCAGCAGATAGGCGATGGCCCGGGTTTTAAAGGCTTCCACCGCGAATTCATCATAGGCGGTGGTAAATACCACCGCCGGCGGATTTTCCAGACCCGCCAGATGGCGGGCGGTTTCCAGTCCGTCCATCACCGGCATGCGGATATCCAGCAGCAGCACGTCAGGCTGTTTTGATTCCCACAGTTGCAGCGCTTCACGGCCGTTGCCGGCTTCTCCCACGACTTCGCAATCCGGGATTTCGGCCAGCAGGGTTTTCAGGCGTACTCGCGCCGGCAGTTCGTCGTCAACTACCAGGACTTTCATGAGGTGAGTTTATCGTATGGGAAACGTACGCACACACGGTAAAAGCCGCCGCTTTTATCGACCTTAAGACTGGCACGTCCGGGCCAGGCGAGCATCAGGCGCTGATGGACGTTCTCCATGGCCATCTGGTTGCCCTGGCGCTGTGGTGCGCTTCCGGGCGGTAAGGGATTGCGGATATCAATCATCAGGGAGTCATCTTCGCGGCTACCCAGGACTTCGACGGTCCCCCCCTGCGGCTGGGTTTCGATCCCGTGGTAGATGGCATTTTCCAGCAGCGGCTGCAGCAACAGCTGCGGGACATGCGCATCGGATGGCAACGAGTCGGTATGCCATGTCACCTTGAGGCGCTCGCCGAGCCGCAGTTCCTCAATATGCTGGTATTGCTGCGCCATGGAAATTTCTTCGGCGAGCGTCACCATCGGGCTGGTTTTTTTGAGGCTGGCGCGAAACAAATCGGCCAGGTCCATGATGGTGTGTTCCGCCACTTCCGGGTTGCTGCGGATCAGCGCCGCGATGGTGTTGATGCTGTTGAACAGAAAATGCGGGTGGATGCGTGCTTGCAGCGCTTCAATGCGGGCACGTGCCTCCCGCTGCACATTGAGTTTCCACTGATATTGCACGTAAAAGTAGCGCAGCAGCAGGAGACTGACGATTGCGCAAATCAGCAGATTACGCAGCAGAAACCCGCCATGCTCGAGGGGTATGAAGGCCTGGCCGATGCCGGTATAACTGGCAAGCCGGTAGGCGATCTCGCTGAGTACGCCGGTGGTGGCGAGCAGCAATATGAAACTGGTAAACACCGCCCGCCGCAGGGGTATGCGCGCCAACAGCCCGCGTGTGGCGCACAGGACTCCGGCGCTGGTCAGGCCGATCCATTGCAGGAACAGGGAAAGACGCGCCAGATCCAGCCACAGTGTGATGCCTTCACCGGGAAGGTGGCGGGCGATTACCAGCAGAAAGGCCACCAATTCGGCAATCAGCACCACCACCAGCACCACCGGACCGGAACAGAAATCCGGCAGGAAAAAGTCATCCTGCGCTGCCTGGGTGCGTTGGAGCCTGGCCATGCCCATCAGTGTCGCATGACATCTCCGGCTTGGGGAGGGCGGCTTCAGTCCCTGGGATTGAACAGCTTGCGTTTCAGGCGGTGCAGGGCCGAAATGTCCTCGTCGCCATGGCCGCTGTCCACCAAGCGCTGGTGGTGCAACAGGGTCATCTCCACCAGCGGCAGCTGCACCCCGTGGGCTGCGGCCATCTGCCGTACGATTTTAAGATCCTTTTGATGCAACGCCACTTTGAAGCCCAACGGGTAGCGGCCTGCGGCCATGCCGGGACCACGGTGGCTCATGAACCAGGAGCCGGCGGCACCGCTGCCCACCACGTCGATGACCTTGTCCAGCGGCAGCTGTTCCGCCTCCGCGAAAGCCAGCGCCTCGCTGACTGCCTGGGCGATTCCGGCCACCGCGATCTGGTTCACCGCCTTGGTGGCCTGGCCGGAGCCCACCGGCCCCATCAGCACCACACGTTTGCCCATGGCGTTCAGGATCGGCAGGGCGTGATCAAATGTGTGTGGCTCACCGCCGCACATGATGGCCAGTGTGCCTTGCCTGGCGCCTTCGGTGCCGCCGGATACCGGACAGTCGAGGAAATCGATTGAATTGGCGGCCAGACTTTGCGCTGCCGTGCGCGCGGTTTCGGCACTGACCGTTGAACAATCGATTACCAGGGCGTGTGGTGTAAGGGATCCCGCGAGTTTTGCTGCCACGTCCAGAACATCCTGATCGGCGGACACGCACACCACGACGGCATCGCACCGGCTCGCCAGGGTTTCGATACTATCGGCCGCCGGGCAGCCGGTTTGTTTTGAAAATTCCACGGCTTTGGAATGTGTGCGGTTGTAGACTCCGGCAAGCAAACCGGCCTTATGCAGGTTGAGCGCCATGGGATAACCCATGGAACCCAGCCCGATGAAACCCACCTTGGAATATGCTGTCACTGTCGTCTGTCCCTTCTGCCGCCTGGGGATGCCTCAAAGATTGATCTTGTTTTTAAGTGCTGTTGGCAAGCGGCTGGGTGGCGCCGATATTGCGCAATTGCCGGCTGTTCATGCAGGCAAGTGCAATCAGCGTTAGGGTAAAACCGGCCCCGGCGAACAGTGCGGTCAGCGAGATCAGCTTCAGCAGGCCGCCGGCGATAGCCGCCGATACCGGTCCCAGGCCCATGAAAGTGAACAGCAGAACGCTCATGGTACGCCCCAGCATTTCCTGGGGCACCCGCTGTTGTATCCAGGTGTACATGGCGATTTGCATGCTGCCTGAGAGCAGTCCTACGCAGGCCAGCAGTACGGCGCCGGTAAGCGTCGAATGCACCAGGGTGAGTGCCGCCAGCGTCAGTCCGGCGATGCTGTCGATGCACAGCACCATCAACCCCAGACGGCCGTGCGCCAGCCGGGTACCGACACCGGAAAGGAAGCTGCCAACGAAGATGCCGCTGGCATTGGCGGTCATGAGAATTCCGAGGGATGCGGCACCCAGATCCAGGCGTGTGTCAGCCAGCACCGGCAGTCCCACTTGGATGGGCCCGCCCACGAACACCGAAACCACGGCGGCATACAGTATGAAGGCACGCAGTGGCAGGTCGGACCAGACGTTCCGTATGCCCGCCGCCACGTTCGCCAGCAGGCCGCCCACGGGCCGTGGCGGATGCCGGTCGCTGTGGATGCGCACCATTGCCAGCGAAGCCAGCGAAAACAGGAAGCTGATTGCATCCATGCTAAAGGCCAGGCCCATGCCGCGGGCATCGGCCAGCGCATGCTGTCCGCCCGCGCCCAGGCTGATGACCACACCCGCGAGCACCGGGCCGGCGACCATGGTGAGCTGGCGCATGCCCATGAACAGGGAATTCGCGCCACGCAGCTGACCGGGTTCCACCAGCTGCGGCAGGATCGCCGAGCCCGCCGGGTAGGCGAAGGCGGTAGACACGCCAATGCTGAGCGCCAGCACATACACCAGCCACATATGGACGCCGCCGCTGAGCACCAACACCGCCAGAATTGCCACACACAGGGCGTTCACCGCGCGTGCGCTGAGCAACACCCGCCGCGGCGACATGCGGTCCACCACCGCCCCGCCGATGAGCATGAAGGCTGCGCGCGGCAGGGCCATGGCAGCCAGTACCAAACCCAAAGCCGCCGGATTGCCGGTGAGTTTCAATACCAACCAGGGCAATGCCACCAGGGTGAATTGATCGCCCAAGGCCGAAACTGTGCTGCCGCCGAATAGCAGCTTAAAGTTGCGGTTAGAAAACAGCGTGGCGGGTTTGGAATCACTCATTGAGGCGGGCGTTCCGTAGTCGCGGGTAGAGATTGCCTGGACGGTTATTTTTCAAGATAGGTATAACCCTTCAGACCGTCCTCCAGTTCCTTCAGGTACTGTGCGCGTTGGTGGGGATCGAGCGCGGTGGCAGCGTCGATTTTACCGTGATACCGGGACACCAGTTCATTGGGCTCGAAATGCACGTAGCGCAGCACCACCTCGGCGGTGTCGCCCTGTTCCGGCTTTACCAGTTTGTAGCCGTTGTCACGATCCAGTTCCACGTTTACCGAATCGGTATCGCCGAACAGGTTGTGCATGTCGCCGAGGATTTCCTGGTAGGCGCCCACCATGAAGAACCCCAGGTAGTATGGTTCGCCGTTTTTCAGGGCATGCACCGGCATGGTGGCTTCCAGTTCCTCTTCGTCCACATACTGCTCGATACGGCCGTCGGAGTCGCAGGTCAGGTCCTGCAGGATTGCGCGGCGCGTGAGCGGCTCCCCCAGGCGGTGTACTGGCATGATGGGGAATACTTGGTCGATTGCCCACACGTCCGGCACCGACTGGAACACGCTCATGTTGAGAAAAAACTTGTCGGCGAGTTTTTCGTCGATCTCGAATATGGTTTCGGAGTGAGCGCGGGTGGTGGGTTTGAGCCCGTCACGTACCTTGCGGCAGATGGCGTGGTAAATCTGCTCGGCCCTAGCCCGCTGTTCCAGGGTCAGCACGCCATGGATGTACATGGCCTGGGCTTCACCGTTCCAGTAAAGCGCGTCTTGATATACTTCCAGCAGCGAGCGGTTGTCGGCGTTCTCGAAGTCTTCCCACAGGTCGGTGAGGATCTGCGGGTCCTCGGGATCCGGCGGAGCCAGCGGCTTGTCGGGAATGGATTCCCGGTCCACCACTTCGGTGATCAGCACCGCGTGGTGGGCGGTGATGGCGCGCCCCGATTCGGTGATGATGCCGGGGTGTGGCAGCTCGTAGTCGGCACACACCTCCCAGAGCGATCGTACGATGGTATTGGCGTATTGCTCCATGCTGTAGTTCATGGAACAGGAGCTGCGCGAACGCGTACCTTCGTAGTCCACCCCCAGCCCTCCGCCCACATCCATGACCCGCACGTTGACGCCGAGCTCAGCCAGTTCCGCGAAGCAGCGGCAGGCTTCCAGCATGCCGCGCTGCACGTCGCGAATATTGGCGATCTGCGAACCCAGGTGAAAATGCAGCAATTGCAGGCAGCTAAGCATGCCTGCGGTCCGCAGCCGTTCCACCGCCTCCAGGATCTGGACCGCCGACAATCCGAATTTGGATTTCTCGCCGCCGGTATGCTCCCACTTGCCGCGCCCGGTACTGGTCAGGCGCACACGTACGCCGATGGTGGGTTTAACCCCCATTTCCGCCGCTTCCCGCAGCAGCAGATCCAGCTCAACGGGCTTTTCTATCACCACGAAGACCCGATGCCCCAGCTGCTGTCCGATCAGGGCCAGCCGCAGGTACTCGCGGTCCTTGTAGCCGTTGCAGACGATGGTGGCGCCGTCTGGCGCCAAGGCCAATACCGCCATGAGTTCCGGCTTGCTGCCGGCTTCCAGACCCACACGGCCTTCGCCATACTTAAGAATGTCTTCCACCACCGCACGCTGCTGATTCACCTTGATGGGATAGACCGCGGTATATCCGCCCTGATATTCGTGATAGTTCATGGCGGAGGTAAAAGCCCCGCACAGCCGGTCCACCCGGTTGCGCAGGATGTCGCCGAAACGGAACAGCACCGGCAGGTTGAGGCCGGATTTGCTGACCTCCGTGGCCAGACGGTGCAAATCCACGCAGCCGTCTTCGCGATTGCGTGTAGGGAATACCACCAGATGACCATCGTCGCTGATGTCGAAATAGCCATCACCCCAGCGCAACACGTTGAAAATTTCGCGGGCATCCTGGATAGGTTGACTACTCATGCTGGCCGGGCTCCACAAGCGGGATAACAAAGCCGCGCAAGCGTACGGCAAGCTTCACCAATAGAAAAGAGCATCAACCCAAGGAGCGGGAAATTTTGCATTTTGGCGGATACCAGCCCGGGATGTTTTCAGATGCTGTGCGTGACCGGCAGCGTATGGGTATCGGGGCGAGTTGCGCAGTACAGGCTGTTGGCGGCAATGCCCCGGGCGATTAGCGGGTGTAGCTGCGCACCAACCGCCCGGCTAGTTTGAGCCGCACAGCTTGTCCACTTCAGCCTGAGCCTGCTGGCGGAATTTGACCAGGTTGTCACCGGTGTAATAGGTGGGGTTTTTGCTGTTGGCATGGGTGATCACCCGGTGGGCTTCCATATAGCCCTGCAGGCGCTTGCGCGCCTGTTCACAGGCTTGCTGTTTCTGGGCGTTTTGCTCGGCTTGTTGTTTTGCGGCGTTCGCCGCCTGTAGTTCTGTTTGTCGGGCGTCCGCCATGGATTTCACCAGTTGCTGCTGCTGTTTGGCACCGGTGATATCGGCTGGCTGCGGCACGATGTCCACCCGCTTGGCCTTGGTCACCGCGTTCGGGGGCGGAGTCTGTGAATAGTGCACGTTTCCCTGGGCGTCCACCCAGCGGTAGACCTGGTCGGCACGGGCGCCCGTGCTAGCCAACGCCATTACCAACAATATCGCGGCGCCCATCCGGATAACGTTCATGGGGTTGTTCCGGCGGGCGTGCAAGCCAGGGTGACCTGATTGCGGGTCTGCTGGATGAGTTGCTGCTGTTTTTCCTTGGTCAGAAGCAGCTTGTCGCCCTTGGCATCCACGGAATACAGCGCCTGCGCCGTCATATATTTGCCGAGCTCCTGTTTGGCGGCTTTGCAAGCTGGTGAATCATTCGGTGAAATCAGCGGCACCTGATTCGCAGTGCTGGCGGCAGGAGCACTGCTGGCTGACGGCGCCCGGTCACCGGCGGTATTAATAATCTGGGTCGGTTTGGCATTCGGGTTCTGGGGCACGGTGCTGTAGTGCACATTACCGTCCTTGTCCACCCATTTGTACACAATCGTGTCGGCACGCACTGCAGCCATGGTCAGCGCGATCAGCATGAGCAGAATGCTGGCTAACTTCATAGCAAATACCCCGTCACAGCGCCTGTGCATCCGTCTCGCCGGTGCGGATGCGGATCGCCTGTTCAAGTTGATAAACAAATATCTTGCCATCTCCAATCTTGCCGGTTTTGGCGGCGTGTGCGATGGCTTCCACCACCCGCTCCAGCAGGTCATCGGGCACTGCCAGCTCGATTTTCACCTTGGGCAGGAAATCCACCACATATTCGGCGCCGCGGTACAGTTCCGTATGCCCCTTCTGGCGGCCGAACCCCTTGACCTCCGTGACCGTGATGCCCTGCACCCCAATGTCCGAAAGGGCCTCGCGCACGTCGTCCAGTTTGAAGGGTTTGATGACCGCAGCCACCATTTTCATGGGTATGTCCCCGAAATCCATAAATTCAGTCTAGTACCGCCCCCAGTCTAACACCGGCCCCAGGCGCTTGGGTGGGAGCTCAACCCGCATATATACTGCTAGCGGAGGCTTCGGCACTACGGTGGCAGACATGGCGCTAGACCCCAGGATTCTCGACGATCTGGCCAAGAAACTCGCTGATGCGGTACCTTCCGGCTTGCGCGACCTGAAAAGCGATGCCGAACGCAACTTCCGTGCCGTCCTGCAGGCGGCATTCGCCAAGTTGGAACTGGTGACCCGCGAGGAATTCGATGTGCAATCCGCGGTGCTGGCGCGCACCCGGGAACGCCTCGAGGAACTGGCGGCACGGCTGCAGGAACTAGAAAGCGCGCTGCAGGGCGGTGATGCCGACCATAAAAAATAACGCCAACTGATACACATTTACTACCGCCACCAAGGAAGGAGAGAGCGGAATATGCTAGCCAAGGTCATGAGTCGGGCCCAAGTCGGAATTGACGCGCCTGAAGTCACCGTTGAAGCACATCTGTCCAATGGCTTACCGGGTTTCACCATCGTAGGCTTACCGGAAGCGGCGGTGCGCGAAAGCCGCGATCGGGTGCGCAGTGCCCTGCTCAACTCGCGTTACGACTTTCCCCCGCGGCGCATCACAGTGAATCTGGCGCCCGCCGACCTGCCCAAGGAAGGTGGACGCTTCGATCTGCCAATCGCGCTGGGCATCCTTGAAGCTTCCGGGCAGCTGCCCACCCACAGTTGCCGTGACCTGGAATTTCTCGGTGAGCTGTCGCTTTCCGGCGAGCTGAAAAGCGTGCGCGGCGCACTGCCGGCGGCCATGAAGGCACGTGATGCCGGACGCGCTTTGCTGCTGCCTTGTGATAATGCCGATGAAGCCGCATTGGTCTCCGGTGTCCAGGTTCTGGGTGCGCGCCATCTACTGGATGTGTGCGCACATTTGAAGGGCATGCAACGCTTGTCAGCGCATGTCTCGAACCTCGCCGGGTACGCACCACAGTACGAGGACCTGAATGAAGTACGCGGCCAGCATCAGGCGAAACGCGTCTTGGAAATCGCCGCCGCCGGCGGGCACTCGCTGCTGTTCATCGGACCGCCGGGCACCGGCAAATCCATGCTGGCCTCACGCCTGCCGGGCATCCTGCCGCCCTTGACCGAGGAGGAGGCACTGCAGGCCGCGGCCGTGGCCTCCATCAGCGAAGCTGGATTCCGCGCATCCCGCTGGCGGCAAAGGGTGTTCCGGGCGCCCCACCATACCGCCTCGGGTGTGGCGCTGGTTGGCGGCGGTTCGTATCCGCGTCCCGGCGAGATCTCGCTCGCCCATAACGGCGTGCTGTTCCTGGACGAATTGCCGGAATTCGACCGGCACGTGCTGGAAGTGCTGCGCGAACCGCTGGAGACCGGCCAGATCGTGGTGTCCCGCGCCGCCCGTCAGGCGGAATTTCCCGCACGCTTCCAGTTGATCGCCGCCATGAATCCCTGTCCCTGCGGTTATCTTGGAGACGCCTCCGGGCGCTGTCGCTGCACCCTCGAACAGGTGCGACGCTATCGGGCACGGATTTCAGGGCCCTTGCTGGACCGTATTGACCTGCACGTGGAAGTGCCGCGTCCAGCGCGGGACGCGTTGCGCCCCGGCAACTCTCCGGATGGGGAATCCAGCCAGTCAGTCGCAACGCGCGTTGCCCGCGCCCGGGTACGGCAGCAGGAACGCTGCGGCAAATGCAACGCCCGTTTGAGCACGCGTGAAATCAACCGTTATTGCATTCCGGAGGCCGCTGGCCGGCAGTTGCTGGAACGCGCCATGGAACGCCTGGCATTATCGGCCCGCGGTTATCACCGGGTGCTCAAGGTGTCACGGACCATCGCCGATCTGGCGGACAGCAAGGACATCCAAACCGGACATATAGCCGAAGCCATCGGCTACCGGGTACTGGACCGGCAGAAATCCGCCGCTTGAAACATGCCGCCAATGCAAAACCGGCGGCTCTGTATTTGAATTGCGCGCGTGCTTATTATTTATGCACTAAACCGGCACCGCCGCTCTGGCTGATCATGTACTCCAGCGCCGCAATCACCTGTTGGTCGCTCAGGCTCATATTGCCGCCATGGGGCGGCATGGCCTTGTAGCCATGCAAGGCATGGCTTTCGAGGGTTTTCAGACCCTCGGCCAGCCGTGGTTTCCAGGCCGCCCGGTCGCCAATCTTGGGGGCGCCGATCATGCCGGTGGCGTGGCAGGCCGAACAGGTGCCTTCCCAAATCTGTTTGCCGCTCTCGGCCTTTGCATGTGAAGCGCCGGCCGCGGGTGCTGCGGCGGGTGCCGGAGGCAGTGCTCCCGCACTGCCGGCGACCTGCACGTCACCCACCGGCGCCAGCCGTTCGTCAATCAGCTTTTCCTGCACCGCACCACCGCGGTTGTAGGCTCCCGGGTCATGCTCTGCGATATCTGTGGCCAGCCAGTAGGCGCCGATGGCGAAGATAACGAGTATGCCGATTACCAGCAAGAAGGAATCGTAAAAATGCTGGTCGTGACGATCGCTGTGCTGTTGGTGGTCGTGAGTCTCCACGATTATCCCCTCGCTAAAAACTGGGAACGGCGTGTGTCACGCCTAGAGGGCGCAGATTATATAGCCAGCGGCCGGGTCCTGAAACCCGGGCATGGGTTGGACGCTGGCGGAGGTTCGCGGTATTCTTCCGCCCCGTTTTTTGCGCCCGGCCAGGACAGATTATTGCTCCTGCAAAATCTGCACTTCCGCCGTACATGGCGGCCGGATGGCCGGGCAGGCGGGCATACCAGGCATGGTTGTGACCGCTGATGTTAATAGTTGGATATGCGCCCGTAGCTCAGCTGGATAGAGTACTGCCCTCCGAAGGCAGGGGTCGTGGGTTCGAATCCCGCCGGGCGCGCCAGATCCAAACACTTCACGCTCATGGAGTCATCCCTGACGGGTGTACCGGCCCGGCCATCCTTGGCTGGGCGCTCGGCTGGAGTCAACGCCTTGCGGCGTTTACAAAACACACCAACCTCGCCCCGCCGGGCGCGCCAAATTCAGGTTGAAATTACCTGCCTGGGTGATATTCCCGTTCGATATGCCCCTGGAGCTGGGATTTGTAGTAGTACACCGGCCGCAATAGGCCCATGGCATATTGCGCGGCTTCATCGTCGAAGTGCGGGGAATTGGGATCGCCGCTTTCGCCGCCGGCGGTAATGGCCCAGGCGCGCACCTTGGGGCCGAATTCCACCACCGCGATGAAGCTGTTGCCGCTGTTGCCGTACCATTGCTTGGTGTTCGGGTAAGGACGCGCGCCGAACGAAGCCAAGGAACCCCACAGCGATGAGGTGAACGGCACCGGAATGCTGGGTTTGGCATCATCGAATTGCGGCTGGATATCGTCATTAATGCGCTGGAAACGGTTGATCCGCCCCCAGGGGGTTTGCCAGCTGCCGAAATCTGCGTGCAACCGGTTGCTGGCCGCTTTTAGGCCCTGCAGCAGCTGCTCGCGGGTGGCGCGTTCCACCACCCAATCCTCGGGCGAGATCCCCGCCTTGCGTGCATTCTCGCGGAACTCGTCGTACAGGTCCGTTCCCCAGAACACTGCCAGCGAGGTGGCGACGGAATTGACGCCCCAGCGGAAATTCCAGGCACGCAGCAGCGTGATCTGTTTCGCCAGCTTGGCTTTCAGCGGATTGCCGGCGGGGGTGTCATCATAGGCTTTGAGCAGCACCGGAATCATGCGGGCAAACGCCGGCAGGTAGCTGTCGAAGGCCGCGGCGGTAAGCGAGGCCATGGTCCAGTTCTTGTGGCCGCTGAGTATCCGCAGGGCGTGGTAGCCGCGTGGAGTTTCTTCGGTACCGCGCTCCACATACTTGGGGAAATCGTTGGGTTTCGGGCTGTAGGGTCCGGCTGCCGACCACGGCCAGTTGTTGGAGTTGTACAACCAGCCGTTGGGTGGATTCAGCAGGTGCGGAGTTTCGGCAAGCGTCAGCAGGCCATGAAAGGCCGTGGACGGATTGCTGCCGTCCACCGGCTTGTTCCAATTGAAATTGTCGCTGCGCCGAGGAATCCAGTCGGAATGCCAGTAAGCGATGTTGCCTTCGGCATCGGCGAAGATCGTGTTGTTGGATGAATTGGTGTGCAGCTGCATGGTCTTTTTGAATTGTGCGTAGTCCTTGGCCTTGGTGCGGGTGAAGTCCTGGATCAAGGCGCGAATATGCTGCTGCATCAAGTTTACGCTTTCCCACTTATCGCCGATCCTGGCGATGACGGGGCCATGCTGGGTGTAGTAAGCGGTGAACATCCTGTCCGCCATGCCCGTTGACGTCTTGTAACGCACCATGATGCGGCGGGTGCGCATGGGGAACCATTGCCTGCCGTACAGATACTCATAGTTCCCGTTTCGCTTGCGCACTGTTTCCAGGAACCAGGAAATGTTGCGCACGCCGCTGGAGGTATGCATCCAGCCGGCGCTGGCATTGAATCCCTGGTACACGAAAAACTGGCCCCAGGTGACGGCGCCGTAGGCATCCAGGCCCTGGTCACTGGCCATCTGCAATTCGGATCGGAAATAGAATGAAGTGTGTGGATTGATCCACAGCAATGCATGGTGGTCCAGCGTGATGGAAGGTGAAATGGCGATACCATTGGAACCCGTGGGTTCAGGCGGGGGCAGTCCGGCATCGGCGATTTCCCTGGCGGGCAGCGGCACGCCAGCGTAGAAATTGGCCAGCCGCGGAATATTCACTCCCTGTTCGATGTCGCCGCCGATACTGCCCTCGGTGAAGCCCAATGTCATCCACGGCTCGAAATGGCTGATGACCTGGGGTTTCACGTTGGGATGGGTGTACAGGTAATAGTTGAGGCCGTCGGCGAAGGCATCCATGAGCTGCTTGAGCCAAGCCGGGCTTTCGGCGTATTCAGCCTTGAGCTGCGTGGTGTCTATGAACAGCTTGCGGCGCAGATCGCGATAGATGCCCGTCGCACCCTCGGCTTGTGAACGCCAGCCCAGGGCATCCATGTAGTTGGTTTCCACACGGTGAAAGTCGTCCTCGGCCTGGGCGTATTCCATGCCGAATACCGCGTCAGCATCGGTTTTGCCGTAGACATGGGCAATCCCCCAGTTGTCGCGATAAATCGTGACGTTCTTGGCTTCCTGCTGCCAGCGGGCGATTTCCTGCGGCGCCGGTTGCGACAGGGCTTGTGGAAGCAGCACGGCCGAAATCCCGAAGGCCATGAGGATACCTAACGCCTGGTTGGGTCTGTGCATTTGCGTGCCCCTTGAACCATGGATGGCTTGCAGGCTGAGGCCGTCAATCTCAGCTCCCGGATGCTGGTGCCGAGATTACGGACCCAGACGTCCCATTATAGACATACACTGGCAGGGTCCGGGCCCTGGCCCGACATGCAACTGTCATGCACGTTTCATCTTGGCGTCACACGCCCACGCTAATTTCACTTCAAAACAGGCATCCGATACTACAGGCGCGCCCGATGAACCAGCTGCCCGGCCGTACTCCCGACATCTCTATGGGCACAGATGCTACAGCTTTCCGTTTTAATGAGGCATTGTGCAATGAATTGCTTTTGCATCTGCAGAATCATCAGGCACCGGCAGTAAGCCAGGCGCAATTCGGTTGCATCAATGGCCGCCGTGCCGCCGTATATGTCGTGGATCATGGCAGCAATGCGCATACTTTATGGCTGGATGAAGATGACGTACGTGACTGGTTCGTGGCCCGTTATTCAAGCGACCTGCAGCAAATGCATGAAATTGAAACCGAAATACTCTCGGCGTTTGATGCGCAGCTCATGGAACAATGCATAAATGATTCACAAAATTATCATCTACATGTCGCACAGGCGGTCTAGACTGAAATTGTAATTTTGACGGCGTGTCAAAGCCGCGTACCCTGTTCCCCGCCCCAACCTACCCCGCGCAACGCGGGGTTTTTTTATTGCTGAAATTTTTGAATGTGGGTCAGTGAACGCTAGCGCTGTTTTATGACACGTTCACGCCGGCGCAGCAAAATCTGCAGTGTAGATGTATATTCACCCTTTGCGGATATTGAAAGTCGAGTTATTGCGTTTGCATGCTGCTGGGCACATGCATTGGTGGTGATTTGCGCGTCTGCATGCGTGACAATTTTCCACAGGCGGGGCATCGGAACACGATGCGCGCCATGTATGAAGCCGAAACGTTTTCAAGCAATACGGATTGGCAGGAGGGGCAGGTATACGAAATACCGCCTTTGCCGCTTATCCCCGGGATGCCGGACATTTCAAATACCGTGGTGGTTCTTGGATCGGGTAAATCCACTTGCTCCAATTTCTGAACGTTCATAATCTGTTGTCTCCCAAACCCGACGCTGGGTGTTTTACTGCTTGCGTATCAGGCCTGAAAGCATACTCTGGTCAAACACACTTGGTGTGACTGGAAAACGCGGCCCGCGACTTTTAATCTGATTGCAATGTAAATGTCATATTCAGCTTCACATAATGACCAGTCAGGGCAGGCCCCAATGAATACCGGTCCCTTGAAGTCCTCCAGCTATCCGCTGGTTGCGGCTGTAGATCTCGGTTCCAACAGCTTCCATCTTATGGTCGCGGAACTGCAGGGTTCTGAAATCAGGGTCATAGACCGGCTGCGGGAAATGTTGCGGTTCGGATCCGGGCTGGATGCCCAGGGGCGCATAACGGCACTGGCCGCTCGCCGTGCCTTGAGCTGCCTGCGGCGTTTTGGCCAGCGCCTGCAGACCCTGAACGCAGGGCAGGTGCGTGCGGTGGGCACCAATACCCTGCGCAAGGCACGCAATGCCGAGGAATTCCTGCGACGCGCGGAGGCCGCCCTCGGCCATCCCATTGAGATCATCTCCGGAGTCGAAGAAGCGCGTCTCATTTACCAGGGGGTCACCAGTGTGTTGCCGGCAGACCAAGAACGCCGCTTGGTGGTGGACATCGGCGGCGGCAGCACCGAGCTCATCATCGGACGCGGCAGCCAGCCGCACCTGATGGAAAGCCTGTTCATGGGCTGTGTCAGCCTCACTGATATG
Organism: Gammaproteobacteria bacterium; assembly: GCA_028870845.1. Lineage (GTDB taxonomy): Bacteria > Pseudomonadota > Gammaproteobacteria > Natronospirales > REEB76 > REEB76. The sequence continues at coordinate 5,168 of JAGWOR010000022.1, read as the reverse complement.
TTTTTTCCCAAACCGGTGGTGACTCGCCGCAAGTTCCGTGACGCTCTGTTGTACGCACGCCAGCAGTTGGAGCCGGTGCAGGCGGAATTGCGGCGTCAGGGCTGGCAGCGTGCCATCGGTTCGTCCGGCAGCATCCGCGGCATTGAAAACGTATGTCACACACTAGGCTGGCAGCAACAGGGCATCAGCTTGGAGTGCCTGCAACGTCTGGCGCAGCATCTGATCGATGAACACCGGCTCGAACATTCCAGTCTTCCGGGCCTGGGCGAGGAACGCATACCGATTTTTGCCGGCGGCCTGGTGGTGCTGACTGCGGTATTCGAGGCCCTGGGTCTGCGCAACATGCAGGTTTCAAGCCGGGCGCTGCGCGAAGGCGTGATCCAGGACCTGGCCGGCCGGTTGAAGGGTCAGGATGCCAGGGCTGATTCCGTAGAGCATTTGGCCATGCGCTATGCGGTGGATATCCACCAGGTGAAGCGTGTCGAAAGCACCGCCATGCAGATTTTCAACGCCGTATCCAGGGTCTGGCGGCTGGACAATGACTGCCGGCGATTGCTGAGTTGGGCCGCATGGCTGCATGAATGCGGGCTGGCGGTGGCGCATAGCGGGTATCACAAGCACGGCGCATATATCGTGGCAAACACCGACATGGCGGGATTTTCACGCCAGGAACAGATTCTGCTGGCGGCGCTGGTGCGTCTGCATCGGCGCAAGTTTGCCATGGGTGTGCTGGAGGCGCTGGATAAGAAATGGCAATTGAGGCTGCAGCGTCTGGCCGTGATCCTGCGTCTTGCAGTGCTGCTGCATCGTGGCCGCGATGACCGCAACGTGCCTAAACTGCGAGCCCGTGCGCGCGGCTCATTCCTGCAGGTGAAGATCGCACGCGGCTGGATCGAAAAATACCCGCTCACCTACGCTGACATCATCGAGGAAAAGCAATTGCTCCGCGCCAGCGGCACGCGCCTGTCGCTGACATGAACTAGCTGGGAATGCGGTCGCTGTATTGTTCCAGCAGCGCTTGCTGTGCCTGAATGGCGCCTTTCTTGCGCGGCTTGAGCCGGCGGTAGCGACCGTCCGGCTGCAGCACCCAGGCACGGGTGTTGTCCTTGAGGTATTTTTTCAGATCCTTGATGACACGGTCGCGGTGTTTTTTCTGCAGTATCGGGAAGCAGACTTCCACACGCCGGAAAAAATTGCGCTCCATCCAGTCGGCGCTCGAGCAGTACACTTCCTTTTTGCCGTTGTTGTGGAAGTAAAACACGCGGCTGTGTTCCAGGAAACGGCCGACGATGGAACGCACGTGAATATTCTTGGAGATACCCGCGATACCCGGCCGCAGGCAGCAGATACCGCGCACGATCAGATCGATGCGTACGCCGGCCATGGACGCTTTGTATAATGCCTGAATAATGCCGGGCTCGGTGAGCGCATTCACCTTGACGATGATGTGCGCGCGTTTGCCCGCCAGGGCATGCCGGGCTTCATCGTCAATGCACTCCAGCATGCTGCTGTACAAGGTAAACGGCGACTGCTTAAGCTTGTGCAGCTTCATGACTTTTCCGAGGCTGGTGAGCTGCAGAAAGATGCGGTTCACGTCCTCGCCGATCTCCGCATTGCTGGTCATGAGGCTGTAGTCGGTGTACGCGGTCGAAGTGCGCATATGGTAGTTGCCGGTCCCGAGATGCACGTAGCGGCGCAGACTGCGGCCCTCGCGGCGTACCACCAGAATCATTTTGGCGTGAGTTTTGTAACCGACGATGCCATATACGACGTGGGCACCGGCTTCCTGCAGCTTGGTTGCCAGCGCGATGTTGTCGGCCTCGTCGAATCTTGCCCGCAGTTCAATGACCACGCTGACTTCCTTGCCGGCTTGGGCCGCTGCTACCAGCGCATCCACCACATTGGAATCCGGTCCGGTGCGGTACAGGGTCTGTTTGATGGCCAATACTTTGGGGTCGGCGGCCGCCTGGCGTACAAAGTCCAGCACCGGCATGAATGAGTCATACGGATGATTCAGCAGGACGTCGGTGTTGCGCAGAGTTTCGAACAGGTCGCTGCTTTTGGTCACGGCCTTGGGAAGGTGCGGCACAAATACCGGAAACTTTAATTCCGGGCGGTTGGTCACCAGGCCGTACACTTGTTCCAGACGGTTCAGATTCACCGGACCGCGAACCGCGTACACATCGTCGTTGCCTAATTCGAACTGCTTTTGCAGGAACATGAGGGTTTCATCCGGACACTCCGAAGCGACTTCCAGGCGGACCGCGTCGCCATAGCGGCGTGAAGCCAGTTCGCCCTGCACCGCCCGCAAGATGTCTTCCACTTCTTCCTCGTCAACGTACAGGTCGCTGTTGCGGGTAACGCGGAATTGATAGCAGCCCATGACCTTCATACCAGGGAACAATTCATCCACGTAAGCATGGATGACGGATGACAGCAGCACAAATTCGTTGTTGCGCGGGTCGCTGGCCGGCACCTGGATGACGCGCGGCAGGGAACGCGGTGCCTGCACGATGGCCATGCCGCTGTGCCGGCCAAAGGCATCTTTTCCCTGCAATGGCACGATGAAATTCAGGCTCTTGTTGAGGATGCGCGGGAACGGATGCGCAGGATCCAGGCCCAGCGGACTCAGGATTGCCAGTAATTCGTCGTTGAAGTAGCGCCGGATCCAGGATTCCTGGGCATTGCTCCAACGGTCGCGGCGCACGATATAGATACGTTCGTTGGCCAATGCCGGCAACAGCATGTCATTTAGCACCTGGTACTGGTCGGTCACGAGTTCCATGGCCTGCTGGCGGATGGCGCGCAGAGTTTCACTCACGGTCATGTCATCCGGTGACAGCGGTGCCGATGTCAGTTCCAGACGCTGCTGCAAGCCGGCCACGCGGATCTCGAAAAATTCGTCCAGGTTAAGGCTGGATATGCACAAAAACCGCAGGCGCTCCAGCAACGGTATGGAAGCATCCTTGGCCAGATCCAGCACCCGCTGGTTGAAGGCCAGCACGCTCAATTCGCGATTGATGTACAGTTCCGGCCGCTTGAGATCAGTGGTGTCCATGCGCTTGAACAGTAAGACTGTTTTATTTCAGAGCCGTGACAATATAGACGTTTTGCAACATCACATCCATATCCGCAGTATGCATGCGCTCCAGAGGCTTGATCGCGCTACAATCCGCGTGCCCCACATGGGCGACATGTATTCGCGGTGTTTATCGAAACAAGGTGTCATCATGAAATACACACGCCGTATTGTTCTGATTACAGTGCTTTTGGTTGTACCGTGGAGTATGACTTCTGCTGCTACTGATAACACTTCACAATTTGATCTGCTGAAATCCATGTCGGTTGCCGATTACCGGGCGACCGGACTGGACAAACTATCGGACGCCCAAATCAAAGCCTTGAGCGCGTGGTTTGCCAAATATCAAAGCCAGCACCCCATGGATTGCGCCAAAGGCGCGGCGCAAACTTCCCCAAAAACCGCTGCTACGATTGCAGCAGGAAAACCGGCGGCTGCAGCCGGCAGCGGTCAAAAGTCCGGGAATTCCAATGATGTGATCACCAGCCGCATCCGCGGCACCTTCACCGGCTGGTCCGGCGGCACCATTTTCAAGCTGGACAACGGCCAGACCTGGCAGCAGATCGATGAAAGCGTCATGAGCATCGCCGCTATCCAGCATCCGCAAGTCACCATCAGCAAGGGTTTGGTCAATGCCTATTATCTGCGGGTGAAGGGACTTATGGATTCGGTGGCGGTGCGGCAGATTTCGCCGCCGGATTCCCAGTGAAAATTACGACGCTTACCGCCCCAGGAGAAAAAACACACCGATGAATTGCAGCACACTGCCGCCCAGGCAGAACAGGTGCCAGATGGCGTGGTTGAAGCGCAACTTGTCCAGAGCGTAAAACACCGCGCCGACGGTATAGGACACGCCACCGGCCAGTACCAGCACCAAGGAAGGCGTGGGCAGGTCGTGCACCAGGGGCACGATCGCGACCAGCCCGACCCAGCCCATCAATACATACGCCACGGTTGAAAGCAAATCGAAACGGTGGCGAAAACCCAGCTTCGCAAGTATTCCAAACGCCGCGAGTCCCCACAAAACGCCAAACAGGCTCCAGCCCCATGCGCCCTTCAGGCCCACCAGCAGGAACGGGGTATAGGTGCCGGCAATCAACAGATAAATGGATAAATGATCCACCAGGCGCATGATGCGCTTGAGCACACCCGGCTGCAGGTAGTGATAGAGGGTGGAACTCATGTAGGTGAAGATCAGCGCCGCGCCGAAGATACTGAAAGTGGCCACTTCGCGGCCTGTGCCCAGCAGCGCCGCCAAGGTAATCAGTACCGGCACGCCGCCCACCGCCAGCAGCAAGCCCAGGAAATGGGTCAGGGTGTTGAGCCATTCGTCCGGGTTGAATTCATCGGGGTCGGCAGTGTCTTGGTGCATGCGGTTTCCATGCATAGTTGTGTTACCTGGATACTATAATTCAATAAATGCTTAGCGAGGCTAGTGCAATGTTTTCGTATTGTTCGGAATAAGCGTATTGCGGCCTGGTGCATAACGGGGGCAGGGGGATCACTTATGAAGATGTCAGCGCGTTTCAGATCCACATTGTTTCTGTGTTTGATCTTGGCGTGTGTATCCATGGGGGCCAACGCCGCCAACTTCTGGACGCAGCTACCCTCGCCGTCCCTGGGCGGCCCGGTGCAGGCCGTCGCATCCCAGCCCGGGGTCGATGGAACCTACCTGATTGCCACTCCTGTCGGCATTTTCCGCGAGACTGCAGCTGATGCGCAATGGCAAAACGTGCTTGAGGTCATTCAGCCAGCAGCTGTGGCGTTCGCCCCCAGTGACAACCAAATTGCGTATGCCGTAGCGGGCGGTTTCGGCATTTACAAGAGTAGCGATGGGGGCAGTACCTGGCAGATTGAGAATAATGGGGTGCAAAATTTAGATGGTTTAATGTCCCTCGCCATCGATCCATCCAATCCGGAAGTAGTGTATGTGGTTGATGTTGACAGCATTTTAAAAACCACCAACGGTGGTTCCAGCTGGTCCCAAGTCAATAATATTGCGCTCCCGGGTGTTATAAATGCGATAAGCGTTGATCAGGCCATACCAATGACTGTATTCGCTGCAGTGTCGGACCCCACCGGCGGCGGT
>JAGWOR010000021.1 GCA_028870845.1 Gammaproteobacteria bacterium | reverse complement strand
CAATGAAGCTCAGTTGTTCCGAGAGTTCTTCTCCTGGCGCCGTACTTACAACCGCAAGGTACCGGCCATCAGGTGAAATTTTCACTTGCGAGTATTCGGTATGCCGGAAAAATGCCGAGGTGGGAATGCCTTCTGCAGCAATGATATTTGGCGTCGCCAAAGACATTGTCAACAGCAAGTATGCGAAGGTCTTAAACATGCGGACCTCCCTTTAAACAATCAATACTTCGATAACACTGACACGTAAATATTTTTGTGGTGTACGAAATCTTCAGCCGAAATTAATCTTGGCTTCCAAATTGGCGCGTGAGTCGGCATACCGCAAGGCTTCTTCGAGCGTAATCCGGTTTTCATGGTAAAGGCGGTGCAGCGCCTCATCGAATGATTGCATGCCGGGTTCCGAGCTTTCTTCCATGGCTTCGCGGATGCGGTCGATCTGCCCTTTGAGTATCAGGTCGGATATATGCGGTGTGTTCAACATGATTTCCACGGCAGCCAGACGCCGACCGTTTTTGCCCATCACCAGGCGTTGCGAGACGATGGCGCGCAGATTAATCGACAGGTCCAGGAGCAGCTGCTTGTGCATCTGCTCGGGGAACATATTGATGATGCGGTCCATGGTCTGGTGGGCGTTATTGGCATGCAGTGTGGAGATCGCCAGCTGCCCGGTGCCCGCCAATTGGACAGCGGCTTCCATGGTCTCGCGGTCGCGGCACTCGCCGATCACCACGATGTCCGGGGCTTCGCGCAATGACTGTTTGAGCGCATTGGCGTATGACAGCGTGTCCTGGCCGATTTCTCGCTGGTTGATAATGGATTGCGCGTTGGGATGGTTGTATTCGATCGGATCCTCGATGGTTAAAATGTGCGAGGCTTCGTTCTCATTGCGATGCCGCATCATAGCGGCGATGGTGGTAGATTTGCCCGAGCCGGTGGCGCCTACGACCAGCAGCAGACCGCGCTTGTGCATGATCAGCTCTTTCAGCACATCGGGCAGGCCGAGCTCTGCGAGTTGCGGCACATCCGAGGGTATATAGCGCAACACCATGGCCACCTGGCCGCGCTGCAGAAACACATTGACACGGAACCTGCCCACGCCCTCTTCGGCAATGGCAAAATCGGACTCATGCTTGACTTCGAAGGAGCGCGCCTGTTTCTCGTTCATGATGCCGTAGGCCGCTTCCCGCACCATTTCCGAAGTCAGCACGGTCTTGCCGACCGGCATCTGCCGCCCTTCGATTTTAATCTTCACGGGCGCATCGCTGGTGAAATAAAGGTCGGAGGCCTTTTTTTCGACCATGAGCTTAAGATATGGGCTGATATCCATAGTGCCAGCAGTTTAAATTCAAACGATAACAGATTTGCTTAGAATTTCCGCCCCTGGCCATGATCCAGGATGCGCAAGTCCTCGATACCTTCATCGACGGCACGCTTATCGCGTTTGCTTTCCAGCTTAATGCGCAATCGCAACTCGTTTTGAGAATCGGCATTGCGGATGGCGTCCTCGTAGCTGATCAGGCCCTTTTCAAACAGGTCAAACAATGACTGGTCGAAAGTCTGCATACCCAGCTGCGTGGACTTGGCCATGATTTCCTTGATGTGCGAAACCTCAGCCTTGAATATCAGGTCCGAAATCAAGGGGGAATTGAGCATGATCTCCACGGCGGGTATGCGGCCTTTGCCGCCTTGCCTTCTTATCAAACGCTGTGATATCAGAGCGCGGATGTTAAGCGACAGGTCCATGAGCAGCTGTTGGCGGCGCTCCGGCGGGAAGAAGTTGATAATACGGTCGAGCGCCTGGTTGGTACTGTTGGCATGCAGGGTCGACAGCACCAGATGTCCGGTTTCGGCAAATGCCACCGCGTAATCCATGGTATTTCTATCGCGTATTTCGCCGATGAAGATCACATCCGGTGCCTGACGCAGGGTATTCTTAAGGGCAATCTCCCAGGAATCCGTATCCACACCGATTTCGCGCTGGGTGATCACGCTGTTGATATGCGGGTGCACGAACTCGATGGGATCCTCGATCGTAACGATGTGGTCCTTGGAATTCTTGTTGCGGTGCCCGATCATCGAGGCGATGGATGTGGACTTGCCCGAGCCGGTGGCGCCTACGAAGATCACGATTCCGCGCTTGGCCATTACCACGTCTTTAAGGATCTGCGGCAGACCCAGCTTGTCGAAATCGGGGATCTCGGTATTGAGTGTACGCAGCACCGCGCCCATGCGGCCTTGTTGCACGAAAGCGCTCACCCGGAAACGTCCGATACCTGGCGGGCTGATGGCGAATTGACACTCTTTGGAGGAATCAAACTCCTTGGTCTGCCGGTCATTCATGATGGCGCGCACCAGCAATCCCGCCTGCTCGGCCGTCAGAGGTTTGTCGGTTGCGGGGACGATTTGTCCGTCCACCTTGATGGCGGGCGGAAATCCCGCGGTGATGAACAAATCCGAAGCCTTGCGCGCCACCATGGCGCGCAACAGATCCTGGATAAACTTGATCGCCTGGTCCTTTTCCATTACATGCCCCGTGTGGTTTTAATCAAAGGAATGCGTCCTTATTCACCGCATATACACGTGCCTCATCCTTGGTGATCATCCCCTTGCGCACGACATCCGTTAGATTTTGGTCAAGTGTCTGCATGCCGCTGGCCTGCCCGGTCTGGATCGCAGAATACATCTGCGCGATTTTGTTTTCACGTATCAGGTTGCGAATGGCGGGCGTGCCGAGCATGATCTCGTGCACCGCCATACGGCCACCGCCGACTTTCTTGCAAAGTGACTGGGCTATGACTGCGCGCAGGGACTCCGAAAGCATGGCGCGCACCATGTCCTTTTCAGCCGCAGGGAACACATCCACCACCCGGTCGATGGTCTTGGCCGCGGAGCTGGTATGCAGTGTTCCGAAAACCAGGTGTCCGGTCTCGGCGCCGGTGAGTGCCAGGCGGATGGTTTCCAGGTCGCGCATCTCACCCACCAGAATGGTGTCGGGATCCTCGCGCAGCGCCGATCGCAGTGCCTCGTTGAAGCCGAGCGTGTCCTTGTGCACCTCGCGCTGGTTAACCAGGCATTTCTTGCTCTCGTGCACGAACTCGATGGGATCCTCGATGGTGAGGATATGTCCGAATTCGTTTTCGTTAATGTAATTAAGGATGGCCGCCAGCGTCGTGGATTTTCCCGAACCCGTAGGGCCGGTGACCAGCACCAGACCGCGCGGCTGCTGGGCTATATCCACGAAAATCTTGGGGCAATTCAAATCCTCGAGCGTCAGGATCTTGGAAGGAATGGTGCGAAACACCGCGCCTGCGCCGCGATTCTGGTTGAAGGCATTGACACGGAAACGCGCCAGGCTTGGGATTTCAAACGAAAAATCCACTTCCAGAAATTCTTCATAGTCCTTGCGCTGCTTGTCGTTCATGATGTCGTACACCATGTCGTATACGTCCTTGTGCTCCATGGCGGGCATATTGACGCGGCGCATGTCCCCGTCCACGCGGATCATGGGGGGCACCCCCGAAGACAGGTGCAGGTCGGAGGCTTTGTTCTTGACGCTGAAAGCCAGCAGTTGGGATATATCAAAAGCCATATCACTCCCCGAGATCTGGCACCCTCCGACTGGCGGACCGGCGGCGGAGGCCGTACTGGTGCACTTGAAGTAGTATAGCGAGACTTGCAGGATCGCGGGTTCGCTATCCGCCGCCCGTCCACGATACCCATACCAGCATGACCAGCGCAACTCTGGGAACGATTGCCCGAAACCTTTTAGCCGTGCGTGCGCGCATGCTGGAGGCGGCACTGCAGGCGGGCCGCGAGCCTGCAAGCGTGCGGCTGCTGGCGGTCAGCAAGGGTTTCCCGGCAAGCGCTGTCGCCGAAGCCCATGCCGCCGGACAGTTCGAATTCGGTGAAAATTACCTGCAGGAAGCGCTGCCTAAACTGGCGAGCTTAAAGCGGCTAGCGGATCTCGAGTGGCATTTTATCGGTACCTTACAGGGTAACAAAACCCGCCCGGTAGCGGAAAACTTCGCCTGGGTACATGCCATCGACCGCGAGCGGATCGCGCAGCGGCTCTCCCATCAGCGGCCCGCGTGGCTCCCGGCATTGAATGTCTGCATCGAGGTACGGCTGGGCGAGGAGCCGGGTAAAAGCGGCGTGGCTCCGGAGCTGGTGCCGGTGCTGGCGCGGCATATCGCGGAATTGCCACGGCTGCGGTTGCGGGGTCTGATGTGCATTCCGCCGCCAGCGGATGACACTGAAGTACAGCGTGCGCGATTCAGGCGCATGCGGGAACTGTTTGAAATGCTTAAGCAGGATGTACAACAGCTTGATACCCTTTCCATGGGCATGTCCGGCGACTATCAGGCCGCCATCCTGGAAGGCGCGACGATGATACGCGTGGGAAGCGCAATTTTTGGGCAGCGGCCATCCCAACGTTCTTGAGTACTCGCCCGCAGGTTATTCTGGCAACTAATTGGGGAGCATATTTTGGACAGTGATTGTGTAATAGCCTTTATTGGTGGCGGCAACATGGCATCCAGCCTGATCGGCGGTTTGTTGCGCCAGGGATTCGATGCCGCGCATATCCATGTAGCGGATCCGGATTCCGGACAACTCAACCGGTTGATACAGCGTTTCAAGGTACATGGCTTTGCCGAGAATAAAGCTGCGGTCGAGGGAGCTCAAGCGGTGTTGTTCGCGGTAAAACCCCAGGTGTTCCGGGACGCCGCCCTGCCACTGGCATCGATACTGTCCCGGAACCGCCCACTCATCATATCCATCGCTGCCGGTGTTCCGATGAAAGACATCGGTCGCTGGCTCGGCTATCCGGCCGCCGTCGTGCGTGTCATGCCCAATACGCCCGCGCTCATCGGAGCAGGTGCTGCAGCGTTGTGCGCCAACCAGTCGGTTTCGGAGAAGCAGCGTACACTCGCTCAGAAAATATTCGACGCAGTAGGGCTGGCTTTATGGATCGAGAATGAAGAAGATATGAATGCAGTCACCGCGGTTTCTGGAAGCGGGCCCGCATATTTTTTTCTGATAATGGAAATTATGCAGGACGCTGCCCGGGAACTGGGACTGCCGGCTGATGTGGCAGGCAGTCTGGTCCGGCAAACGGCGTATGGCGCTGTGCGTATGGCCATCGAAAGCCGGGATGATCTTGCCACCTTGAAAAAACGCGTCACTTCGCCTGGTGGTACCACGGCGGCAGCGCTTAAAATTCTGGACAGCGAGGCACTGCGCAAGCTTTTTTTACAGGCACTGACTGCAGCGCGCGATCGTGGCAGTGAAATTTCAGCCGGGTTCGGCAAGGAGCAATCATGACGGGGCGCGGGCTGTACGCATTGATATTCCTTATCAATATCCTGTTCGATTTATACACGGCCGCCGTCATATTGCGCTTTCTGCTGCAGTGGACGCGCGCAGATTTTTATAACCCGCTTTGCCAGGCGATCGTGAAAATCACGAATCCACTGTTATTGCCCCTGCGTCGCATTATTCCAGGTTGGCGCGGCCTGGATTTTGCCGCTGTAGCGCTTACATTGCTGTTGCAAATCGTCAACATATTTTTGGTGATGGTGATCGTGGTTGGATTTCCCAGACCAATTGACCTAGCCTGGTGGACATTGCTGAAGATCCTGTTTCTGCTGGTGAATCTGTATTTCATCACCATTCTGGTGGAAGCGGTGCTTAGCTGGACCAACACCGGCAGCCGAAATCCCATGGGTGCATTGCTATGGAGAATCAATGCGCCCCTGTTGCAACCGATACGCAAGCTGATCCCGCCACTGGGGGGATTGGATTTTTCACCCCTGGTGGTTTTAATCCTGCTGCAGTTCATTAATATCCTGCTGCCCCTGCAATGGCCGCTGCGTTAAAAGCTTCGCTAGGTGCGCAGCGAGCGCACGTGAGTAGGCAAACCGGCTGAAAAAGCATAAAAAACCCTTATTTTTTAGCTAAAACCCTCACACTTTTGTCCCGCGTGTGCTAGATTTCGCGGCGTGATCTGCACTGCCATCCAGAGGAGACCTAAATGGCTGCGATGAATAAATCCGCTTCCAAGTCCAAGGCGAAAGTAAAAACCGTTGCCAAGGCCACCAAAGCGCCGGTGATCTCGGCAGACAAACCACTTACCAAATCCGAAACCTATGCCTATCTGGCCCATACCACGGGCTTAAGCCGCAAACAGGTGGTGGGCGTTTTCGAGGGATTGGCCGAACTTATCGGCAAATGCCTGGGCAAGAAGGGACCGGGCGTATACGTGGTGCCGGGGCTGATGAAAGTACGGGTGGTACGCAAGCCTGCCACCAAGGAACGTGAGGGCATTAATCCCTTCACCGGCCAGCCCACCATTTTCAAGGCCAAGCCTGCACGCAACGTAGTGAAGATCCAGGCACTCAAGGCCATGAAGGATATGGTGAAGTAAGATACCGTAGTTCGGAGCCGCGTGTGCGTGGCTCCGAACTGCAGTTTCAAGCAGATCCAGCCGGAGTTAAACGGCTGTTTGACTATTCAGCGGCCAGTGCCTTTTGTTTTGCCAGCATCAAATCCCTGAGTGGAACATATAAAAGTTCCGCCAATTTGTGCATCAATGCATCCTCGTACTTGTCGAGTTTGCCGTCTTCAATTGCCACCCGCCATAGCATCTCGAACAGGCTTTGTTTACCGGACGGGTTCAGGTGCTCATTCAGCAGCTTGGTGAATCCATAAAGCGAAACGCATTGGTCCGAAGCCGAGCTTCCGGCACGCATCAGCGCTTCGGCTTCCTGCTCGTCGAGACAAAACCTTTTAGCCAGCGTCTTCTTGGCACGCTGCATTTCTACAGGTTTTTCCTGCATGTCGGCGCGTGCCATTTCCACGCATAGCGCGGCCACCGCAAGTCGTAATGCCTGCTGATCATCCACGGCGTTTCCTGATCGCTTTGTTGCGAGGTTTTGCTCAATGAACTGCACAAAGGAAGCAAACATCAATAACCTCAGATGCTGGGGCTTGCCTGACAATCGCGATCTTGGACAATGCAAAGCCTGATTCCGTTCCGTGATTGCATGTTACGCAGCAGCGATCAATAAAGGGCCGGATACCTCAGAAACCGAATGCCAGCTTTACTCCATAGGTATTGTTGCCGGCGGTGCGGTCAGCTTCCATAGTGAGGTTCATGATCGCCAGACTCAGGCGGAAACCGGCGAACACCTGGTTGGCGTTGAAACTCTCGTTCTGCAATCCCGTGGATGCTTCAGGATCGCTGCTTACCCAAACCTGACCTATGCCGACGTAAGGAGTCAGCGGGCCGAAGCCCTTGGAAAGAGTCAGTCCCAGGCTGTGGTTGCTATAGGTAAGCTGATTTACTCCGGTTAACCAGTTATAGGTGGCACGGATTCCGAGCGCAGGCTCCACGAGCCCGCCATTCAGTATGGCGTAACGCAATTCAACGCCGTACACCTTGATGTTGGTGTTGGGCGAGTAGCCGTAGTACCCGCCCACATCGAAATCGAACGGCAAGCCTTTGCTGATGCTCACTTGAGCAAGTGACACACTGCTGAGGCTGCTGTTACTCGCAGCATCCCAGGCGGATGAGTGCGCCACGTTGGTCAGGGTATAGGCAAAGCCAAGATTGAACCCCAGCAGACCTTCGGAAGTGGCGGCTGAAAGTTGCTTGTAGCTGGTGACCGCAGTCATATCATGTGACAGATCACTGAACTGTCCCTGGTTCAGGGCGGCAATATTGATGTTATTGCTGGCGACCGCTCCGCAAAAAGGAGCCATGAACAATATGGCGAGAATCATGCGACGCATACAGTAAGTCCTTCTGAACACGGTGTCAGCACAGTGGAGATAAAATGAGTGTAACAGACATCAACCCTCATCTGGATGAGCGTTGAAATAATCCACTACGGTCTGGCGCAGATCATTCAGGCGACCGTGAAAAAAATGTCCTGCGCCTTTCAGCATCACTAGCGACGGCGGACGGGGCAATTTAGAAATCCAGTCTTTTACCGCCTGCGGGGAAACCACTTCATCCGCATCGCCCTGCACCAGCAGCCACGGGCAGCTTGCGGGCTTGATCGGTGCGCTGTCGAAACGCTCCACCGCGGGCGCCACAGTCACCAGACGTTTCACCCGCCGCTCGCTCTGTGCGCGTAAGGCCACATAGGCGCCGAACGAGAAACCACCCAGCCACAGTGGTAAACCTGGATAGGCCGCGCATATCCAATCCATGGCCGACAAAGCATCATTGGTTTCACCCACTCCGGAGTCATAACTTCCCTGGCTTTCACCAACGCCGCGGAAATTGAACCGCAGGCTCACGGCACCAAGATCGTTGAAAGCCCGCGCCAGTATGTAGGTCACCTTGTTGGTCATGGCCCCGTGTTGTAGGGGATGCGGGTGACACACAACGGCGACGGCATGCGGCTCACCTGACGGAGCATCCATCAGACCTTCCAATAGCCCGGTTGGACCCTGGAGTTTCACTGATGCACTCATGGCCATAATTCAATATTAATGTGCTGTATAAGTAAAAAAAGATTCAAAGCCGGTTGGTTAGACAGCATTCAAGAAGGTGAATTCCGTTTTGGTATGATAACGGCTTGCCAAGCCATTCCACACCAGTGGAGTGCTCCCGTACACAGAGACACTGCCATGAACAACACCATCGAGCTCGAAAACCGCTATTGCGCACACAATTATCATCCGCTGCCGGTGGTGCTGGTCCGCGGCGAGGGCGTACACGTATGGGACGACGCCGGCAACAAATATCTGGACATGATGAGCGCCTACTCAGCCGTGAGTCATGGCCATGCGCATCCGCGCCTGGTGAAAAGCTTGCAGCAGCAGGCGGCACAACTGGCCATCACTTCACGCGCGTTCTATACCGACAAGCTGGGGCCGTTCCTGAAACGCGCCTGCGAGCTCACCGGCATGCAAATGGCGCTGCCCATGAACACCGGCGCCGAAGCCGTGGAGACCGCCATCAAGGCGGCACGCAAATGGGGTTACAAGGTCAAAAACATCCCCGCGAATAAGGCCGAAATCATTGTCTGTAACGGGAACTTCCACGGTCGCACCACCACCATCGTGGGCTTCTCCAGTGAAGCGCAATACCAGCATGGCTATGGGCCGTTCACGCCGGGATTCAAACTCATCCCCTACGGGGATGCGGCCGCGCTGGAACAGGCCATCAGCCCGAATACCGCCGCCTTCCTGGTGGAACCCATCCAGGGGGAGGCCGGCATCGTGGTGCCGCCCGCCGGCTTTCTTAAAAAGGCCTGGGAACTATGCAGAAAAAACCATGCGCTGCTGATCTGTGACGAGATCCAGACCGGCCTGGGCCGCACCGGCAAACTGCTGGCCTGTGAACATGAGCAGGTGAAACCCGACGGACTGATCCTGGGGAAAGCCCTGGGTGGCGGTTTGCTGCCGGTCTCGATGTTTCTGGCCAGCCGTGATGTCATGAACGTTTTCACACCTGGTGACCACGGCAGCACCTTTGGCGGCAATCCGCTGGCGGCAACGGTCGGCCTGGAAGCCCTCAATGTGCTTATCGAGGAGAAACTGGTGGAGCGCTCCGCCGAGATGGGCGCATACCTGCTGGACAAACTGCATTCCATACACAGCCCGCTGATCAAATCGCTGCGTGGCAAGGGGCTGTTTATCGGCATCGAGATAGACCGGCACAAGGCTAGCGCGCGCGAGATCTGTGAACGGCTCATGGCCCGTGGAATACTCAGCAAGGAAACCCACGAGACCGTGGTGCGGCTTGCGCCGCCGCTGGTCATCACCCGCGAGCAGATTGATTGGGCGGTGGAGCGTATCGATTTAGTGCTCAAAGAGATGGGCAAGCGGACTGCGACAGGTTGAGTACTGCGAACCTACCGGGTTAACTCCCGATATTCAAAAGCCATGGCCAGTCGGGCAAATCTGCGCCGCGGCCGTCGATTCACTGGCGCTTGATGCATTAACGGCAGTCGGGTGTGTCAATTCGGCCGGGGAGGGCATCTGCTCGGTGACAGGAGCATGCGCCAGGAAACGCGGCCGGATGCGTGCCTGCGTGGCTTGCTCGAAATCATAGGCAACCCGGATCAAGGTGGGCTCACTCCATTTGCCGGCGAAGAACACCATGCCCACCGGCAATCCATGGATGTTGCCCGCCGGCACGGTAATGGACGGGTAACCCGCCACCGCCGCCGGACTGTCGCCGCCGCCGTCAAAGTGATCGCCGTTTACCAGATCGGTGGTCCAGGCGGGCCCGGAGGCCGGCGCCATGAGTGCATCCAGTTTGTGTGCTTTTAACGCCGCATCGATACCCTGCGGACCGGTCAGACGTTTTTCTTTGGCAAGCGCATCGAGATAGGTTTTGTCGGTCAACGGTCCTTCCGCCTGTGCCTTGATAAACAAATCCTGGCCGAACCAGGGCATCTCCTGCCTGGCATGCCGGTAGTTGAAGGCGATGATATCCGCCAGGGTTTTGACCTTGAGCCCCTTGCGGGTGGTCAGATAGGCATTCAGGTCATGTTTGAATTCATATAACAGCACCGTCATTTCGGCTTTTTCATAGTCGTGCAGATGCGGCAGTTTCACCGCTATCACGTGGGCACCGGCAGCACGCAGGGCTGCGACACTTTGATCGAGGATGTGGTCAACATTGGGATTGAATCCCGCCAGGCCGCAGACCACGCCAATGTGCGCATTGCGCAGACCACCAGGTTGCAGGAACTTGGTGTAATCGGCCGCGTGCTTGTCAGCATCCGCGGTCGCGGGATCGCGTGGATCGCTGCCGGCGATCACCGTGAGCACAGCAGCGGCATCGGCTACGCGGCGTGCCATGGGTCCTGGATCATCCTGGCTATGGGAGATCGGCACAGTGCCCGCACGGCTTACCAGCCCAAGGGTCGGTTTGATATCCACAATTCCGTTGACCGAGGCCGGACAGGTCAGTGAACCATCGGTCTCCGTACCCAAGGACACCGTTACCAAGCCGGCGGACACAGCCGCGGCCGAACCGGAACTGGAACCGCAGGCATTCCGGTCCAGTACGTATGGATTGCGGGTCAATCCGCCGCGACCGCTCCAGCCGCTGGTAGAGTGGCTGGAACGGAAATTCGCCCATTCGCTGAGATTGGTCTTGCCGAGCAGGATGGCGCCCGCTGCCCGCAGCCTGGCCACCACGGTGGCATCCCGGGATGCAGGTGCACCGACCAGGGTCAGCGAGCCTGCGGTGGTTTGCATACGGTCGGCGCTATCGATGTTGTCTTTGACCAGCACCGGGATACCGAACAGCAATCCATGGGCATGCCCGGCTTTGCGCTCACGATCCCGTTCCCGGGCTATTTTCAGCGCGTCCGGATTCAGTTCGATGACGGAATTTACATCCGGACCATGCTGGTCCAAGGCCTGAATGCGCTGGATAAAATCCTTGGTGATCTGCACGGAGGTAATTTTCCCACCGCGCAGCTGTGCCTGGAGTTGCCCAATGGATTCGAAATACGGCGCAGCAGCCTGTCGCATAACCGGCGCAGGCGCGTGCGCAGATGCCGGGCCGGACAGCGCAATCAGCAGCAAGGCCGAGAATGTGTAGCGGATAATCACGGGACCGGAGGTCAGCGCGAACAGCCGGAGCCTGGTCATCGATCAAGCCGGCATAGTGCGTTCTTCGGTTAGGTATATGAGGCCGCGGATATGGCGGTATACGTACCAGATCCAGACCAGCAGAAATCCGATCCAACCCACCATAAAGCCGATAAGCACCAGATAGCTCGCCCCGATCAGGATGCACCACAAGATCGCCCACCAGAAGGTGCGGATCATCCACGAGTGGTGGCTGTCCATCACCGGGCCGTCTTCACCGTGCTTGATGTAATTGATGATCAAGGCCACGATGCTGAGTATCCCGGTGATGGCACCGAGAAGATGCAGGATATAGGCCGTGATGGTAACGCCATTACCGGGCTGTGCATCTGCCATGGGACATGCTCCCGAATGCTACGTTTGTATAAGCTTAACAGCTGGGAATTCCAGACGCACCCGCCGGTTCAGGCGGCCCTTTTTATCGATCTTGGTGACGGCAACCTCGCCGATTTCCCCGATATGCGCCACGTGGGTGCCACCGCATGGCTGCAGGTCCACGCCTTCGATGTCCACCAGCCGCACCCGCCCCAGCCCTCGTGGCGGCTGAACCGACATGGTTTTTACCAATTCCGGGCGTGCATCCAGTTCTGCGTCCGTGATCCATCGGAATCTGACCGGTGCATTGGAATGTATCAATGCATTCAATTTATGCGCCACCTCGTCCTTGTCCGGTGTCGATTCCAGGTCAAAGTCCAGTCGTCCGTACCCATCACCCACCTGGCCGCCGGTTACCGGGGCGACAATAACTGCAGACAGCAGATGCAGACAGGTGTGCATGCGCATCAGGCGGTAACGGCGCGCCCAGTCAATTTCCAGCCCGACATCCATTCCCGGTCGTAGCCAATCCGGGAGACCGTTGGTTAGGTGCCTGATTTCACCCGGCTGTGCTCCCTTGCGAGTGTTGATGATGGGCAGCTCACGGCCATCGGCCAGCAGCAGACGGCCGCTGTCTCCCGGCTGGCCCCCGCCTTCCGGGTAAAACACCGTACGGTCGAACTGGATACCATGCTCATCCACGCAAACCACCTGTGCCTCACAGCGGCGTGCATAGGCATCGTTGCGGAAAATTTCTTCCGTCATGGCTGCCACAACAGGCGGATGCCGCAGCGGTTTACCGTTGGCACTTGCATCAGGCTAATCCTGCGCTTGGGGTTCAAACCTGAGCGCGGCTGAATTGATGCAGTAGCGCAAGCCCGAGGGCGCCGGACCGTCGTCGAACACATGGCCCAGGTGCGCGTCGCAGCATGCACATACGACTTCAACCCGCTGCATCCCGTGACTGTGATCCGCATGCCGTTCCAGGTTGGACTCGTCCATGGGGGCCGTGAAACTGGGCCAGCCGCAATGGGATTCGAACTTGGCTTCGGATGTGAATACCGGGTTGCCGCAGCACACGCAGCAGTAAATACCCGCGGCCCGGTTATGCAGGTATTCCCCGCTACCGGGCGGCTCGGTGGCTTTCCCGCGCGCAACCGCATATTGCTCTGGGGTAAGCTGGGCACGCCAGACTGCATCGGGTTTGCGGACTTTTTCCATGTAAGAACCTCGTCATTGGGGCTGGCGCCTAAGGCCCTGCCGGTCAGGCGCTTACGCCGTGGGCCAGCACCCGCCCTGTAAGGTCCGGCGTCGGCTGCGCCGACCGCAGCCCGGCTTGCTGGTGGAGCAAGCCGGGTCCGAAGCGATAACTACCATAACCACTACAACCGGGCTTGTACACCTGGCTGTGACACACACGCAGCGGTTTGCTTACGCAGCCACAGGCAGAAATTGCCCAGGCAATCTGCTACTCTATGCGGCGTCTTTTTCGAGACTGCTGGAATCCTTTCAAGCGTGTACCCCGACCATGGGAGAGCCCCGATGCGGAGCCGCATTGTTGCCATCATATTTGCTTGCATAACGCTCATTCTGAGCTTCGCCGCGCGCGCGGACGGTGATATCGCCAAAGGCAAGGTCCTGTCCCAGACCTGTCTTGGCTGCCATGGCATCGCCGACTACACCAATGTCTATCCCACCTACCGTGTTCCCAAGCTGGCGGGCCAGAACGCGGCCTATATCGTCCACGCATTGCAAGAATACAAATCCGGCGCCCGCAGTCACCAGACCATGCATGCGCAGGCTTCATCCCTGAGCCTGCAGCAGATGCAGGACATTGCCGCATATTTCCAGAGTCTGGGCTCGCCCGGCCAACATTAAACGAGGCTCGATCTCAATGAAACGCATATCACTGATCGCCGTTCTTGGACTCGCGTTATTCACCGCGGCTGCCGTGGCTGAATCGCCGGGGGGAACGGCGGCGCTTGCTACGCGCGACTGGGCGGTTCAGACCTTCAAGAATACCTGCTCGGCCTGCCATGGGACTGATGGTGCGCATCCAGTGCCGCTGCCCGGCAATCCGCCACCCATCATCGCCGGGCAATATGAGGATTACCTGGTGCAGGCACTGACTGAATACCGTGATGGCCAGCGGCAAAACATCATTATGGCGCCGCAAGCCAAAGCCCTGACCAACGCCCAGGTGCGCGCCATCGCCGCCTATATTTCAGAGCTGCCTTCACCGCTGCATACCCTGCCGCGCCCGGAACTGGCTCACTGACAACCCGGGCCAGTTGGCACCCGGTCAGCTTGCGCGCTCGGATTAAAGCCGCCGGCGCGGTGTCCGGCCGGTCACTTTCCCTTCAGGTCAAGTGCGACTTTCCCCGTGTTTACACTCAGGCTGATGGGCTCCTGGCCCTGGCCTTGATAATGGACATTCTTGCCTGATCCCTGTTGCTGACGATCGCCCGCGGGCTTGCCGTTTACCCGCAGTGCTGCGTCGCCCACACTGGCTGCCAGGTTCACCGGCCCGTAATTGAGAGTGTCGGCAACCGCGGTGATTTTGCCGATGTTGACCGACACCTTGATGGCGCCACTGGGCAGGTCCAACGCAACTTTGCCGATATTGAGATCGGCTTCAACTCCGCCGCTGAGACCGCTGACCTGCAGCTTGCCCACATTTAGGTGGCTGCTGATGTGCATGCCGGCAGGCACCGCCAGCGTCCAATCCTCACTGACGCCGCCGGCATCGGTGTTCGACGGATAACGGATCCCCAGTTTGAGCACACCATTGCTGCTTTCCTGAGTGAGCGCCGCCGCCTTAATGGCGGCGTTTCCACCCGTGTTGAAGATGCCGAAGAAACTGTTGTTATGCTTGAGTCCGACGCTCACATGCACCAGTGAATCAGCGCTCGGTGTGATGGTCACCGCGCCGACATTAACCTCCAAAGCCAGTGACGAGATATCTGCGGCCGGGATCGTCGTTTGCAGGGTACGCACCGGTGTTTGCTGAAGTGTACAGGCCGCCGGCAACAGGCAAATCAGCAGGTACAGGGAGATGCGACGCATGGCTTCCTCCGGACTGGGAATCTCATACCCTTAGGGTGGCGAATCATGGCCTGTTGCAAACCACAGTGCAAATACACGCCATTCATGGCTTATGGTTGTGAGGCGGCCCGGCTTCAATGCCCTCCAGGTAAGCACTCCCCAGTTGCTGCATCTGATCCAGTATCCAGCCCTGACGACGCAATAAATAATCCGATGGGTCATCCATATCGGCGCGATCCGGAGCAGGCAGGGCAGCCGCCAGCAACGCGGCTTCATCTGCCGAGAGCCGTGCCGGGGATTTGTTGAACAAATGCCGCGCCGCAGCGCCCACTCCGAACACATTGTTGTCGAACTGGGCGGTATTCAGATACATTTCCAGAATCCTCTGCTTGGGCCATTCCAGGTTCATAAGCACGGTGAAATAAGCCTCCAGCAGTTTGCGGAAATAGCTGCGTCCCGCCCAGAGATAGAGATTTTTGGCGGTCTGCTGCGTGATGGTGCTGGCGCCGCGAATGTAGCGGCTCACACGATTGTGCCGCAGAGCCTCCTCGATCGCCAGCCAATCAAAACCGTCGTTGTAGGGGAAGGTCTGGTCTTCGGAAGACACCACCGCGAGGCGCATGGCGGGAGCGATGTCGCGGTAATCCACCCACTGGTATTCAATGCGCGCGCGTGGATGGCCATGGGCGCGCAGATACAACTGGCGTTGCTGCATGAAGGCGGTGATGGAGGGGTTTACGAGCCCGCGGAAACCAACGCCCGTGAGCGTAGCGAGAAATGACAACCATGCGATGACGAGCAAGCGCCATCCCAGATGCCGCATGCGCAGACTGAAGCGGTATTTTTTGGACTCAGCCACTGCAAATGCCGCGCCGAGTCAGCAGGTATCCGGCGAAACTTGGCAGCCAATGGCTGCCCGCGTAAAGCTCGGCATGTATCCCGGCGAGTCCGGCTTGAGCATGCGCCGCGGTTGCTGCCAGCAGTGCATCGCGGCGCGCGTCACCATGCGGCAACCCGCTGGCAATACCGTCGCACATCCAGGCGCGGCTCAGGTTCAAGCCATCCAGATGCGCGAGTTTGCCGTCGGCTGGGTCAACAGACGCCACCGGCTGCAACCAATCGGCATCCGGGGAATGCGGGATGCATGGCAAGAATCTGCCCAGCCACTCGGCAAATTCCACGCGTGCCAAAAAACGCCGCATCAGATCGGCTTCCGCCAGCGCCGGCGACAGGAAATCATGGCCGGAGGGTTCGTAGGCAAGCGGCGCATGCTGGTCCTGGAGAAAATAATGCCGGCCGCGAGTCTCGACCAGGGCCGCAAATTCCAGGTCCCCGGTTATGCGAGCAAAGTCATACATCAAACCCAATGCAAAAGCGGTCTGGCTATGTTCACCGCTGCGTACCGGATATACCAGCTTCGGCAGCCATCCCTGCAAGCGAGCTTTGGCCAGGTTTACGAGCCGCAGCAACGCCAGGTGCCATCGCCCGGCTTGCGGTGACTGCCATTCGTGGAGCTCAGCTGCGAGCAGCAGCAGCCAGGCAAGGCCGTAAGGCCGTTCGAAGCCGGCCCGATTCGGCTGCTCAAGGTAGGCGAGTTCCACCGCCAGTTTTCCGGCTTCGAACTGCCCTGCCAGCAGCGCCTGGATTCCGCCTGCGAAAGCGGCCCCTGGAAACAGACGCAACATTCTTACCAGCAGCCAGTGGCTGTGCACCGAAGAATGCCAGTCGTAACAGCCGAAAAACACCGGATGCAGCTGCCGGGGGCTTTGGACATCCGCATCGCTATTCAGCATGTGCATGATGTGGTTCGGGTACTCCCGCACCACGTTTTCCATGACCATGCGTGAAAAATCCGCGGCGCTATGCTCGTCCAATCCGCCCATGAAAGCCTTCATAAATCCACCAACTCCACGTTCCCGGATTCGATGCTCTGCCCCAGAAACACGCTGCCTATGCGGGCAAAACGTTCAGTGTCATCAGTGGCAAGAAAGCGTACGCCGGCAGGCCCGCCGATGCGTTTTATATTCGAGGCTTGCAGAATCTTTTCCACGGCAAGCGCTACGATTTCACTGGAATCCACCAGGGTAACACCCGCACCCGCCACCCGCGCTATGGTATTTTTCAGTAGCGGGAAATGCGTGCAGCCCAGCACTACACAGTCCAGGCCTTCACGCTTTTTCTCATCCAGCATGGGATGCAGATATTCCCGGGCTACAGCCTCCACCAGTGGGCCTTGCGTCCAGCCCTCCTCCGCCAGAGCCACGAACAATGAACAAGCCTGGGAATAAACCCGGGCATCGGTGCGGCGCGTCCGAATGGCGCGTTCATAGGCACCGCCACGAACCGTGCTTTCGGTGGCCAGGACTGCGATGTGGCCGCTGCCGGATGCACGTACTGCGGCTTCGGCACCGGCTTCCACCACGCCGACCACCGGCAACGGCGCGAATCGCCTGCTCAGTTCCGGCATGGCCACAGCGGATGCGGTGTTGCAGGCGATCACCAGCAGTTTTATTCCGCGTTCCACCAGATGGGATGCGGCCTGCAAGGCATAGCGTGTAATCGTGCCGGGGGCCTTGGTTCCATAGGGCAAGCGGGCGTTGTCGCCGAGATACAGCAGATGTTCATGGGGCAGGTGTTCACGCAGTGCGTGCAATACCGTCAACCCCCCCATGCCTGAGTCAAAAACACCGATGGGTTTGTCTGCCGCAACAGCCGGTTTGGGTTTGGAATTCATGCTTGTCCAGGGTTGTGCAAGGTTATGCCCGAGCTTTTACCAAAAGCGCTGTAACTTCATACATAGACTGAGCTGATGCCGGTGGTACCGCTGACGCAGGAACTGCTTTGCAAGCATCCCATGTTAGCCGGCGGCCTGAAATGGGGTGAAATGGCTGGCGCATTGGTAGCGGTATATATTCAAAGTAAGCATCTCAGTTTGGCATGTGAATTGCTTGAATTAATACGGGGAGACGGGGATCAGGTGCGCGCCGGCTGTCCCTCCACGGCCGGCGGCGCCCTGTTTTCCGTAACAGCGCCACTTGTTAGCCAGGTTTGACTGTTCCAAGGCATGCCTCGCCTGCATGCCTGGGGCCGGCAAACACTGACAAAGTTTGTCAGTTTTGACAAAAGCGGTCAGCACACTCCTGGCATGGTCACTCAAGCGCCAAGCCACGGCCGGGAGATATTCATCATGATGCGTGACAAACGCCGGCTGTTGTTGCTGAGCAGCTCACGCACGGCCGGCACAGAATACCTGGAACACGCCCGGGAATATCTGCGCGTCTTCTTAAATGCACGGGCGCGGACTTTGCTGTTTATCCCGTATGCGCGCGCCAGCGAAAATTACGATGATTATCTGGAACGTGTACGCATAAACTTTGCGGGTATCGGTTACGAGGTCATCGGATTGCATCACAGCGGCGATCCGGTTGCCGCCATCCTTGAGGCCGAGGCCCTGGTAGTGGGAGGCGGCAACACCTTTCGATTGCTGCACGAATTGTATGTAAACAGGCTGTTGGCTGTAATCCGCCAGCGGGTGCTTGCCGGCATGCCGTTTGTCGGCTGGAGCGCCGGCTCCAATATCGCCGGCCCCACCATTTGCACCACCAATGACATGCCGGTAGTCTGGCCGGAGCGCTGCGAGTCGCTGAACTTGATTCCATTCCAGATCAATCCGCACTATACCGATGCTGTGCTGCCGGGTTTTCAGGGTGAAACCCGCGCCCAGCGTCTGCAGGAATACACGCGCGCCAACCCCAAAGTCACGGCGCTGGGCTTGCGTGAAGGCAGTGCGTTGCGCATCGAAGCCGATGATATCCAGCTGCTCGGGTTGTACACGGCTCGTTTGTTTACCGCGGGTGCTGAACGCGAAATCATGCCAGGTGAGCCGCTCGCAGAGCTGTTGGCACGTTAAAACACCGGCTTGCGGTTATAATCAATGCTATATACAAGCTTGGGCTTGTTCGACGCTGACAGGAGACTGGCATGGGTAAAGGCGACAAAAAAACGGCTCGCGGCAAAATCTGGAGGGGCAGTTACGGGATATCACGCCCCCACCATCCAGGCAAACCCAAATCCGCCGCCAACGCGGAACATGCAAGGAAAAAAAGGAAGTAACAGGCTTTTTCGGGTGCCGGCAATCTCCGGGAACCGCGCCGCCTCGATGCCGCACACCGCGGGTTCAGGCAAGTATGTAGCGTGCGATTCGTTTAAGAACCGGCAGCGCCAACTGCTGAAGATGCGGATTCAAATCCAGCGGTTTGATCAACATTTTGATGCTCATCTGCAACGGCAGATATTTGGCGGCTGCGTGCCGGCAGCGTTTCTGCAGGCGCCTGTAGATGCGCATATCGAATGTTTCACCCGGATGACTGGCCATAAAAACATGTTTCAGTGCGATTAATCCATCTTCCCCGTCGATCATCTTCAAGCGGTGCCACAGCGCCCGTAACACACGGGCACGGCCCGCGCCTTCCCGATCACGATAGCGCAAGAAATAATGGTAAAAATGCTTGTAATGCCGTACCTCGTCATCGCGGATATAGCCTGTCAGCTGGCATAACAGCGGTTCGGTACTCAGCCTGTTCAGCATGGTGTAATAACTGGCGGTGCCCATTTCCACCACGCAGCGTGCCGCCATCTCCATGCTGCGGGTCGGTTCCAGGAGATCCAGCTTGCAGTACTGTGAATATTCCGCATGGAAACCCTGGTAGGCTGATTCCCAATCAAACCACGGCCAGGCTTTCTGCACATAGCGTTTCAGGCAGTGGCCATGCTGCAGTTCCTCGTGCTCCCAATGATGTTCCAGCCATTGGGTTATTTCGGTATCGTCGATGAAGTACTCGAACAGGTTACGCGTGTACAAATCCGAGGTTATTTCGATGAAAGAAGCGACGGTAACCAGATAAAACAGCTCTTCCTGCCGGTCAACGGCATCCAGCCGGATGCTGTCCCAAGCAATATCGTCCGGAGACCAGAGCTGCTGGGATTCGCGGTCTTGTTCAGCGTTCCGCATCGATCGATACCTTATGCCTCCAGATTGCGAGAGGCGAAGATCAAAAATACGCGTTTGATCCTAGGACATCCAATCCGGGGCAAAGTTTCGCAGTCATTGGCTGACGTTTATCCCCCGCGTGCGGGAGTTGCGCTGGTAACCGGAGCGTTTTCAATCGCACTTCCCAATTGTAGAATATGGCTGCAATTCAGGAAGTAAACACGGGCTGCTGCACAGCCGACTGTCAACCGCTTTTTGCAGGAGTGCCTACAGTGACCGCGATACGCCGCATACTTTCGATATTATGCATCGCTTCCACGATGGCGCTCGCGGCTTGTGTCAATAACCCGTACCGGGCGCCCTCTGACGTCTCAACCCCGCCTTGGAATGCCATCATTCTCGCGGACGGTCTTGCGTACCGGGTATTGAAACCAGGCAGCGGCAACCAGCACCCCACTTTAAGCTCCATTATCACGGTGAACTACACCGGTTGGACCACCGATGGCAGAAAATTTGACAGCACCATCAATCCCGACGGCAGCGCCAGTCCGGCCACCTTCCCGCTCAAGCATCTGATCCAGGGCTGGCAACAAAGCATAGCGCTTATGGTGAGCGGCGAAAAAATCCGGGTATGGATTCCGGGCAAACTCGCCTATGACAAGCTAAACAGGCCTGGTGCACCGCACGGCATGCTGGTGTTCGACATCGAGCTTCTGCATTTCAAGAACTGATCCATGTTGCGACATTCCGCCATTCGCGGCCTGCGGGTCCTGCTGTGTGCAATTTGCCTCGCCGCGCCAGGCGGCGCCGCGCTCGCGTCGCATGCGGCTGCTCCGCTCAGTGACCTGAATAGCTATGTCAGGCAAATAATGACGGATTGGAAAGTGCCCGGTCTCGCGGTGGCCGTGGTTAAGGACGGCAAATTGGTGTTGGCGCGTGGTTACGGTGTACGTGAACTCGGCAAGCCCGGCAAAGTGGACACCAATACACTATTTACCATTGCCTCCAACAGCAAGGCTTTCACGGTCGCGGCACTCGGGACGCTGGTGCAGCAGGACAAATTACAGTGGGATGACCCGGTAACACGTTACCTGAAAGGTTTCGAGCTGAATGATCCCTGGGTGACGCGTAACCTGACGTTACGCGACCTGCTCACCCATCGCACTGGTTACTGCGATCCGATCTTCATGTGGTTTACCACGGGTTTCTCCCGCGAGCAGATCATCCAGCATCTTCGTTATGACAAACCCAGTTACGGTTTTCGCGCGCATTTCTGCTACAACAACGCCATGTACCTGGTGGCCAGCCAGTTGATCCCGGCCATCACCGGGCAACGCTGGGGACAATACCTTAAGGCACATCTGTTCGTACCGCTGGACATGCTGAATACAGACACCAGCGTGGCCGCGCTGAACGCCGATCCCGATGCCGCGTATCCGCACGCCCTGGTGGATGATCACGTGGAGGTGATCCGGCGCTACGACACCGACACCATGGCGCCGGTGGGCGGCATTAATTCCAGTGTCAACGACATGTCCCACTGGCTCATGATGCTGCTTGATGACGGCAGCTATGCCGGCAAGACGGTTCTGCAGCCAAAAATCATCGCCGCCATGGAAACTCCACAGATGATCATATCCGCGGACAGTGGCATGGGAACCTGGCTGCACGCCATGAACCCCGGCAGCCTGTTCTACAGTTATGGTCTTGGATTTGTGGTGGAGGATTATTACGGCCGGAAACTGGTGATGCACGACGGCGACATCGACGGTATGGCTTCGGCCGTTGGCATGCTGCCGGAACTGCATTTGGGCGTAGTCGTGCTCACCAACATGGATCACGACGACGCGCGCAACGCACTGTTGTTTCACATTCTGGATGAATACCTGGGGCGCCCTCCGCGCGACACCAACGGCGCATTACTGGCACTTGCCGCGCAGCAGGAAAACGCCGAAAAAGCCGAACAGCAGAAGTTATTGGCCTCCAAGTCCGCGTTGCCGGCGCCGCTTCCGCTTGCCCAATACACCGGCACCTACAGCAACCCGCTGGATGGGAAAGTGCGCATCACGCTGGAAAACGGACACCTGGTTATGCGCCTTGGAAACCCCGATTTTACCGGCGACCTGACTCACTGGAACCATGACACCTTCCATGTGCGGCTGCGGTACCGCTTCTACGATCAGGCCTTTGACCAATACCTGACGTTCGAGCTGGACGCCAGCGGCAAGCCGATGGAACTGCGCTTTTACGGCCTGCCCGCGCGCTTCGAGCGTGTGCCTCCGGCGCCGTCCGGCAGCCACTGATTTAATCACGCTTAATGTTTTGCATGATGGCGGGAGCGGCCGAGTGCCTGCTGTTCCTGCACGCGCCCGTCGGTTATCACCACTTCGTGCAACAGGTACTGGGATCCGAAATCGTAGCGCCACTCCTGACTGTGCCGCATCAGCTTGCCGCCGGATCCCTTGCCGCTGATGCGCACGTAGCGGTCATGCTTGCGTTTTGGCTGGCCGCAAAAACTGGCCAGTTCATACGCGCTCATGCCGATGCGGATATCCTGCGGCGCGCAGCGCCTTGATTCCGGATTGAAACCGTAGCCCAAGGTCAGTTCGGCTTGCAGTTTTCCGTGATGGAACTGCAGTTCCCGCATCAGCTGCTGCGGACCGCTGTTGTAGTACCAGTATTCATCCACTGCAACGAAACGCCCGCGCCGCTCAGTCCCGGTGGCGGCATAAATGTAATCCGGCGGACCGCATTTTTTACGTACCTGGGAAGCGCTGTCGCCCGTGTTCACCAGGCTATTCGCGCACCGCCAGGCATGCGCGGCGGGTGCAGCCAGCATAAACAGGAATATAGACAGGGCAATCCATTGGATTCTCATGGCGATTCCTTTCAGTCTGAGTTATGCAATATTGATTTTGATCTGTTGGTGTACCGACCCTAAGCGTAGCCTGGAGTAGAATAAGTCCATTCGCCCCCCGCCACAAACAAGTGAATCGCCATGAAAAGCATCAGCATATTGTTGTTCGCCAGCGTGCTCACGGCCATCGGTGGCTGCACCTGGGTATCCGCCAATCCCGAGGTAAAACAGAAAGGCGTCATGGTGCTGCCCCAGGAGCGTGTGGGCCAATGCCGCCTGCTCAGCAAAACCCAGGTTTCGGTTGCCGACCGCATAGGTTTCATAAACCGTGTGCAATCGGATGTGGAAAAAGACCTGCAGAACCTGGCCATGAACCAGGCAGTGTCCCAGGGCGGGGACACGGTTTCGGCGCTGGCTCCGGAAAAAGACGGCAATCAGACTTTCGGGATTTACAAATGTCTGGGTGCGCCTACGGCTGACCAAACGACAAAAGCACCCGCGGCTTCCACCAAGACAAAGACCACTCCGTATAAGCCGCCGCGTTAGGCCTCCAGTTGCCCCAGCGCCTCTCGTAGTGGTCCAAGGTACCGGGCATAGCGCCGCCAGCGCCCGATGGAACTCGCATACATGGGCTGCCGCACCTGGGCGAGACTTGCGGTTTTGACCGTGCGCCGGTGCGAGTGAAACTGAAGGCAGGCAGGGTCCCAGGGAAGATCACAGTATTCCAGCAGGCGCCGCGCCTGGCCCTCGGTGTCGTTAACCACCTGTTCATAGCGGACCTCCAGCATCCTGCCCGGGGGCAGCACGGTCTGCCAGTGCCGCATCAGCTCTGAATACAGCCGGTAAAAGCGCCCCAACTCGGCCAGCTCATAGCTGAAGGCATGGCCGGTGGTAAACAGCTTGGAAAAACACGAGATACAGGTATCCAGGGGATCGCGCACGCAATGAATGATCCTGGCGCGCGGGAATGCCATATGGATCAGGCCCACCAGCGCCATGTTACCGGGCAGCTTGTCGGTGATGCGGGCGGCACCCGGAGCCAGTTGCGCCAGTTCCCGGCAATAGTGCTCGCCAATCCGGCGTAGACCGTCTGTGCCCAGCTGCGCCAGCCGGGCCGGCATTTGATCATCGCTGCCTGTTGGCCCCAGCTGCACCCGCAGGCAGCGCGGCAGCAATTGCAATTCGCCGGCGCCGTGCACCGACGGATGGCTGGACAATATCTGTTCCACCAGCGTGGTCCCCGAACGCGACATACCGACGATGAATACCGGCAGATCACTTTGCGTTCCGGCCTGTTGGAATCTAGATAACAACGTATGCTCGAAATAACGGGCAAATTCCTGAAAAAAATCTGCTTGGCGCTGCTCGTCGTATTCAATGGTCCTGCGTTTCAAGCGGTTGGCATTCAGGTAATGTTCAAAGGCCCGGGAATACGCTCCCTGGTCATCGCAAATTTTCCCCAATGCAAACTCCAGCATGCAGGCTTCGGCGGGCGGCAAATCGTCCAGGTGTTTGCGATATTCCTGCAATGCGGGCCACAAGGAATCCTCCGGCTTGAGCTGTACGATGCTCGCCAGGTTATGCCAGCCGCTGGCATAGTCAGGTCGCAGCTGCAGGGCTGCGCGGTAGTGATGCTCGGCGGAGGTAAGCTCGCCAAGATCGCCCAACACCGCCCCCAGACTGTTATGGGCTGCGACAAAATCCGGCCGCAGCGACACCGCTGCTTGCAGACATTGCAAAGCATCCTGCATGGCGCCTGCATCGCGCAGAGCACTCCCCAGGCGATGCAAAAGTTCCGCATTACCGGAGGCAAGTCGGCGGGCCTCACGGTAATGTTCCAGCGCCTGCCGGCGGTGAGCGAGCTCCAGCAGCATGCTGCCGCAACC
The DNA here is from genome assembly GCA_028870845.1 of Gammaproteobacteria bacterium. Taxonomy (GTDB): domain Bacteria; phylum Pseudomonadota; class Gammaproteobacteria; order Natronospirales; family REEB76; genus REEB76. The sequence goes on along the minus strand of JAGWOR010000021.1, from coordinate 19,652 downwards.
CATGTGGGCCTCGAAATTGCCTGGCTCCAGGCTTAAGGCGCGTTGGTACAGCGTTTGGGCTGCCTGATAGTTGCCGCGCGCCGCCTGCACCATGGCCAGGCCGATAAAAGCATCCGTGTACCCGGGATTGAGCGTCAGCGCTTCGCGATAGCGAGCTTCCGCTTCGGCATGGCGCCCGGCTTCGCGCAGCACGCCGGCCAGGTTATGGCGGTATAAAGCGCTGGCCGGACCCAGCGCCACAGCCTTTTCCAGCAGCGGCAAGGCCTGTTCATCATGGCCGGCCTGGTGGGCCAGCAGACCCAGGAAATGGGTCGCGTCCGGATGTTCCGGAAAGCGGTGCAACACTTGCCGATACCCAGCCTCAGCCCGCGGGTAATCATTTTGTCGATGCCAGGCGACGGCCTGCTGCATTAGAGCCTGAACATTATCCTGTTCGACTGCAACAGTTTCGGGAGCGCTTTGCTTAGGCTGCATAGCCAAAAGCCTCTATATAGGGCTGCAGGTCGACAAGGAACGGACGCATCACCTCTGCGTAGCGTTTCCACCGCTCGCAGGCGTCCGTGTTGACGGGGCGGATGACCTGGGCATAACTCGGCGTAGGTATATGACCGCGATTCAGCGCATGACCCGCATGTCGCAGCACCTGGTCCGACCAATCCACGCCGAGATCCGCCAGCAGCCTGCGCAAGACCTGCTCGGGTTGGTGCACCAGGTCTTCATAACGCACCAACTTATAATTCAGCGGCAGCAGCTCCCGGTAGGCAAACCAAAGGTCCATGACCTGACAATACAGCCTGACGCTGGTTTCCAAGCGGGTGAAATGCCGGGTGCCTGAATTGATCTCGAAATTGTTCATGAAGCAGCTTAGACAAACGTCGCAGGGATGCCGCGCCACGAAGATCTGCAAGGCTCGCGGGAACAACCGGTGTATTAAACCGGCGTGCACGGTGTTGAACGGGGATTTATCAATCAGTTTGCGGCCGCCGGCTGTATTCTGATTCAGGCCTGCGGCTAGAAAATATTCGCCGCGCAATTCGGATTGCAGTTCGGATGTAAGGCCCGCAAGTGCCGCAGGATAGCCCCCCGTGTACCGATTCAGCCTTTGCAATATCGCCTGGATGGTTGCCGGTTCCTCCAGCACCTGGATATCCGCATGCGCGCCCAACATGGTGTCCAGTAATGTGGTGCCGGAGCGCGGGAAACCGAGGATGAACGCCGGTTCATGCCCGAAATCCGTGGAAGCCAGAGCCTGCCATGCAGCCACCCAATCGGGCGTGAACTGGGTTTTGAGAGTGGCGATGGTGTCCAGGAATTCCATGCCCGGTTTGGGGCCGTACACCGGCAGCTGTTCGGCCCGCAGGTTCGCCTGTGAGAAACAGGCATACGCCGTGTTGGTTTCGCCCAGGCCGTGCGCGCACCAGCCCAGCTCATACTCGACATCCACACGCAGCTTTTCACTGATTTCGCCATTCAGTAATTCCTGGAGTACTGATCTGGCTTGCGTATATTCACCCTGGCGCCGCAGGCACCGGGAACGGATGAAACGCAGCATGGGGTGTGCCGGCCAGCGCTGCAAACCTTCCTGGATCAGATCCAAAGCCGCGTCCAGGCGGTTGCTTTGCTCATGGAGGATGGCGAGATTGCCCCAGGCATCCGGAAACGTTGGCGAAACACTGCACGCCTGTTGCAGCACCCGGCTGGCAGCCGGATAGCGGCCTTGGGCCATATATACCTGGCCTGCGGCATCCAGTAATTCAGCGCATGCCGGAAAGCGCAGCAAGGCTGCATCGGCAGCGGATCCGGCTTCGGGCAGGCGCGAGCAGGCGATCAACGCCAGTATCCAATGCCTGGCTGAACGCGGGTCATCTGTTTCCAGTTGAGCCGATGCTTGGTAGGCCGCGGCGGCGGCCTGCGGATTTCCCATGCGCATCAGCATCTGGCCGCGGGTGAAGTGAAAACCCGGATTGCCTGGCTCCAGGTCGATGGCCTGCTCCACCAGCCTTAAGCCCTCCGCGATCCGGCCCTGCTGGCCTTCGATAATGCCCTGCAGCCGCAGCGCATTTGCATTCAAGGGGTCGGCCTGCAAAACCCTGCGGCAAAGCTCTCCGGCCAGTTGCAAATCACCGCTGGATAGCCGTTGGTATGCCCGCGCAATCCAAGCCTGTACCCCGTCTGTTACGCACGGTGTCCCCGACGGGCTTTCGGGCATTAATGCTGGCATCTGGTGCTCACCTATATCCCAAGTATTTCAAATTTTTGGCATCAGCAGGAAATGACCTTTAAATTCTTTTATAAACAATTTCTTATGCTGGTGTCTTTAAGTAGCACTACATAATCGTCAATTTGTTGGTTATGTACAACGCAAATACTTTTATTAATTTCGGCTATAGTTAAGCTACTGTTAGATAGTATAAAAACCTGGGGTTAGGGAAAATCAGTCCCTTCCAATCTGTAAGATTTTAACAACACGGTGCCGAGTAGCGGGAAATCGCCTGCCTCACCGCCTATAAAACATCACTTTGGGTGGAGGAATCACAATGTCGAATCGTCATCTGCTGAAGCGCGCTATCCAGACCGCACTGGCATGCGGGGTAACTACATCCTTGTTCGCCGGACCGGCGGCACTGGCCCAGGATCAGGCCACCGGCACCGCCAACAACAATGAAACCAAAGCCCAGCTCGGCACCATCGAGGTCACCGGCACCAAGATCAAACGCACCAGCGTGGAAACCGCCCAGCCCATCGTCATCATCACCCAACAGCAGATCAAGGCTTCCGGTCTCAGCACCGTTGGTCAGATCCTGCAGACCCTGACCTCGTCGGGAGCGGCTCTGAACACCATGGCCAACGACGGCGGCAATTTCACCTATACCGGCGGCGGCCAGACCAATGTGGATTTGCGCAACCTGGGTGCCAACCGTACCCTGGTGCTGGTCAACGGCAAACGCTGGATCACCGGCCTGGACGGCACGGTGGACCTCAACACCATCCCCACCTCCATCATCGACCACATCGAAATCCTGCAGGATGGCGCCTCAGCCATTTATGGTTCAGACGCCATCGCCGGTGTAGTCAATATCATCACCGTGCAGAATTTTACCGGTACCCAGGCGAATGCCTACCTGGGCCTGTATGACGGCCACGGGGACGGCGGCGGCTGGGACGGCAGAACCCAGGAATACGATTTCACCTCGGGCCTCGCTAACGACCATGCCAGCCTGGTGTACAACGTGAGCTACACCAACCAGAACGGGATCCCGGCCAATGCCCGCACCATTTCCAGGGAACCGGTGTTCGGCACCGGCCAGACGCGCGGCAGTTCCGCCACTCCCCAGGGACGGTTTGTGTTCATACCGCCAACCAGCAGCACGCCAACTGATCCGAACAACGCTCCGGCCGCGTCCACCGGGCTGACTTCGTCCCAGTGCCCCACCACCAATTTTGGTTCCGCCAGCACGCCCAACTATGAGCCGTTGTGCGACCTGACCTTGATTACCGGCCAGCCTGGCACGGCAGCCAACCAGTTTGCACCGTTCGTGCAGCAGGACCGCTTCAACTATGCCCCCTACAATTACGTGCTGACACCCGAGGAACGCTACAGCGGTTACGTGGCCGGACATACTGACCTGACCGACAACCTGACGTTCACCGCGGACATGAACTACAGCCACCGCAATTCCCAGCAGCAGGCCGGACCCACGCCGCTGTTCTTTGCTTCCACCAGCATCGTCACCGACATCCCCGCCAACCAGCAATACAATCCCTTCGGATTCGATTTGAATACCAATGCACCCATTGGTCCCGGCTGGCTGGGGCTTCTGGGCCGGCGCATGGTGGAGGACGGCCCCCGCATTTACAACGAAAATGAAGACACCTGGCGCTTCAGCGGCGGTTTCAACGGCTTTTTCAACGCCCTGGGATCGGAATGGGACTGGAGCACCGGCTACATCTTCTCCAAGGACACGGAAATCGACACTAACTACGGCTCCCTGAACGTGCAGAGTCTGCGCATCGCCATGGGGGATCCCGGCGTATGTGCGGCCACCACCGGCTGCGTACCCATCAACTTCTTTGGCGGCCAGACCACGCCCATCTCACCGGGGCAGCTCACCTACAGTGCCTACACCCAGCAGAACCAGTTCACCAACAACCAGCGCGTCTACAACGCCGATATCACCAACAGCAACCTGGTGATGCTACCGGCCGGCCCCCTGGGCTTCGCCGCCGGCTACCAGTACCTGGAACACGACGGCAGTTTCATACCCGACTCGGTGGCCCAGGCAGGCTACGACAGCTTCAATCCGAAAGTTGCCGTGCCACCCACCTCCGGCCGGATCACGGAAAAATCCGAATATGTGGAATTCGACATTCCCCTGCTGGCCAACATTCCGGCCGTCAAGCTGCTGGACCTGGACGTGGCCTCGCGCCATACCAGCTATAGCTCCTATGGGGGCAATACCACCAGCCTGGCCGGTTTGAAGTGGCAGGTGAGCGACGACTTCCTGGCGCGCACCACCTGGTCCCAGGGTTTCCGGGCGCCGAATATCGATGAACTGTATGCCGGTCCCACCCTGCTGTCTTCCACGGTTACCGATCCCTGCAGCAATTATCAAAACTCGGGCGTTTCGCTCACCGTTCAGCAACGCTGCGCCAACGGCTATGGTGGCGTAGCCCCGGTTTCACCCGGATACCTGCAGACCAACGGCCAGATCAACACGCTGGAAAGCGGCAATCAGAACCTGCAGCCGGAAACCTCCATTTCCCGCACCGTGGGCTTCGTCTACAGCCCCGACTGGGCGCCGGGCCTGGACCTGAACATGGACTACTACCGCATTGAGCTGCAGAACACCATCCAGCCCCTGAGCGGCCAGTCCATCCTCAACGGCTGCTACATCGCCGGCAACCTCGGCGACTGCACCCGCATTTCGCGCGGCGGCATCGGCGCCATCACCAATATCAATGACAGCGTCACCAACGTGGGCAGCGTGCTCACCGATGGCATTGATTTCGGAGTCACCTATGTGTTCCCCAGCACCTCGGTAGGTGAGTTCAAGGCCGGGCTGGACAGCACCTTCACCCGCAACTACCAGATCACCACGCCCAATCCCGGCAGCTCGCCGACCGTGACCCAGCTGGTAAGCGTGGAGCGCGGCGGCACCGTGTTCCCCTTCGGCGTGCCGCGCTGGAAGGCCAATACCTTCCTGCAGTGGACCCGCGGCAACTGGATGGCGCAATGGAACATGCGCTACATCAGCGGCATGACGGAACCCTGCTCCGACTACCTGGACGGTTCGTCCAACAGCCTCACCAACCTGGGACTGTGCTCCAATCCCAACTATGCCAACAACAGCCTGTCCACCAACTACCTGGGGGCGGTGGTCTACAACGACGTACAGGTGAACTACAACTATGATCCCGCCAAGATGAGCTTCACCTTCGGCATCAAGAACTTCCTGGACAAGGCTCCGCCTTCGTCCACCCAGCAGCAGCTCAACAGCTTCGACCCGACGCTGTATGACGTGCCCGGGCGCTTCTTCTACGGGCGCATCAACGTTAAGTTCTGATACCGACTGGCAATGACCTATTGCACCCGCGGCCCGCAAGGGCCGCGGGATTTTTTTGCCTATGCTCAGGAATAGCCGAAATAATCCACAAACGGCTGCAATCGCGGCAGTACCGTCTGCAGGTGTTGCGCGTAATGCCGCCAGCGCTGGCACGCTGCCTGGTAAATAGGCTGCGCCACCTGATGATAGCTGGGAGTATGGATGCGCCGCCCTTGGGCGGTTTTATGAAATTCCAATACTTTTGGTTCCCAATCCAGGCCGAGAAATGCCAGCAATTTCCCGGTTTCCGAGGCCGCGTCCTCCACCAGGGCTTCATAGCGCAATACATGGATTTGTTCTGGAAACGATGTCAGTGCCAGCCGGGCGATCTGCATGACCGCGCTGTAAAAACCCACGGTCGTTTCAAGGCTGAAAAAATTCCGCATGGCGGCATTGGGTTCGAAACTTTGCATGAAGCACGACAGCACCACGTCGCGCGGATCACGCAGCGCCAGAATAAATCGCGCCGCGGGAAACAGGCGGCGGATCAACGGCAAATACAGGGTGTTCAACGGCAGCTTGTCGATGAACAGCATGTGCGCGGAGTATTGCGGCAGAAAATCCGAAACCCGGGACCAGTATCGATCTCGATAATCCTGCAGCAGCCCCGCGTCGCAGTGGGCAAATTCCTCAAGCCGGCGGTCGGAGATCGCGAAATCCTGCAACACGTCCTGCAGGGTCTCGCGTTCCTCCAGTACCAGAATGCGGGAATGGCAGGACAGGATTTGGTCCAACAGGGTGGTGCCGGAGCGTGGAAACCCCAGTAGAAACACCGGTGCAACGGCCGACTTTGGCTCTGCGGGTATTGGCCCATTGCCGGTCAATAAGCCGAACTGCCGGCAGATGCGCGCTGCCGTTGCCGGGCTGTAGAGATCAGCCTCTGGAGAACTCCACATTTGTTGGTTGAGTGCCTGCTTGGCCTGCATGAACGCTGCAAACGCCAGCTGATAATTGCCCAGGCGGTCATAGCTCATGCCCAGGCGGCCCAGGGCCAGTGAACGATTGATTGCTGATAGGGGACGCTGCAGCAGGTCCTGCAGGCGGGTTACCGCCTGCGGATAATGTCCGATGCGGAAATCCAGTTGTGCCTGGGTAAGGTTTGCCACTGCGTCATGCGGGTCCTGCTGCAAAGCCACCGCCAGCCAGCGGCCGGCCTCCTCCGGCTGGTTGCGGGCTTCACACACCGCCGCCAGGCCCGCTGCTGCGCCGGCATGCCGTCCATCAGTGGCCAGCGCCTGACGGTAAGCCTGTTCGGCAGCTGCTTCCTCCTTGAGCGCCGTACACATGACGCCAAGGTTGTACTGGGAATCGCTGCGCGCAGGATCACAGAGCACTGCTGTGCGGAAAGCCTCGCGCGCACCGGCGAGATCGCCGCTTTGTTCGCGCACGATACCCAGGTTGTGCCACAGCTGGGCATCATTCGGCTTGAGCGCCGCGGCTTGCTGCAGCAGTTGTAATACGCCGTCCAGATTGGCGCCGGATTTCCAGCGGCACAGGCCGAGAAGATGCAGGGCTTCGGGAATTTCCGGGCTGATGGCCAATGCCCGCTCACACAGGGCAGCGGCGCTTGCGTATCCATCGCGGCCATAATAATCCGCCGCCTGCAGCATCAGCTGATGCGCTTGCTGCGCAGCTGCAGTCGGCTTATGCATATCAGCGAATGGCTTTTTCGATGCGCTGCATGACTTCGGCCGAGAGTTTTGCCAGCTGCGCCAAAGCTCCAAGGTTCTCGCGCAACTGTTGCAGCTGCGAAGCCCCCAGAATCACGCTGCTGACATTCGGGTTCTTCAGGCACCAGGCGAGCGCCAGTTGGGTCACACTCATGTCCAGCTCCCGGGCAACCGACTTCAGCCTGTCGGTGGCGGTAATCCTTTGCTTGCCTTCCTCATTCTCGACGCGCTCCTTGAGCCACTCATAGCCGGCCAGGTTCACGCGCGAATCCGCCGGGATCCCGCGGCTATACTTGCCGGTGAGTATCCCGGAAGCCAGCGGCGACCAGACCGTGGTACCCATGCCGTAATCCCGGTACAGGGGCGCGTATTCCTGTTCCACACGCTGGCGTACAAACAGGTTGTACTGCGGCTGTTCCATGCTCGGCGGCGTGAGATACAGACCATGGGCTATGCTGTGCGCCGCGATGATGTCCTCCGCCGGCCACTCGGAAGTGCCCCAGTACAGCACCTTGCCTTGTTGCACCAGGTCATGCATGGCGCGTACCGTCTCCTCAATGGGCGTATCCGGGTCCGGCCGGTGGCAGAAATATAGATCCAGGTAATCAACCTGCAAACGCTGCATCGCCTGGTGACAGGCTTCCATAATGTGTTTGCGTGACAGTCCGCGTTGCGTTGGCAAGGGCGCGCTGCGGCTGCCGAAAAACACCTTGCTGGACACACAATAGGAGTCGCGCGGAAAACCCAGGCGTTTCAGCGCCCGTCCCATGATGACTTCGGACTGGCCGGCGGCGTAGGTTTCGGCGTTATCGAAAAAATTCACGCCGGCGTCGTAGGCCGTTCCCAGGCATTGATCCGCCTGCCTGTCATCCAGCTGGTTCTTGAAGGTAACCCAGGACCCGAAAGACAGGACACTGAGTTTCAGACCCGCCTTGCCCAGACGCCGGTATTCCATGTCGTTGCTCCCGTCACGCGATGCACGACGCTTATCTTAACAACCCGGCGAACAGACCGTGCCAGCGGGCGCGGAATCTGAAATAATCCCCAGGATACCTACGCGAGGGATGGGGAACAGTATGACCGAGGCGCTCACGCGGCTCTACCCAGACCACCTGAAAACCGTCGCCAAGCGCTTCGACATGGCGCTGGCGGCCGCCGGTTTTGACGCCATCGCGGTGTTCGCCGGCAGCCCGCATACGCTGTTCTTGGATGACATGGATTACCCTTTTCGGGTCAATCCGCATTTTAAGAACTGGCTGCCTCTGTGCCAGGCACATGATTCCTTCGTGGCGTATGTCCCCGGCCACAAGCCGGTTCTGGTCTACTACCAGCCCGAGGATTACTGGTACCTGCCACCCGCAGCCCCCGCCGGGTACTGGACCGGGTATTTCGACATCCGCATCATCAAACGCCCTGAGGATGCTCCCGGCGCGCTGCCGGTTGCGCGACGCTGCGTATTCCTGGGTGAATGGCAGGATCGCTTCAAAAACTGGGGCTTCGCTGACGTGAATCCTGAATCCCTGCTGAACACCCTGAATTACACCCGCGCAGTCAAGACCGAATATGAACTGGAGTGCATGCGAATCGCCAGTGCCTTGGGCGCCAAGGGACATCAAGCCGCCGAACAGGCGTTCCGCGCCGGAGCCAGCGAGTTCGAGATCCACACCAGCTTCTGCGCCGCCACCGGCCAGACCGACAACCAGCTGCCCTACAGCGCCATCATCGCCCTGAATGAGCACGCGTCCACCTTGCACTATCAGAATTGGGACCTGAGCAAGCCCGACCATCGCCACGCATTCCTCATCGATGCCGGCACGCAGGTAAACGGCTATGCCTCGGACATCACCCGCACCTATTCCGCGAAACCTGACGAATTCCAGGAACTGATTTACGCTCTTGACCAGGTACAGCAGCAGTTAGCGAAAAAAGCCCAGCCGGAAACAGACTTCAAGGCGTTGCATGCGGAGGCGCATCACGGCATCGCACAATTGCTGCACGATTTCGAGTTTGTGAAGCTGCCGGCAGAGGATATCGTGACGAGCGGCATCAGCTGCACATTTCTGCCCCACGGTCTCGGACATCTGTTGGGTCTTCAGACCCACGACGTGGGAGGGTCCATGGCCAGTCCGCGCGGCGACACCATTCCCAAGCCCGCCGGCCATCCTTTCCTGCGCATGACCCGGGTACTCAAGGAAAACTTCGTGGTAACCATCGAGCCCGGCTTGTATTTCATCGATTCGCTCCTGGACAAGCTGCGCCAGGATAAGAATGCGGGTCAGGTGAATTGGCCGAAGCTGGCTGAATTCCGCAAATACGGCGGCATCCGCATTGAGGACAATGTGGCGGTCAAATCCGGAAAACCGGAAAACTTGACCCGTGACGCCTTCAAACAGGCGTAACCCGCGTCGCGCACTCCACTTGCTTCCTCGGAACAGGTAGGATGGCCGCTGACGCGGCCCCCTGCCCCTGTCCTGGTCATATATATACCCGTTTGTTGAAACTTCCCGGAGTATGAAAATGAAGAAAGCCTTCAACTGCCTGCTGCTTTCGGCATTGTTCCTGGCTGTCCCGGCATTTGCGGCGGGCCAGTCGTCAGCCCCAGACACGCAAGCCAAAACCAGTGCAGCGCCGGTTCCCAAGGAAGAGGCCGTCGTCACCCAGCACAGCGTGAGCATCGATGGCCACGACATCCGCTATACGGCCACCGCCGGCACGCTATTGCTGCGCAATGACAAGGGTGAGCCTGATGCCAGCGTGTTTTATGTGGCCTACACCAAGGATGGCGTCAAGGACCTGTCGCGCCGGCCGCTGACTTTCCTGTACAACGGCGGGCCGGGCTCTTCCAGCATCTGGCTACACATGGGTGCCTTCGGCCCCATGCGCATCGTCACCAGCAACGCCGCACCAACCCCGCCGCCGCCCTACGACATCGTCGCCAACCAGTATTCGTTGCTGGACAAGAGCGACCTGGTATTCATTGATGCCATCGGTACCGGCTTCAGCCGGGCGGTGGGCAAGGCCAGCGGCAAGGATTTCTGGGGCGTGGATCAGGATGTTAAATCCTTCGGCCAGTTCATCCAACGCTACATCACGGTGAATAACCGCTGGAATTCACCCAAATACCTGCTGGGCGAATCCTACGGCACCACCCGTTCGGCCAATCTGGTGGATTACCTGCAGCACCAGGGCGTGGCCATGAACGGCGTGATCCTGCAGTCCAGCGTGCTCAACTACGGCGACACTTTCCCCGGCACGGATCTCATGTACATCACCTACCTGCCGTCCTACGCCGCCATCGCCTGGTACCACGACAAGCTGCCCAACAAGCCTTCGGACCTGATGGCGTTCCTGCAGCAGGTGCGCCAGTTTGCCCGCGGCGAATACGCCGATGCCCTGTTTCAGGGATCCAGCCTGCCGCGATCCGAATATGACGAGGTACTGGCCAAACTGCACCAATACACCGGCTTGAGCGAGCAATACCTGAAGCAGGCCAACCTGCGGGTAAATCCCTCGCGCTTCCGGGCCCAGCTGCTGCGCGATGAAGACCGCACCATGGGACGCTACGACGCCCGCTTTGAGGGCATCAACATGGACGATGCCGAGGAATATCCCGATTACGATCCCTCCGACAGCTCCATCAGCCCGGCCTTCACCGCCGCCTGGTATTGGTACCTGCGCAATAACCTGCACTACAAGAGCGACCTGAACTACCGGGTCACGTACTTCAAAATCATCCGCAGCTGGGACTGGAAACATCCGTTACCGGGCGGCCGTTCGTTCTTCACGCCACCTTTGCCGGACGTGGCCGCCAACCTGGGCGAAGCCATGCGCGAAAACCCGCACCTGAAGGTGTTCTCGGCAAATGGCCTGTTCGACCTGGCCACGCCGTTCTTCAAGACCGAATACGACATTGACCAGCTGGACCTGCCACCGGAGATCTACAAGAACATCAGCTTCCATTACTACCCGGGCGGCCACATGATGTACCTGTACCTGCCGGCCCTGAAGCAATACAAGGATGACCTCGCCAAGTTCTACGACCAGACCGACAATCATTAAACCCGTAACAGGCAAGACACCCGCCGCCAAGACGGGTGTCTTGCCGTAGATAACCCAGAGTGAGCATCATGAAAAAAATCACCACCCTGCTGCCAATGCTGCTGCTGTGCGCCATGAACCTGCCGGTATTCGCAGACAATCCACCCACACAGCCCGCCGCCGCCAAGCAACTGCCGGTGCCCAAGGAAACCAGTTCCGTGACCCGGCACAGCGTGAAAATCGGCGCAAGCACGATCCAATACACGGCCACCGCGGGCAATTTGCTGGTGGACAACGGCGAGGGCAAGCCCATCGGCAGCTTCTTTTACGTGGCCTACACCAAGGATGGCGTATCGGACCTGTCACGCCGGCCCGTCACCTTCCTGTTCAACGGCGGCCCGGGCTCCTCCAGCATCTGGCTGCACATGGGAAGCTTCGGGCCGGTGCGGGTGGTCACCAGCAACGCGCAACCCACACCGCCGCCGCCCTACGACATCGTGCCCAACCAGTACTCGCTGCTGGACAAGACCGACTTGGTGTTCATCGACGCCATGGGCACGGGCTATTCGCGCATCGTGGGAAAAGGCACAGACAAGGATTTCTACGGCACCGATGCCGACATCGAATCCTTCGGCAAGTTCATCCAGCGTTACGTGACCCTCAATAACCGCTGGAATTCACCCAAATTCCTCCTCGGCGAGTCCTACGGCACCACCCGCGCCGCCGGCCTGGTGGACTGGCTGCAGAAAAACGGCATGGCGTTCAACGGCGTGATCCTGCAGTCCTCCTGGCTGAATGGCTTCGTGGATTTCCCCGGCCCGCCGTTCAGCCTGGACCTGCCCTATGAATTGTATTTGCCCACCATGGCGGCCAGCGCCTGGTATCACGACAAACTGCCGCAGAAGCCTGCGGATTTACCGGCTTTTCTTCAGCAGGTGCGCCAGTTCGCCTTGGGCGACTATGCCCAAGCCCTCAGCCAGGGGGACAACCTGAGCGCCGCGCAATCCCAGGCCATCGCCCAGCAACTGCACAACTACACCGGACTGCCGGTGAAGTACATCCTGGAAGCCAAGCTGCGTATCGACCCCTTCCGTTTCGAGAAACAACTGCTGCGCGGCCAGGGCCGCACTATCGGGCGGCTGGACTCGCGTTTTGAGGGTATTGACGCGGATGCCGCCGGCGAGGATCCGTCCTACGACCCGGCCGGCTCGGCCATCGGCCCGGCGTTCACCGCCGCCTTCCACTGGTATCTCGCCAACGACCTCAAGTACCACACCAAACTCGACTACCTGGTGGAAAACTACCGGGAAGTGAACCAGCACTGGAACAACGGCCAGCGCATCGACGGCCAGGAATTCCCGCTCATGGATGTGGAGGAAAATCTGCGCCAGGCCATGACGCAAAACCCGCACCTGCAAGTGTTTTCCGCCAACGGCTATTTCGATTTCGCCACGCCATTCTTTGAGACCGAATATGATCTGGATCACATGGGCCTGGATGCATCGCTGAAAAACAACATCCGTTACGGCTACTACCAGTCCGGACACATGATTTATTTGAATGTGCCGGCGCTGAAGAAATACCAGGCCGACATGGATAAATTCTATGACCGTGTCCTGCAACACTGAGTTGCGACGACAATGACCATCTCCCGGGAGAACCATATGAAACGCTTGATAGTCTGTCTGCTGGCCTCCGGCATGTTGATGTTTGCGGCTTCGGCTTATGCCGCGGATCAGGGCAAAACTTCCGCCGATAAAAATCCGCTGCCGGCGGCCGCTGTCGAGCAACAAAAGGTCATCAGCCACGGACAGGTGACGGTGAACGGTGAGCGCATCGATTACATCGCCACCGCCGGCACCATCGTCCTGCACGATTCCAAGGGCGATCCCACCGCCAGCATGTTCTACATCGCCTACACCGAGAAGGGCGCCAACCCCGACAAGCGGCCGGTGACCTTTGCCTATAACGGCGGGCCAGGCGGCTCCTCGGTGCTGGTGAACCTGGGCGGATTCGGACCCATGCGCGTACAGACCACCGACGCCGCTCCTACGCCGCCGCCGCCCTACAGCCTGCGCAGCAACCCCTACAGCCTGCTGGACAAAACCGACCTGGTGTTCATCGACGCTGTGGGCACCGGTTTCAGCAAGACACTCGGCAAGGCCACCGGCAAGGACTTCTATGGAGTAGATCCGGATGTGCAATCTTTCGGCGAATTCATCGAGAATTACATCAACCAGAACAACCGCTGGAACTCGCCCAAGTTCGTGCTGGGCGAATCCTACGGCACGCCGCGTTCCGCCATGCTGGCCGAGTGGCTGCAGGACAAGGGCGTGGCCCTGAACGGCGTGATCCTGCTGTCCAGCATCCTGAATTTCAACGACGAGTTCTGGTTCCAGCCGCCGGGTTCCAACGACCTGTCCTATGAACTGTACCTGCCGAGTTACGCCGCCGTGGCCTGGTACCACAACCAGTTGCCAGACAAGCGTGGCGATCTGCCGGCTTTTCTCCAGCAGGTGCGCCAGTTCGCGCTGGGCGAATACGCGCAGGCACTGCAGGCGGGGGATAGCATCAGCGCCGCACAGGAGCAGGCGGTCATCGACAAGCTGCATGCCTATACCGGCCTCAGCGCAACCTATCTCAAGGAAACCAAACTCCGCATCCAACCGGCGCGCTTCATGAAACAGCTGCTGCGCAGCCAGGGCCACACCGTAGGCCGTTTCGACGCCCGATTCGAGGGCATTGATTTCGATTCAGCCGGGGAATTTCCGCAATACGATCCGTCCAGCACCGCGCTGTTTCCGGCTTTCGTGGCGCCGTTCCACTGGTATCTCAGCAACGACTTGAAGTATTCAAGCAACGCCGATTATCAGTTTCTGAATTACAAAGTCGGTGAAGCCTGGGACTGGCACCATGTGGTGGACGGCCAGAAATACCCGGTGCCGGACACCCTGCCGGACCTGCGCGAGGCCATGACCCAGAATCCGCACCTCAAGGTATTTTCCGGCAACGGCTATTTCGACCTGGCCACGCCGTTCTTCAAGACCGAATACGAACTCAACCACATGGGCCTGGATCCGTCGCTGCAGAAGAACATCACCATCGATTACTACCACGACGGCCACATGCTCTACATCCACACGCCGGCGCTGGCCAAGCTGCACGCGGACCTGGACAAATTTTACGATTCGGCACTGGCTAAATAATCCAATGCACGCCTGCGCCGCGGAGCCTGGAGTTCACGGCGCAGGCACAGCTCCCGCTGCGGGGGGCGTGCCCAAACACGGCTGGCTGAGACTGGTCTATACTCCGGCCGGAACTTTACCCTGCGCTGCAGGGCCCTACTGCAGCACGGCGACCCTGAAACGGCATTGCAGGCCTAATATATTAAAGTGACCGCGAAGCACCTGAAAAACCCGCCCGGGATACTCACCGGCATGCGCCGGGCCCACTGGTTTGCCCGGATGGCCTGCGCCGCGGTGTTGTGCACGGTGGGCCTGTACACCATCGGCTCGACCCATCACCACAAGACCCTGACCGGCGAACTGCACTGCCCCGTATGCCAGGTCATGGCCCACGGCGTGCTGGAAGTGTTTACACCGGCCATCGCGCCCATGCCTCCGGCAATTCCCCTGTATTACCTGGGCATAGCGCGCCTGCAGACCCGGATCCCGCACCGGATTTCATCCCTCCGATACCAGCCTCGCGCCCCGCCGGCCGCCTGACTCCATCGCGTATTGCTGACCGCTTGCCGGTCCGGAACCGGTTGGTGACCGCATCCAGGTCATCAGCCCGGCTCCCGGCGGGGTGCGGCGCAGTACCCCGTTCCATTTCAATATCCGGCCTGTGTAACCCTGGCGGATTGTGGCCACCTGTGATGGGAAAAATCATATGTCGTGTTGCGAACATGAAATGAATCTTGGTATCCGGATCGTGGTGATGCTGGCAATTACCGCAACTGCGATGCCGATGAATGCGGAAGCCCATGCGGTCGCCGGCATGCGGCTGTTTCCCTCGACCTTGAGCTTCGACGATCCCGGCATCGGCGCCGAACTCCCACTGACGTTCAGCCATATCAACGTGGATGGCACCGAGCAGAACATCCTGTCGACGGCATTCACCAAACCGGTCACTCCGGATTTCTCCCTGGTGGTGAGCACCGATTACCAAAGCCTGGTGCCGGGGAACTCACCTGCCCTGCATGGCTGGGACAACTTCACAGTCGCCGGCGCCTACCAGCTGTATGAAAATGACGGCACTGAATCCATCGGCATGCTGTCGCTGGCGGATTCCATCGGCAACAGCGGCAGCCGCGCCATCGGCACGCCCTATTCCACCTGGACGCCGGAATTCGCCTTCGGCCAGGGCCTGGGCAACGTTTCGGCCAACTGGCTCAAACCCGCAGCCGTCAGCGGCGCGGTTTCAGTGGATTTTCCCACTGACCCTGCGGCGCCGCGCATGCTCAACTGGTCGTTTTCACTGCAGTACAGCATTCCGTACCTGCAGAATTTCGTGAAATACGTGGGTCTCAAGGCGCCGTTCAACAACCTGATTCCCATCATCGAGTTCCCCATGCAGACCTGCCTTGACAACGGCTGCCACGGCCAGACCACCGGTTACATCAACCCCGGGTTCATCTGGATCAACCACTACGTGCAGTGGGGTGTAGAACTGCAGATTCCGGTGAACCACCGCACCGGCAATTCGGTCGGCATCCTGCTGGGCTTCGATTTCTATCTTGATGATCTCGCGCCGCATACCATCGGCGCGCCGATCTGGCAGTGAGGAGCACCGGCATGCGTAAAACCATCCCTGTAGTGCTGCTGCTGGCGCTGGCCTGCGCGCCGTCTGTGTGGGCACACGCGTTTCCCGACAACTCGTCACCCCACGTGGGCGCCAGCGTCAGCCCCTCGCCCAAACTGGTGCAGGTCTGGTTCGACGGCGAAATCGAGCCGGTATTTTCGACCCTGATCGTCAAGAACGCAGCCGGCGACCAGGTGAGCCAGGGCAAGGGCGCGGTCTCTTCATCCGATAATACCCTGCTGCAAACCGCGCTGCCCACGCCGCTGCCGCCCGGGCAGTACTGGGTGTACTGGAGCGTGATCGCGCGCGACGGCCACCACACCGCCGGGCGCTTCCCCTTCACTGTCTCATAACAGCGAGGCCCGCCATGCCCATCAACATTGCATTAACCGCTTTCGACGTGTGCATGCTGTTCTTGGTGATCGGCCTGCTGGCCTGCTGGCTCGCGGTACTGCCGCGCGAGGAAGGTAGCGCTCTGGAAACCTCAGTGCTGCGCCTGCTCGGCTTCAGCATCGCGCTGCTGACCCTGAGCAGCGCCGGGATTCTGCTGTCGCGCATCCTGGAACTGGACGGCCATTCCTTCCCGCTGGTGCTCAGCTCGCTGAAACCGGCGCTGCAGTTCACGCATTACGGCCACGTGTGGATCTGGCGCATCCCGGCACTGCTGCTGTTGTGGCTGGCCGGGGGCTGGAGCCTGCACCATCGCCATCACACCTGGGCGGCGTGGCTCATGGTGATCGCCGCGGCCGGGATCGCGCTCACCCGCAGCGAAACCGGCCATCCCGCCGACCACGGCGATTTCACCTTCGCGGTGTGGATGGATTGGGTGCACCTGATGTCGGCAGCCGTTTGGGTCGGCAGCCTGTTGGGCATGTCGCTGGTGATTTTCCCCAAACTGCTGCGCGGCGGCGACGCCCTGGGCGATCGCTGCGCGGTGATTTTCCAGCGCCTGTCCACGCTCTCGGGCATCGCGCTCGTTTTGATTCTGGCAACCGGCATCTATACCGCCGTTAGCGAGCTCGGCAGCTTCCGTGCGCTGTGGACCACGGGCTACGGCATCACACTCGACGTGAAGCTCGGCATCGTGGTGCTGATGATCCTGTTCGGCGCCCACAACCGTTACCTGAAGCTCCCGCGCCTGCTGCACGCCGCGGGCAAGCCGGTGCCGGCTTCGGTGTTCGGAATACTGTTCGGCGGATTCGCGCCGGCCGGCAATTCGCCAGGCGAAACCACCGTGGTGGTCCGCAGTTGTGCGCGTGCGGTGCTGGCCGAGGCCGTGCTGGGTGTGGCCGTGATAGTCGCCGCCTCGGTGCTGCTGCACGGCATGCCGCCGGCGGAAATGCCCAAGGCCATGGCCGGCATGTCCATGTCCATGAATAGTTCCCGCGCGAATCCGCTGACCGGCGCAGCGGTTTTGCTCAGGTCAGCGCCGGTGGCGCTCAGTGATGGGCGGGCGACTGGACGATGATTTTGCCAAGCATGCCGGCGGCGAAATGGCCGGGAATGTGACAGGCGTATTCGACCGTACCGTCGCGGGTGAAGGTCCACACCAGAGCACGCGTTTGCCCGGGCGGCAGTGAGATGCCGTTCACATCATGCTTCATGGATTTGCCCGGCATGGCCTGCATCTCTTTTTCGTGGGCGGCCTGTTCAGCCGTGTCGCCGATCACGAATTCGTGCGCCAGCTTGCCGGCGTTGGTGACCACGAATTTCACGGTTTCGCCGCGGGTCACGACAATGCGTGCCGGGTCGAAGCGCAGCGTGTCGAGTGCGCGGATGTGAATCACGTGCACCGGTCCGGTGCCGCGGCCGGGATGGCCGAAGGGAAAATGTTCGCCGCCGTTCGCCGGCATGCTCATGCCGCTGGCGAGTGTTGCGCCCGCCGTAATGGCCAGCACAAGGCCGGCCGCCGAAGCTGAAGCGGTTTTCATGGAGGTCCTCTTTTACCAGACAGGGATGGAACTAGGAACGTATAGACCGTCATAATGTCACAAAGTTGCCCACCAAGAACCAGGAGCCCAGCCATGAAACGCCTGTTGATGCTGTTGTCCCTGTGCGCGCTGCCGATAATGGTACATGCGACAGACACCACGGCTGCTGAGAAAACCAAACCGCCGGAACATCCGGTGCCTGCGGAGACCACAGTCCGCACCCAGCACAGCGTCACGATTGACGGCGTGACCATCAAATACACCGCCACCGCCGGCACTTTGCTGCTCAAGAATGAAAAAAACCAGCCCATCGCCAGCATGTTCTACATTGCCTACACCCAGGACGGTGTCAATCCGGACACTCGCCCGGTCACCTTCACCTACAACGGCGGCCCCGGCTTCGCCTCCGCGCTGGTGGACATCGGCGGCTTCGGCCCGGTGCACATCCCGTGGACGGAGCCGGGCGACATCCATGCGGAACAGCCGCCCTACCGCCTGCTGCCGAACCCCACCAGCATCCTGAAAAGCACCGACCTGGTGTTCATCGATGCCGTGGGCACCGGCTACAGCCGAATCGTCGGTGAGGGCAAGCCCAAGGATTTCTACGGCGTCAGCGAGGATGGCAAAGCCTTCGCGCAGTTCATCCAGCGCTACATCACTCTCAACGGCCGCTGGAACTCGCCCAAGTTCCTGCTGGGTGAGAGTTACGGCACCACCCGCAACGCGGTGCTCGCCGATGATCTGGTGAACCAGGGCATTTACCTGAACGGCGTCATCATGTGCTCCACGGTGCTGGATTTCGGCAGCATCGACGCCACCCCGGGCAACGATCTGCCCTATATCAGCTACCTGCCTTCCTATGCGGCCATCGCCTGGTATCACCACCGCCTGAATCCCATGCCGCCGGAGCTGGCCGCCTATGTGAAGCAGGTGGAGCAGTTTGCCTCCGGACCCTACGCAAACGCACTGTTCCAGGGCACGGCTCTGTCGGCTGCTGACAAACAGCAGGTGGCGGCACAACTTTCGCAGTACACCGGGTTGCCCGAGTCCCTGTGGCTCAAGGCCGACCTACGCATTCCGCTGCCGGTGTTCCAGCGCAACGTCATGGGCAACGACACCATGACCGGCCGTTACGACGAACGCTATACCTCGGCGGAACTGCAGCCGCTGCTGCCGTGGCCCGGGCGCGACAATCTGGGCGCCACCACCAGCGCCTATTCGGGCGCGCTCACGGCGCTGCTGAACCAGTACGTGACCCAGACGCTGAAATATAAGAGCGACCGGCCCTACGTGCAGAGCAGCGGCGCGGTATTCCGCGCCTGGGACTGGAAGTTCTTTCCGCCGCTGAGCGAGCTGGGCATGGGCGTCGGCAACCGCACCACCTGCTGCGGCACCAATGTGGCGCCGGCGCTGGCGCGCGCCCTGAGCAATGATCCCGGCATGCAGCTGATGATGAACAACGGCTACTACGACACCGCCACGCCGTTCTTCGCCACCGAATACACCTTGAATCACATGAAGCTGCCGGCCTCGATCCAGAAAAACGTCCACTGGCATTTCTACCCGGTGGGCCACATGCTGTACTTCAATCCCAAGGTGCTGCCGCG
>JAGWOR010000020.1 GCA_028870845.1 Gammaproteobacteria bacterium | reverse complement strand
CAACCAGAAAGCGGTTTCCGGCACCAGCCCGGCTGCTGTACGCAGCGCCATACTCTCGATTGCCGGAGACCGACGTGACTTGCCCATCATCCTGCGCGCTGATGCGCGTTCCACCCAGCAAGCGGTGGTAACGGTAATGGACGTGGCGGGGTCGCTGGGATTCACCCAGATCAACATTCTGACCACCAAGCCCGCAAACCAGCAATGACATGAACGGCCGACCGGTCAATCAAAGCGTGCTGCGTGTCTATAGCCGTTTGCTGGCTTACGTGCTGCCGTCCTGGAAAGTATTCCTGCTGGCCATACTCGGCATGATTTTATACGCCATCACCCAGCCGGCGCTCGCCGCGCTGGTTAAACCACTGCTAGACAGCGGTTTCATGCATCGCGATCTTCGCACAATCCGGATGATTCCCTTAGAGGTTATCGGATTGTTTGTGTTGCGCGGAACGGCAGGATTTTTTTCCACATACTTCATCACCTGGGTGGGACGCGGTGTTATCAAGCAGCTGCGCGCTGAAACTTTCGGACAGTTGCTGCGACTGCCGGCAAGTTATTATGACGCCAGTTCGGCAGGCATGCTGATTTCAAAGCTGACCTACAACATCGAACAGGTAGCTGAAGCTACCACCAACGCCATTACCGTGCTGATCCGGGACGGGCTGACGATTCTCGGACTGATTGCCCTGATGTTCTACCTGAACTGGAAATTGTCGATTTTTGTTCTGGTATTGGGTCCCATGATCGCATTGCTGGTGCGGTTTATCAGCGACCGATTTCGTCGCTACAGCAGCCGCATTCAGGATTCCATGGGAGATGTGACGCGGGTGGCAGAGGAGGTAATCAATGGTCACCGCGTGGTGAAGCTGTTCGGCGGTGAGCAGCAGGAAACCCAGCATTTTGAAAAAGTCAACGAACGGAATCGCTACCTGAACATGAAATTGATGCTGGTGAACGCGGGCTCCAGCCCCATCATTCAGTTGCTTGCCGGGTGTGGCATGGCGCTGATCATCTATTTTGCCACTTCGCCCACATCACTGGCGATGGCATCAGCGGGAACATTCGGCGCCTTCATGAGCGCCATGCTGCTGGTCATGGCGCCCCTCAAGCATGTCACCGATATCAATGCGCCTCTGCAGAAGGGCATTGCTGCCGGCCAGAGTATTTTCGAATTGCTGGATGAGAAAATCGAAACCCGCGGCGGATCTTTGTCCCTGATCCGTGCGCGCGGCGAGCTTGAATACCGCAACCTGACATTTGCCTATACCGCCGCCAAAGGCGCGGTGCTCAAGGGTGTGTCATTCCGGATACAGCCTGGCGAAACCGTGGCGCTGGTAGGCCGTTCCGGCAGCGGAAAATCCACGCTGGCAGCCCTGTTGCCGCGTTTCTACGATCCCAGTGAGGGCGTGATCCTGCTGGATGGACACGATATACGGGATTACCGCATGCACGATCTGCGCGAGCAGATCGGCATGGTCAGCCAAGATGTACAGTTGTTTAACGACACTATCCGCAACAATATCGCCTATGGAACGCTGGCACAGCGCTCGGAAGCCGAAATCATTGCGGTGGCCGAGGCCGCGTATGCCATGGAGTTCATCCGCCAACTCCCCCAGCAACTGGAAACCCAGATAGGCGACCGTGGCGTGTTGCTGTCGGGAGGGCAGAGGCAGCGCATCGCTATTGCACGCGCCTTGCTAAAGAATGCTCCGCTGCTGATTCTGGACGAGGCCACATCGGCACTAGACAGCGAATCGGAGCGTCATATCCAGGCGGCGCTGGAGAAGCTTATGCGCAACCGCACGACTCTGGTGATCGCGCACCGCCTTTCGACTGTGGAGCGGGCCGACCGTATTCTGGTATTGGACCAGGGCCGTATCATCGAAAACGGCCGGCACAGCGAATTGTTGGCCCACAAGGGTCATTATGCAGCGCTTTATCACATGCAATTTCGCGAAGCGAGCGTGGCCTGAACAGCACCTGCCGCATGCTGCCCGTAAAATTCAACGCCTGGCTGATGCAGCGGTGGTACAGTGACAGGCCCATTGGTTTCCTGATCCCGCTCGCCGGAATATTTGCGCTCGTCTCAGGAGTGCGACGGTGGTGTTACCGGCATGGCATATTTCGAGTGGTGAAGCCGCCGGTGCCGGTAATTGTGGCAGGCAACATCACCGTCGGCGGCAGCGGCAAGACGCCGTTTGTCATTTGGCTTGCGAATATCTTGTCTGATATGGGCTATCACCCTGGCATCATCACCCGTGGATATGGCGGCAAATCCACGCATTGGCCGTTAATGGTCACCTCCCAGAGCGACCCGCTTCTGGCTGGCGATGAAGCCGTGCTGCTGGCCAGCCGCACACAAGCGCCAGTTTGCGCGGCGCCAGACCGGGTTAGGGCGGCCGACTGTCTGCTTCGGCACAACAATGTGAATGTAATCATCGGCGACGATGGCCTGCAGCACTACCGCTTGGGGCGTGATCTATCGATCATCATGCTGGATGGCATGCGATGGCTGGGTAACGGCTGGCGGTTGCCGGCTGGTCCGCTGCGTGAAGCCAGGGGCCGCATACTGGGTGCCGATCTGGTGATTTGCAAAAAGGGAAATGCCACCGTCAAAAATCCGCTTTTGGATACTGCACTGACAATGCACTTATCCTTGGGGGAAGCGGTTAATTTAAGGGATGGGCGGCGCGAACCGCTGGCAAATTTTGCCGCACAACATGCACATGCGGTGGCGGCTATCGGTCATCCACAGCAGTTTTTTGAGGCCCTTGAGAGGCATGGTTTAAAGGTAGACGGACGGGCCCTGCCGGATCATACGCAGCTTTCATTGGCGGATTTAAGCTTCGCTGACGACCGGCCAGTGCTGATGACGGAGAAGGACGCGGTAAAATGTCACGGCATGAATTTACCAAATCACTGGTATGTGCCAGCCAGCGCTGAATTTTCCCAGCAGGATGCGGAACGCATACTGCATGCAGTCCGCCAGGTTTTAAAGCATGCAGGCGTTGAGCCAGAGGATAAATTATCCTGATTCATTACAAGCCTACACTTCAGCCTGTGTAGAGGAGATAGACGATGGATGCCAAGTTGCTGGAAATTCTTGTATGTCCCCTGTGCAAGGGGCCGTTGCTGCATCGGCGGGCTGAAATGGAACTGGTGTGCAAGGCTGATCGGCTTGCGTACCCGATACGAGACGGTATTCCCGTAATGCTGGAAGAGGCAGCCCGGGAACTCAACAGCGATGAGAAATTCTGAATGCAATTCAGGGTAATCATCCCGGCGCGTATGGCGTCCCAACGGCTGCCGGGAAAACCGCTGGTAGAGCTGCTGGGCAAACCCCTGATACTGCATGCCTGTGAGCGCGCTAGGGATAGTGGCGCAGCGGCAGTGCTGGTGGCCACGGACGATGTGCATGTCTTGGAAGTATGTGTGTCAGCGGGCTTTCAGGCGGAAATGACCGGCAGCGGGCACGTCTCCGGTACCGATCGCATTGCAGAAGTGACCGACCGGTTCGGCTGGGAAGACGGTGATATTGTGGTCAATCTTCAGTGCGATGAGCCCATGATGCCATGTTCCGCCATCCGGCAGGTGGCGCAGTTGCTGGACAGTCATGAAAACGCCCATATCGCCACACTCTGCACACCCATCCATGAGCTGTGGGAATATTTGAATCCGAACGTGGTGAAACTGGTAGCCGATGAGGCTGGCTATGCCATGTATTTCAGCCGTGCACCCATACCCTGGAACCGCGAAGCTGCGCCTGCGGGACTGGCATCACAGCAGCAATGGCAGGGTTCATTGAGGCATATCGGTCTGTACGCCTATCGTGTGAGTACATTGCGACGTTTGGCTGGTAGCCCGCCTTGTGAAACAGAGCAACTGGAAAAGCTAGAACAACTGCGCGCCCTTTGGCTCGGCATGAAGATTGCGGTGGACGTGGCGCGGGAAACTCCAGGTCCGGGCGTGGATACCCCCGATGATCTTGAACGCGTTGCGCTCCTGTTGCGTTCGAACTGACCTCAACTTGAATGCCAACGGCGAATGTACTATATGACCGGTGTGCTGTTCGTCTGCATGGGCAATATCTGTCGGTCACCCACGGCGGAAGGCGTATTCCGTAAACTTCAAAGTCAACTCGCCCCGCAGTTAAATCTGCAGATCGATTCGGCAGGAACCCATGCCTATCATGTGGGTCAACAACCGGATAAACGCGCGATACAGACGGCAAGCCGGCACAACATCGACATTAGTTTGCATCGCGGCCGCGTGGTGAGCTGTGAAGATTTTTACAGTTTTGACTACATGCTTGCCATGGATAATGAAAATCTGAGCAACCTGCAGCAGCTGCGTCCGGTTAGCTGTAATACACAACTGCGGCTGCTATTGGAATTTGCCGAAGACTGTTCGCTCAAGGAGGTGCCAGACCCGTATTACGGCGGCTCCCATGGATTCGAAAGGGTGCTGGAACTCACCCGCCAGGGCGGATTGGGATTTTTAAAATATCTTTGCAGAAGCCGTGGTATTGCCTTATCGGATTAACAGCACTTGAGCTCACAACAATCCGCCCGGTATTACTCGGGCGGATTGTTTATGCGGGCATGCGGCTAGTCCGTATGCGATTCAACGTCTGATTTCTGTGGCTTGTATTCGTCATTTTGTTCGTGGGCTGCTGGCGCTTCCCCCTGCTCCCGTGCCCGGTACAGGGGAATGGTGGGATCCTGGCGCACGGATTCCACCTGCTGTGGTAGCTCCTTGGGAGTAGCTAAGGGCTCAGGTTGCTTGACAACGGGTTCCGGACGGATTGGTTCGAAGTCGTGTGGTTCCTGGCGCTTGGTGGCGTCAGGCCGGACGGGCTCCGGCGGGTAACCGGGTTCCGGCAGCTTTCGGGTTTCGACCTGCTGCAATGCCGGCGCAGGCGACGGTATCTCCGCTGGCGGTCTGCCGGTGTAATTGGGTATGGTGTCAGCTTGGTTTTGCGCAGTACCGTCGGCGACATTGCCGGCCATATTGGTGGAATCCTTGCCGCCTTCATAGCGCCGGCGCCGGCGACCACCGCGTCGTCCGCGGCGGGTCCCGCGGCTGCGATTGCCCTGGGTCTTGTCTCGTTCAGTGGTTCTGTCTACTGATGCGCCATTTTCTGATTCTGCCTGCACAGGCTGAGTAGAGATATTTTCCTGAATCGCTGGCTTCAAAGGCTGGGTGCGTTCGGCTGCCGGCACTGGGCGTGCTTGCGCAGATCGTTCCTGGGAACGCGGCTGTTGCCGTTCCTGGGAGCGTGGTTGTTGGCGTTCCTGCAGATAAGGCTGGGTACGTTCATGCGTACGCGATTGGCCGCGACCCTGATATCGCTGTGAATGAGCGTCACGTTCATGCCTGCGGGATCCAGTTTGTCCGTGTCGCCCACGGTCATGGCCGCGGTCGCGTTCCCTGTCGCGGCGATATTCTTGTTCGCGGTGTGCAGTCCGTGGTACAGGGGCTGGCGGGGCTTTTTCGCCACTACCGAACAGGGATTGCCACAAACGCGTGAAAATTCCGGGTACGCGGGTGGTATCAGAAACGGCCACCGGAACCGGTCTGGATGGCGCAATAGTCTTAACCGCAGGTTCTTCTGCCGGCTCGTGCCGGATTTCCATGCCGGGCAGAGGTGCTGGCGTGGGCTCGGCCACGAGTTTGTAACTGCTGGTACCGGCACCTGGTTGTTGTACTTCGTCGTCCCGTAACCTCTGGATGTTGTAACGCGGGGTTTCCATGTGCTGATTGGGTACCAGTACAACGTTCACCCCGCACCGTTTTTCCACTTCAGTGAGAATCTGACGCTTTTCATTCAGCAGAAAGGTGGCGACATCCACCGGTAGCTGTGCCACTACCCGAGAGGTGCGCTCCTTCATGGCATCTTCCTCGATCAGGCGCAGTACTGAAAGCGACAAGGATTCAATGCCGCGTATGTGGCCTTCGCCGTTGCAACGCGGGCAAATTACTTGTGTAGACTCGCCTAGAGAGGGGCGCAAACGCTGGCGGGACATCTCCAGCAGTCCGAATCTCGAAAGCCGGCCTACCTGAACGCGGGCACGGTCGACTTTCAGGGCGTCGCGCAAACGGTCTTCGACTTCGCGCTGGTTTTTCTGCGAATTCATGTCGATGAAATCGATGACAATCAATCCGCCCAAGTCGCGCAGGCGCAATTGGCGGGCCGCCTCATCGGCAGCTTCCAAATTGGTGCGTAGGGCGGTTTCTTCAATATCGCCACCTTTGGTGGCGCGTGATGAATTTACATCGATGGCTACCAGCGCTTCCGTGTGGTCAATCACCACTGCGCCACCCGAGGGCAGTCGCACATCGCGGCCGAAAGCGGCCTCAATCTGGCTTTCAATCTGATAGCGGGTAAACAGCGGAACCTTGTCCTGGTAATGGTTCAGCTTGTCCAGATTTTGCGGCATGATCTGTTCCATGAAATGACGCGCTTCCTCGTACATCTTTGCGTCGTCCACCAGGATCTCGCCCACGTCAGTGCGCATATAGTCGCGCAGCGCACGGATAATGACGTTACTTTCCTGGTAAATGAGGAACGGTGCAGGTCGTCCAACAGATGCTTTTTCGATGGCCTCCCACA
Organism: Gammaproteobacteria bacterium; assembly: GCA_028870845.1. Taxonomy (GTDB): domain Bacteria; phylum Pseudomonadota; class Gammaproteobacteria; order Natronospirales; family REEB76; genus REEB76. Next base: position 38,059 of record JAGWOR010000020.1, on the reverse strand, counting down.
CTTGGATGAGATAATCCAGATCCCACTGCAGTTCTTCCACGCTGCGACCAACACCGGCGGTACGGATGATGATGCCCATGCTGTCCGGTATACGCAGTGCCGCTAGTGCTTCACGCAATTCATCGCGGTCATCACCTTCAACACGGCGGGAAACTCCGCCGGCGCGTGGATTGTTCGGCATTAGCACCAAAAAGCGACCAGCCAGGCTGATGAATGTGGTTAAGGCGGCGCCTTTGTTGCCGCGTTCCTCCTTGTCTACCTGCACCACCAGCTCCTGCCCTTCGTGCAGCAGTTCGCGTATATTGAGGCGCCCCGAAAGGTCCGCTCCGGACTTGAAATACACACGGGAAATTTCTTTCAGTGGCAGAAAACCATGGCGTTCCGAGCCGTAGTCCACAAAGCATGCTTCCAGGCTGGGCTCGATACGGGTGATTTTGCCCTTGTAGATATTGGCTTTTTTCTGTTCGCGGGAGGGGACTTCGATGTCCAGGTCATATAGCTTCTGGCCATCCACCATGGCCACGCGCAACTCTTCCGGTTGAGTCGCATTCACCAGCATTCTTTTCATGTTGTTTCTCGCAGACGCTCAACCACGGTCTGCACAGGATCACGATAGGCCGGACGGCCATCAGGCGGGATTTTGAAAGTTTTCGATCAAGGCGCCGCGCGGGGCGCAGCAGCCGGTAAAAATCCAACCCAGGCATCAAATCGGCGCGTCATGACCATGCACATGCATGGGAGCGCAGTCCTAACGGCGCTCAAACCGGTTCCACAGTCCGGCGACGTCATTTAACACGGAGCTGCCTGCATAGGCTGGCAACCCCACCTCTTAAACCTTGTGAAACCCCAACGGGTCTCCTTCAGGCTATGGCCCACGGGTAATGTTCTTCGCCCGGCCATCTGTCGAGTACTATAACAGCGATTGGTACCGCCGACAACGGCCCGAACGCCATTATTTTCAGGAACTTAAGTGGAAAACTTCACCCCCAAAGCCTGGCGTCTCGCCATCCATGATGAGGAGGCGCAACAACGCCTGGACAATTTTCTGTTTCGCACGCTGAAAGGGGTACCCAAAGGGCATGTGTACCGGCTGCTGCGGACCGGTCAGGTACGAGTCAACGGCCGGCGGGCAAAGCCGGACTACAGGCTTGTAAGCGGTGATCAGGTGCGGATTCCGCCGGTGCGACTGGCAGAGCGCCCGCAACCTGTCCAGCCTGGCAACCGTCAGAGGGCGGCCCTGGAGAGCGCGATCCTGTACGAGGACGATCAGCTGCTGGTGGTGAACAAACCAGCCGGCATGGCCGTGCATGGCGGTAGCGGCGTTAGTTTCGGGGTCATCGAGACACTACGAACTTCCAGGCCCGAACAGGCGGTACTGGAGTTAGTTCATCGTCTGGACCGGGATACCAGCGGTTGTTTGCTGGTTGCCAAGAAGCGCAGCGCCCTGCGTATGCTGCATGCTGCCATGCGGGAAGGACGGGTCGAAAAGCGCTACCTGGCGCTGCTGGCGGGTGCCTGGAGTGGTGGTGAACGAATAGTCCGCTTGGCGCTGGAAAAAAACGTGCTGCAAAGCGGTGAACGCAGGGTGAGGGTAGCGGCGGCAGGCAAACGGGCTGAAACCCGTTTTAATCCGCTACAAACCTTCAAAAACGCCGCCCTGGTGGAAGCCACAATATTGACCGGTCGTACCCACCAGATTCGCGTACACGCAGCCCATTTGCTGCATCCGGTGTCAGGCGACGATAAATACGGCGATCGGCAGGTGAACAAGGAGATGCGCAGGATTGGCCTGAAGCGCATGTTCCTGCATGCCTTTAGTCTGGGCTTTGCACATCCGGGCACGGGCGAGACGCTGCTGATCAGCGCTCCTTTGGATGATAACTTGGAGCAGGTATTGGCGAATCTGCGTAAAACCGAAAGTTTGACCGGCCCGGCAAACTAAGGCAACGGCAGGCCGCACGCGCGCAGCATCCGGCATAGTGCGATGAGCGGCAGGCCGATCAACGCTGTTGGGTCTTCCGATTCGATGGCATCCAACAGGCTGACGCCCAGTGCCTCGGAACGGAAGCTGCCGGCACAGTCATAGGGCTGCTCAGCGTTCAGATAGCGGTCGATTTCCGCGGCTAGCAGCTTACGGAAGCGCACATTGGTGGTATCCAGATGCTGGTAATGGCGCTGATCGCGGGTATCCAGCAAGCAAACCGCAGTGTGGAAAACTACGCTGCGGCCGGATACCGCGGCCAATTGGTCGAGGGCGCGTGCCTGGTTGCCTGGTTTGCCAAGGATCTTGCCGTCACAAGCGGCCAGCTGGTCGCAACCGATCACCAAGGCACCCGCATGACGTATTGCCACAGCCTCGGCCTTTTCCACAGCCAGGCGTTTAACCCGTGCCTCGACCGGTTCGTTGGGTAAGCCGGATTCATCCAGCTCGGGTGGGTCCAAGTGGAAATTCCTGGTCAGGCGCTCCAGCAGAATGCGCCGGTATGGCGAGCTGGAGGCCAATATGAGTTGCGGGGTTGCCGGCATATTCCTGATAACCGCTGAGTAGCGTTGTCGAAATCCTAACTACTAATAAAAACAATGGCTTGGAGGAATTTTCTTTTGACAAGCCTAGAGCCGGTACGTATCATACCGCGCCTATGTCAGGTGCATCTGGAGAATTTCTGGACCTGACCCGTGCCAGCCACCAGCCGGTCCAGTGGACGGGTAGCATAAGCCTTGGCGCGTTATCCAGGCTCGCGACGGCGATTGCGCACAATAGCGGCTTGGTGGCCGTGGATCTGTCAGCTCGCTACGATGGCGACCAAGTCGTAGTTCAAGGCGCGGTTGAAGCGACCCTGATGCTGAGCTGCCAGCGATGTTTTGCAGAGGTAGAGTTACCGGTAAAGTCGGAATTCACCCTTGCCTGGGTGCGGAGTGAGACACAGGCAGCGGAACTGCCGGAATCGTATGAGCCGTTGTTATCAGCTTCAGGCCGGGTGAAAATCGCCGACCTCGTTGAGGATGAACTGCTGCTGGCATTGCCGTTGGCGGTCCTGCACAAGCCGCCGCACCCGTGCGCAGTCACTGGAGCTTCGGATACTCATTTGCATGAAGCAATAGATACTCGCAGCAAGCCGTTCGCGGCTTTGAAGCAAATGAAACGCGGCTGAACATTGTTCAGTAGGGATTCTGTAAACGAACTGTTGTATTTCGCGGGCATCAGCGCTGATTTCTGCAAATACGTTTGAAAACTTATTCAGGAGTACATCATGGCTGTCCAGAAAAGTCGAGTCACACCCTCACGCCGTGGTCAGCGCCGTTCTCACGACGCGCTCCCTGGCCCGGCCCTGTCGATTGATAAAACCAGCGGTGAAACCCATCGACGTCACCACATCAGCGCCGATGGACATTATCGCGGTAAAAAAATCCTCAACATCGCCCAGAAAGACTGAGCGCATTACAATCCGTGATCGCCACGACAAAACATTTGTCTGGTGAATATTTATATTGCCCTGTTCTGGTTGCAGATATTGGCTATGCGCCCATACGTTAGGCGAGGGCGTATGACATACGGGGACTTGGCATGAGCGACACTAAAGTCACGATTGCACTCGATGCGATGGGTGGCGATAACGGCCCCGGCGTGGTGTTGTCGGCGGCATTGATCATGCTTCAGAAAAACTCGTTTCTGCGGATTATCCTGGTGGGAAATCCCGATGTCCTGGAGCCGATGCTGCAAACCCACCGCCATACATATGGCGAAAGATTGCAAATGGTGGCTGCCTCGCAAGTTGTGTTGATGGATGAATTGCCATCCCAGGCGTTGCGCGGCAAAAAAGATTCATCCATGCGCGTGGCCATTAATCTGGTTAAGTCAGGCCAGGCCGATGCGTGTGTAAGTGCGGGAAACACCGGAGCGCTTATGGCAACGGCGCGTTTCGTACTCAAGACGGTCCAAGGAATTGACCGGCCGGCAATTTGTGCGCTAATCCCTTCGCAAGGTGGCCACACACATATGTTGGATCTCGGCGCCAATGCCGACTGCACACCGCAACAGCTTTTCCAGTTCGGCGTCATGGGTTCGGCGTTGGCCAGTTCGGTCTACCATATAGAATCACCGCATGTTGGATTGCTGAATATCGGTGAGGAAGAAATCAAGGGAATCGAAAAAGTGCGCGATGCCGCCAAACTTTTTTCCGCCAGCCATCTGAATTACATCGGGTTCGTGGAAGGGGATGACATTTTTTCCAAGGATGTAGATGTGGTGGTGACGGATGGTTTTGTGGGGAATGTGTCCTTAAAAACCATGGAAGGTCTCGCCAAGATGATCAGTCAGTTTATTCGCGAGGAGTTTCGGCGCACCACGTTCACCCGCCTTATAGCCCTCATGGCGTTGCCTGTATTGCGTGCACTTAAGCGCCGCCTGGATCCCAGGCACTATAACGGCGCGAGTCTGTTGGGCCTGAAAGGCGTGGTGGTCAAGAGCCACGGGGGTTCCGACAGTATTTCCTACGCCAGCGCCATTCGGATCGCAATTCTTGAAGTACAGAACCAGGTGCCGCAACGCATCAGCCGGCTCCTGGAACAGCAATTTCCACAACCGGCAACCGCGGAATGAAAACTGTGTACGCACGTATCACCGGTACCGGCCGGGGGCTGCCTGAAAAAGTGCTGACCAATCAGGACCTGGAAAAAATGGTGGATACCACCGATGAATGGATCCGCACACGCAGCGGAATTGAACGCCGGCATATCGCCGCGGAGAACGAAACCAACCTGGATTTTTGCGAACAGGCGGCCCGCAATGCCATGCAGGCTGCGGGTATAGGCCCCAAGGATATTGACCTGGTGATTGTGGGAACTACCACCCCGGACCAGGTGTTCCCTAACATGGGGTGCCTGTTGCAACGTCGCCTGGGCATCCATGGCTGCCCGGCTTTCAGCCTGGAAGCCGCCTGCACCGGATTTATTTATGCGCTGGATATCGCCAATAAATTCATCCGTACCGGCGCCTCGAAATGTGCCCTGATCGTCGGTGGCGAAACCCTCTCACGCATGACCGACTGGACTGACCGCAGTACCTGCGTGTTGTTTGGCGACGGCGCCGGTGCAGTGGTGCTGGAGCCGGCAGCTAAACCCGGAATACTTTCCACCCACCTGCATGCGGACGGCAAGTATGCGGATCTGCTGTATTTTCCTTCCGGTGTATCCAAGAAGCCCGAGGATTTTTTCGCGCGCCGCGACTTCATACACATGAAGGGCAGTGAGGTCTTCAAGGTCGCGGTCACCAAGCTCGGTGAGATCGTGCTGGAGGCACTGGAGGCCAACCACATGCCGCCAGAGAAGCTCGACTGGCTGGTTCCACACCAGGCGAACCTGCGCATTATCGAGGCCACGGCACGCAAGCTGAAAATGCCCATGGAGCGGGTGATTCAAACCATCCAGGAGCACGGCAACACTTCCACGGCCTCCGTGCCCATGGCGTTGGATGTGGCGGTGCGTGATGGCCGCATCCAACGCGGGCAGACGGTTTTACTGGAAGCCTTCGGCGGCGGGTTTACTTGGGGTGCGGCCCTGCTGCGATTCTAGGTGTCTTAAAATCCTGTTGTAGGTAACAAGCGGGGAGGGCAAGGCCCTCCCCGCTTTTTTACCTGTGCGCGATCCTGGTTACATTTGAACTGGCTTAATGCTGATAGGTTTACCCACCAGCAAGGTGGGCGCACCGGCAGCATAGGCGGCCTTGTTGTAAGCCGGGACGTCGGTTGCCAGGATGTCGTTGTATTGCGCCAGCACCGTGTTCAGTTTTGAACTGATTTCACCAGCCACCTTGAGAATAGGATCGGTTGGAGCCTGTGCAACCAGGTAACTGACATAGCCGAGACTCTGCAGTTGGCCGTCAAGACGTGACAGCCAATGGATGTCGTCTTCCGGCACGGTATGCTGGAGCTCCGGGTTGTAGACGCTGTCTTTCAGTTCGGTAAGTTTCTTGGCAAGCGCTTTGGCCTGCATCGCAGCCGTACCGAATTGCGCCTGCGCGTCCGGCTTGGATTCCGCGCTGTCCACGAAACCATTGAGCGTGTCTTGCATCTCTACAATGCGATTCAGCATCTCATTGAAAGCGCTGTTTTCATTGCGAACTTCCAGGCTGAGTTTCAGATCGGCCTGCATGACAGCCATGGGTATGTGCTGATTGGGATCGCTGTTGACCGTTACAGTAGTGTGTTCGGTCTTGCCATTGGCGGTCACAGCCACCTGGTAGGTGCCGGGTAGCACCCTGGGACCCGTGGGGCTATAGCCGGCTTCCAGCGCAAACGCCGGCACTGGCTCAAAATCCAGTTGGGTGGCGGGATCATAGTGCATGTTCCAGACAAACTGGTTCACGCCGGCCTTGGATGGGCCGTAATCGGTGGCCACCGCATTGCCCTGGCTGTCGGTGATGACGATTTTTACCGGCGATTGATGCTGGGATTTTTCTGCCGGTGTGGCTGTCAGGGCATCCTTCAGGTAGTAGTCCAGCATAGTGCCATCGGGGGCATTGGGCGCAGTGAATGATGGTTCCGCGCCTTCGCCACGCGACCAGCGTATAAATTCCGTGCCTTCGGAAGGCGTGAACAGGTGGAACGCCTGTCTGGCCACCTCCTGGTTCATTTCCTCCACCGGCCGCATATTATCCAATACGAACAATCCCCGGCCGTGTGTGGCCACCACCAGGGCATGATGTACAAACTTGAGATCGAACACCGCAGCCGTGGGGAAGTTGGCTTTCAATGCGTGCCAATGCTCGCCCGCATCCTGTGAGTACCACAATCCTGTCATGCTGCCGGCCACCAGCAGCCCACGCATGTGCGGGTCTTCACGCACCACCAATACCGGCTGGTCCGGCAGGCCTTTATCGATACGCCGCCAGGACTTTCCGTAGTTGTCGGTCTTGTATACATACGGGTGGTAATCGTCCATTTCATGATTGTCGAACGCCACGTAGGCGGTACCAGCATCGAATGGCGACACCCCCAGCTGGTATACCCGCGCCCATTTTGGCGCCCCGGACGGGGTTACGTTGGTCCAGGTCTTGCCATCGTTGCGGGTGACCTGCACCAGTCCATCATCCGTTCCCACCCAGATGGTATTGGGATCCGTTGGTGCCAGTGTCAACGAGAGGATGGTGTCGTAGGTCTCGGCGCCGGAGATATCGTGGTTTACCGGACCGCCGGGATTCAGCTGCTTGCTCTTGTCGTTGCGGGTCAGGTCCGGGCTGATGGCCTGCCAGCGGGTTCCCCCATCCGTGGACTTGAACAGCACGTTGCCGCCCATGTACACGGTGTTGGCATCCGTGGGGGATACGGCAATGGGCGAGGTCCAGTTGAAGCGGTATTTCTGATCCTTGGTTTCCAGGTCGTTAATCGCCCCCGGGCCGTGCAGGTACGGCATGATGAACGGTGACAGTTTGGTGAGCAGATCAAAGCGCGTAATTGCGCCCGACTGGGCATTGGCATAAATGATGTCCGGATCGCTGGGAGCAGGTACTGCATATTCGCCATCGCCCCCCACCACCGTATACCAGTCATTGCCGCTGACCACGTCATCTGCCAGGGAGCTTGATGCCCCGCACCAGCCGCTGTTGTCTTGCAAACCACCACACAGGTCGTAGGGCGTCTTGCTGTCGGCTGCCACGCTGTAGAACTGCTCGATGGGCATGCCGTCCAGGAATCGCCAGCTCTTGCCGCCATCGGTACTCAGATAGGCGCCGCCGTCATTGCCCTGGATGATGCGTTTCGGGTTGCTTGGATCCTGCCAGAAGGCGTGATGATCCACATGCACGCTGGGGAAATCGATGGGATGCGCCGTATGCCCGCCGTCATCGGATTCCATCAGCATGAATGAGGTGAAATACAGCTGGTTCTCGTTGTCTGGTGAGACAAACACGTGGGAAAAATAAAACGGCCGGACATCCAGGTTGTAGTCTTCGCTGATTTCCTGCCAATGGTTTCCCAGGTCGCTGGAACCGAACAACAGGCCGTGGCCACGCTGTGTCTCGATCAGCGCATAAAGCCGTTCCGGATTGCTGGGCGCGGCGGCGATGGAAATACGACCAATGGGTGGTTTTGGCAGGCCCTTGGCAAGCTTCGTCCAGGTATCACCGCCGTCGGTTGAGCGCCAGATGCCGCTGTCAGGCCCGCCATCATCCAATGTCCAGGGTCGGCGTACGACTTGCCACATGGCGGCGAACAGCACTTGGGGGTTGTCGCCATCCATGGTCAGATCAATGGCGCCGGTATGGTCATTGAGGTATAAAACCTTTTTCCAGGTCTTACCTCCGTCTGTGGTCTTGAAGACGCCGCGTTGCGTATTGGGGCCCCAGGCGTGGCCCAGTACCGCCACCCAGAGCGTGTTGGAATCCTGGGGATCCACCACGATTTTTGCGATCTGCCCGGCATCCTTGAACCCCATGAGTTTCCAGGTTTTCCCTGCATCCGTGGAAAGGTACAGACCGGCGCCATCCAGGACGTCATTGCGGACGTTGACTTCGCCGGTGCCCACCCACACCAGGTTTGGATTGCCGGGCGCCAGGGCGATGCTGCCAATGGATGAGCTGCCTTCATGGGCGAAAATCGCTTTCCAGTGCAGGCCGCCATCAACGGTTTTAAAAACACCTCCGCCTGCAGCGCCCACGTAATAGATATTCGGATTACCTGGGATACCCACTGTGGCGGTTACCCGCCCACCGGCGATGGCCGGGCCGAGATTGCGGAAGTTCAGATTATGAAATACATCCGTGCCGCTGCCAGTGGCGGCAAGTGCCTCGGCCGGGGAGGCCGAAACCGCCAGCACCAGCAAAAATATGGGGCACACACAATTGACAAGAAAATGCACGACTTTCATTGCAGATCTCCGAAATGAGTGGTTATCAAAAAGTGATGCATGCAGAGAACATGCAGTGTTTTGCCATTTTCACAGTAACCCATGTTTGCATACACGATCAGTTCTCGCTTGTGGCTTACATTGAGGTTTTGTGAACGCTGATTGGGGCGCCGGTCATGAGTGTCGGCGCGCCCGCGGCGAAGGCTCGCTTGTTGTAATTCGCCACATCCGTAGTCAGCAGCGTATTGAACTGGTCAAGCTTGCTGTTGAGTTCGGCACGTATGCTTGCTGCGTTGGCCAGTTCCTGGGGCGTTGGTGGCTGCAGGATATTGCGGCCAAAGCCGTTAAGGCTGTGCAGTTCGCGGTTTAGGCGTCCCGGCCAGTGCAGGCTGTCTTCGGGGACTGAACGCTGGATCAGCGGGTTGTATACGCCGTCTTTTAATGCAGTGAGTTTCTTGTCGAGCGCCTGCGCCTGCTCCAGCAGGTTTGCGTACTGAGCTTGGGAAGCGGTAATCGTATCCGCATTCTGCTCAAAGAGCGCCAACGCTTTCTGCATAACAGTTATGCGGTTCAGCATCTCATTAAACGCGCTGATCTGATTCCGCGCCTGTAGGCCATACTGCAGGTTGGCCTGCAGGACTTCCTTGGGAATGGACAAGTTGGGATCGGCGTGTACTGTGACTGTGGCCTTTTGAGTTTGTCCATCGGCGCTCACAGTGATCATGTAGGTGCCCGGCAAAACCTCAGGACCGCGGTTTCCAAAGCGGGCTTCGAAGCCGCTGGGCTTGGTAAAATCCAGAGGCGTTGGTCCCGTAAAGCTCATGTCCCATACGAATTGATTGACACCAGCCTTTGCAGGGCCGTAGTCCGTTGAGATGGTATGACCATCGGCATCGGTGACGACGATTTTGACCGGCGAACGATGCCGCTTGTGGTCGGCGGGAGTGGCTGGCAGCGCCTGTTTCAGGTAGTAGTCAATCATGGCTCCCTGAGGCAGGTGGCCGGCAGCAAAGGAATATTCGATTCCCGGCGACGGCGTAAACAAGTGGAAATTTTTCTGCGCCACCCGGGCATTCATTTCCTCGAATGGTATGAGGTTGTCCAGCACGAACAGACCGCGGCCGTGCGTTGCCACCAGCAGTGTATGGTGCACGAACTTCAGATCGAACACCGGTGCGGTCGGGAAGCCCGATTGCAGCGGCTGCCAGCGATTGCCGTCATCCCTTGAGTACCACAGGCCGGTCATGTTACCGAGCACCAGGAAGCCGTTTTGATTGGGATCCTCGCGCACCACGATCACCGGCTCATTTGGCAAACCTGCAGAGATTGAATGCCAGCTCCTGCCGTAGTTGTCGGTCCGGTACACATGCGGTGAGTTGTCACCCATCTCGTGGCCGTCGAAAGCAATGTAGGCGGTACCGGCATTGAAAGGTGATACACCGAGTTGCGAAACCCGCTCCCACTTGGGAGCTCCCGGCGGAGTCACGTTACTCCAGTGTTGGCCGCCGTCCCGGGTAACCTGCACCTGTCCATCATCTGTGCCAGTCCAGATGACCTTCGGATCTGTGGGTGCCAGTGTCAATGACAAAATGGTGTCGTAGGTTTCAGCGCCGGAAATATCCAGATTTACAGGTCCACCCGAGTCCTGCTGCTTGCTTTTATCATTGCGCGTCAGGTCCGGACTGATGACGCTCCAGTGCATGCCGCCGTCGGTGGACTTAAATACAACATCACCGCCCAAATACACGGTATTGGCGTCCGTTGGGGATACCGCTATGGGCGCGGTCCAGTTGAAGCGGAATTTCTGGTCTTTGGGCGCAAGCTTGTCCAAGGCGCTGTAGGGTTTGATATTGATGCGAATATGCCTGCTCAGGTTGTCGCGGACAATGTATCCATCCTGGGAATCTGCATACAGGATGTCGGGATTACTGGGGGCGGGCACTACGTACTGGCCATCGCCACCCACCACGGTAAACCAGGCATTTCGATTGTCTTCAAAGGGGTTGGACTGCGAGGGGCCGCACCAGGCGTTGTTGTCCTGCAGGCCGCCGCATACATCAAAAGGTTGCTTGCTGTCGGCAGCCACCTGGTAAAACTGTTCAATCGGCAGGCTGTCGGCGAAGCGCCAGTTTTTGCCTCCGTCCAGGCTCAGATAGACTCCGCCGTCGTTGCCCTGGATCATCCGGTCAGGATTAGACGGATCCTGCCAGAAAGCGTGATGGTCGACGTGCACATCACTGTCGATGGCATGGGCGGTATGCCCGCCATCATCCGATTCCATCAGATGGAAGGCCGTGAAATACAGCCGGTTCTGGTCTTGAGGTGAAACATATACATGCGAGAAATAGAAAGGACGTACATCGACTTCGTAGTTGTCGCTCACCTGCTGCCAGTGATCACCAAGATCGGTGGAGGTGAACAACAGGCCATGGCCGCGCCGGGTCTCAATCAGCGCATACAAATGCTCAGGATCGCTCGGGGCTGCGGCGATCGAAATTCGGCCAATGGGGGGCTTGGGAATTCCGCCGGTTAGCTTCGTCCAGGTGTCGCCGCCGTCTGTGGACCGCCAGATGCTGCTGTCCGGGCCGCCATCCACAAGTTTCCAGGGATAACGCTGCGCCTGCCACATGGCGGCGAACAGCACCTGGGGATTGCTGCCATCCATGGTCAGATCAATGGCTCCGGTGTGATCGTTGATGAACAGCACTCTTTTCCAGGTTTTGCCTCCATCCGTGGTTTTGAATACCCCGCGCTCCGGGTTCGGTCCCCACACGTGGCCGAATACGGCGACCCACACGATATTGCTGTTGTGCGGGTCCACCACTACCTTGGCGATCTGGCCGGCATCCTTGAAGCCCATGAGCTTCCAGGTCTTGCCGGCGTCCGTGGACAGATACAGGCCGGCGCCATTGACAACATCGTTGCGGATGTTGACTTCGCCGGTACCCACCCACACGAGGTTGGGATTTGATGGCGCGAGGTCGATAGTTCCGATGGACGCGGTCGGCTGCCGGCTGAAGATGGCTTTCCAGTGGTGCCCGCCATCGGTGGATTTCCATACCCCGCCGCCTGCCGCGCCCGCGTAGTAGATCTTGGGATTGCCTGGAATTCCAACCACCGAGGTTACCCGGCCGCCGGCGATGGCCGGACCGAGATTGCGGAATTTGATGTTTTGAAAGATTTTTTGGCTGGTACTGCTCGCGGCAACATTGCCGGCAAGCGCCGGCAGCATGTACATTGTCAGCGCCGTTGACAGGGCAGCAAGGCAGAACAGGATATATTTGGTTCTCATCGTGATACTCCTGGAGTGGATCTGGCAGATCAATTCCCAACAGCGCCGCTGCCATAAGCAGCGCTGATTTCACTCCCTGGGGAAATTCCTGGTTTTTTCTATGTAGTGCCTAGAAATAGGCGCGTACGCGAAAACTGCTGGTGTTGTTGGTCACGCTGTTATGCGAGTAGCTTACGCCAACCGCCAACCACGAGGTAGCGTTGAATAGCAGGCCAATCGTGCCGTCATTGGATGACTGGCCCAGGTAATTATGCCCGGCCACGATATCGCATTCTATCCAGCGGCTGAACAGATGACGCATGCCGATTGCCAGCCGGTAACCCGTGTCAGTGCTGTTGCCTGTCTGGCTGCTGGTTCTGTTGTTGAGGTAAAGAATATCGGTATAAAAATCCGTGCTGTCGGTGTAATTGCTTTCGCCGCGTATGCCGGCATAGTAGTTGTTGTCGGTAATATCCGACCCGGGCTCAGAGGCATGCAGGTGCGCGTATCCTCCAACCAGCTGCAACTGATTCCACACAGTGTATGCCACTTCCATGCCAGGTCCGTTGGTGGTGGTGCCGTTATCCAGTGACTGGTGCTGATAATTAAGCTCCACGTAGTCGTAGCCGAAAGGATCGGCGGCCAACGCCACTACCGGACACAGCAACAAGCCAGCAAGCAGACCAGCAGAAATTTTCACGAAAATCTCCTTGAGTTAATGCACCATCTGATCGAGATTGAAGATTGGCAGCAAAATGCCAAGTACGATGAGCAGCACAATAACGCCCATCACCAGTATCAGGGCCGGTTCCATGATGCCCAGCAGAGTCCCGGTGAGCGTTTCCAGTTCCCTCTCCTGGCTGATGGCAGCGCGTTCCAGCATGCTGTCTAACTTGCCGCTGGATTCGCCACTGGCAATCAGATGCACTGCCATGGGCGGGAATAATCCGCTGCGGGACAGCGATTGGCTGATGGAGGCGCCTTCTCGGACGCGCAATGCGGCTTCATCCACGGCTTCACGCATGGGCACGTTTACCACCACTTCGCCGGAGATGCGCAGGGCATCCAGTACCGGGACACCACTGCCGGCAAGGATGCTGAGTGTGCGGGTGAACTGGGAAGTGTTGATGCCGCGCACCAGCCGGCCTATCAATGGCATGCGCAACTTGTAGTGATCCCAGCGCCGGCGTACGTCGGTGCTTTTAAGCGACCTGCGTATCATGAAAGCCACGACTCCCAGCGCGATGATCAGATAGATGCCGTAACTGTGCAGAAAATGGCTGATGGCGATCAATGCAATCGTCAGGAACGGCAGGCTCTGGCCGGTATGCGCATACACCTGGGTCACGCGTGGAACCACATAAGCCATCAGGCCGGCCACAACCACGACTGCCATGATCGTAAGTATCGTCGGATAAATCATGGCAAGCGTCATTTTCTGACGCAGTAACTGACGGTTCTCGGCGTAATCGGCGAGCCGTTCAAGCACTCCGTCCAGGTGGCCGGAATGCTCGCCCGCCGCCACGGTGGCGCGGAAAATTTCCGGAAAAACGTTCGAGAACTGGGACAGGCCGTATGCCAGGGTATGGCCTTCCATGACGCGCGAGCGGACCGCCAGCAGCATGCTCTTGAGCCGGGCTTTTTCACATTGCTGTGACGCGACCAGCAAGGCTTCTTCGACGGGCATGGCCGAGCGTATCAGCGTGGCCAGTTGACGTGTGATCAATGCCAGGTCCGAGGCGCTGATGCCCCGGCGCAGGCGGAACCCCCCCGAGCTTTTGCTCTCCTGCTCGGCAGCGGCATTGATGGCGAGCGGTGTCAGGCCCTGTTCACGCAGCTGCTGCCGCACTTGCCGCGGCGTGTCGCCTTCCACAACGCCTTTGCGTTCGTGGCCGCGTCCATCCAGCGCTGTATATTCAAAGGCGCCCATGGTTCAGCGTCTGTACATGCTAATCGTCGACCGAACACGGTCCAGCAGCTGTATTTTTTGATTTATATAGATCAATGGCGAAAGCACAGCACTATTTTGATGAGCGGTTCCCGGCATACAACATCCTGATGGGCAGCAGGCCTTAATCCGCCCGCGTTACACGCAGTACCTCTTCGATGCTGGTCTCTCCGGCCAATACCCGGCGTTTACCGTCCTGGCGGATGCTCGGCGTATGGGTGCGGGCATAATGTTCAAGCTGCTGCTCGCTGGCGCCATCGTGGATCATGCCGCGCATGTGTTCGTCCACAATGACCATTTCATAGATGCCGGTACGGCCGCGGTAACCGGTGCGATTGCATTGTTCGCATCCTGCGGGTTTATACAGAGTCGGTGGTTTTGTTTGCGACAGATCCAGCGCTTTGCATTCACGTTCGCTGGCAGTATAGGGCTGTTTGCATTCCGGGCACAGGATCCGCACCAGCCGTTGCGCAAGCATGCCCAGCAGGCTGGATGACAGCAGAAACGGTTCGACACCCATGTCCCGCAGCCGCGCGATCGCACCGACCGCCGTATTGGTATGCAGGGTCGATAGCACCAAATGTCCGGTCAGGGATGCCTGTACCGCTATCTCGGCGGTTTCAAGATCGCGGATTTCGCCCACCATCACCACGTCCGGGTCTTGCCGCAGGATGGCGCGTAATCCGCGAGCGAAGGTCATTTCCACGCGGGTGTTGACCTGCGTCTGGCCGATACCGTCGATGTAATATTCGATTGGATCTTCCACGGTCATAATATTGCGGCTGCGGTCGTTGAGGCGCGCAAGCGCTGCGTATAGCGTCGTGGTTTTACCGGAACCCGTTGGCCCAGTCACCAGTATGATGCCGTGCGGGATGTGGATTAGGTCGTCGATCAGTTGGCGGGTATCGGATTGCATCCCCAGATGTTCCAGTTCCAGGCGGCCAGCCTGCTTGTCCAGCAAACGCAGCACCACGCGTTCGCCGTGCCCGGAAGGTATTGTGCTGACGCGTACATCCACTGCGCGGCCGGCGATGCGCAGGGAAATGCGACCATCCTGCGGCAGGCGTTTTTCGGCGATATCCAGTTTAGCCATGACTTTGATACGCGATACCACCAGCGGTGCGACCGCGCGCCGGGATTCCAGCACCACACGCAACACGCCATCCACCCTGAGCCTTACCACCAGCCGGTTTTCGAAGGGCTCCACATGGATGTCGGATGCATTTTCTTTTACAGCCTCTGTGAGCAGCGCATTTATAAGCCGGATTATTGGCGCATCGTCCTCGCTCTCCAGCAGGTCCTCTGGTTCCGGCAATGCCTGGGCAACGCTGAACAGATCGACATCTTCATCCAGGCCTTCCATCATCTGCATGGCGTTGTTGGACTGTTCTTCGTAGGCTTCCTGCAGCAGGCTGTCGAATTCACCGCTGCTGACGCTGCGCAAAGACAGGGGCACACCAAGCACGCGGCGGGTTTCCAGCAGGGATTCCGCTGCCACATCGGGTCGGTGCACGAGATGGGCGACACCATTATCGATGCTTTCCACCAACACGCCATGGCGTTTGGCGAACGGGAAGGGGATGCCGCGCACCTCGATCTGGATCTCAGCCGGGGGCGCGACCTGTGGAATCTGCTCTTCTGTACCAATAGCCATGGAAATTTTAGTCACCGCTGCCGGGCGGTGGGACTGCGGCCGGCTTATTACCGGTAACAGCTTCGGGTGCCGCTACCTGATGCGTGTTGGCGCGGGCCTTGCCTGAAGTTGCCGGCGATTGTTGATTGGCATTGGCCTGTACCGGCCTCATTTGCGTGCTTGCCGCCGGTACCTTGGTATGGGAAGTGGCTGCGGGGGCATGCGTGCCTTTCGCCGGCGGCGTGGGCGGGATTGGCGAATGATTCGAGGCAGGTTGTGCTGCCGTGCCGCTGGCAGCGCCCGCCGGATTAGTTTCAGGTGATGGCGGGCTATGCTCCAGGCTGCTGAACGGTTTTAATACCGGGCGCTTTTCATCCGGTATGAGCTGCACCGGACTCTGGTTTTGCAGCTGCAGATCGCGAAGGTATTTGTAGCCTTCATTGGTGTAGCGATCAGCGGCTTTCGAAGTCCGCAGGATGGTAGGCTGGATGAAAAGCATGAGGTTGCTCTTTTGATCGGTGGTGCTGCGGTATTTAAAAAGATTGCCCAACAGGGGAATGCTGCCGAGCACTGGCACATGTTGTTCACTTTCTATCAGCTGATTTGACAGCAATCCGCCGAGCACGATGATTTCACCGTCCTGCGACAGTACGCTGGTTTTTATCTCGCGTGTGTTGGTAACCGGCTGGCCGCCGATGCTGCTGCCGGTGAGGTTGGATATCACCTGGTCAATCTTCAGCAGAATGGCATTACCTTCGTTGATCTGCGGAGTGATCTTCAGTTCCAGTCCCACATCCTGGCGTTGCACGGTCTGAAATGGGTTGATGACCGCGCCGCCGGTGGTATTTGTGCCGGCACTGGTATTGGTGTACTGACCGGTCACGAACGGCACCTGTTGTGCGACCTTGATATCTGCCTCCTGGTTATCCAGGGTGACGATGCTTGGCGTGGACAGGATGTTGGTGTCGGAATTCCCCGCCAGTGCATTCAGCAACGCTGCAAAACTGAAACCGCCGCTGACGATCTTGCCGACGCCCAGCGTCAGCCCCTGGGGCAGGGTAAGGCCGGAGGCGGTAGTGGTCAGTCCCCCGCTGGTGGCGGCATTGGTGGCCGACAGGATCTGCTGAGCAAGGCCGCCGATACTGGGGCCGGTATTGCTGAAATCGGTGACACCGGCCCCGGTGTTGGCGGATTCGGCCGCCCAGGTGATGCCCAATTGTGCGGATTTGTCGGAGGTCAACTCAGCCTCTATTGCCTGCACCAGCACCTGGGCGCGCCGGATATCCAGCT
Organism: Gammaproteobacteria bacterium; assembly: GCA_028870845.1. Lineage (GTDB taxonomy): Bacteria > Pseudomonadota > Gammaproteobacteria > Natronospirales > REEB76 > REEB76. The sequence goes on along the minus strand of JAGWOR010000020.1, from coordinate 21,076 downwards.
TGCTGACGACATCCTGGACTGAGCGCATGATTTTCGGTGGTGCGGTGATCACCAGGGAATTGGTGCGTTCATCCGGTATGAGCGAAACCGGTGGCTGGCCGGTGCTTGCGCCGGGCCCAGTTCCGCCGCCGGACTGCTTTTGCAGGTCGCTGAGAAAATTTTTAAGCTCATCGGCTATATCCTTGGCCTTGGCATAACGCAGGTACATTACCTGGGTGTTGCCGGTTATCGTGGGCACATCGAGACGCGCAATCAAGGCACGCACACGCAGACGGGCACTGGTGTCACCGCTGAGTATGATGCTGTTGGTGCGCGGATCCGCCACTACCTTTAGTGGCGGCCCTGCTTCTCCACCCTGCTGGGCATTCTGCATTAGCGTGGTGATGACCTGGGCTATATCGCCGGCAGCGGCGTTTTGCAGCGGAATTACTTCTACTTCGCTTGAGGTTGGCTGATCAATGCGATTGATGATGTCCAGGATGCGTGTCAGGTTTCCGGCGCGGTCGGAAATGATCAGCATATTGGAGGGCGGGTAGGCGGCTAACTGTGCCTCGGGTGACATGAGTGGCCGCAAAACAGGCACCAGCTGTGCGGAAGACACGTTGTTGATTTGCACGACCTGAGTCACGATGGCATCACCAGGGGTGCGCGGGTTATAAGCGGAACCGGGCATCTGCCTGGCTTCCAGTGCCGGCACAATCTTGGTCATGGATCCTGCCGGTACCGCAGCCAGTCCGTGCACTTCCAGAACCGATAGGAATGCGGCGTAGACCGCATCTGCATTGATTGGTTTGCTGGAGATAACCGTGACCCGGCCTTGCACGCGCGGATCAATGATAAAGTTCTTGTGGGTGATCTGGCCTATGGTAGCCGCGACTTCGCGGATATCGGCGTCCTTGAAGTTCAGGGTAATGCCGCTATCCGCCCGTGCGGCCAGGCTGGCGAACAGCAGCGTGCAGCAGATGACCAGCAGACAGGCGCGCACGGGGTGCATTAATCCCTTCATAGTTATAGTTACATTTGCCACGACATGAACCCTTTATGGGATACTAGAATTCTGCATTTGCAGAATTTTGGTCTGCTGTTGCCCATTGCGTATAAAGGTTACGGATATCTGCTCGGAAGTCTTGAGGTTATTGAGGATATTCATACTGTCCGCCGGATTGTCCAGCTGCATTCCATTTACCGCAGTCACAATGTCGCCGGGCTTGAAACCGAGCTTGACGAATGTATTCGAATTGCCCACTGGATAGACCCGATATCCGCTCAGTTTACCATTCTTCATAACCGGCATGGCCCGCATCACATCCAGCAGATGTTCGGGATGTTTGATCAGGTCGCTTCTTAACTGGCTCAAATTCTGCATGGGCGGTAGGTTGCTGCCATAAATGACGCCTGCTGAGGATGCGGGTGATGCAAAATTAGCCCCCATGACACCTTCAAAACCGCCACCGCTACCGCTGGGTTTAGGCATTTGCAGAGACTGGATCCGTCCATTAAAACTTATCAGGACGTGGTCCGGATAAATGGACTGAACCTGGGCGCCTCCGGGAAGCTGCGCGCCCACGCCGTACATATCTTCATTATTGTTGGATGAAATGATGGCGAGGGAAATTTTGCTGTCATTCGATGCTGCTACGACCCCCTTGAGCTTCAGATTCAAAGTGGTGGCTGGTGCTTCGGTTGTGGCGCTGACATTCATGAGGCCAAACAAATGCATGTTTGCGAGCTTGTTGGCATCAAAACTCCGAATCGCAGCCGCGTGTGTTTTATATGCAGGCGTGAATTCCTTTGGCTGGGGCATGATTTCCCAAGTAAGCTGCGACAAGCTCCAGGCAATCAGGATTCCCAGCAGTATGCTGGCCCACAAAGGCAGGTGTTTTTCCGCGAGCGGGGCAAATCCCCGCAGGAATGCCTGCGTATCCGCCGTGTTGATCTTGCCGATTTGCATGCTGTTTTCGACGTTACCGGGACCAGTACTGGGAATGGGATTGATTGGAGCCGGTTTCCTGATTCCATGATACTGATATGCCCGGCAGGGCCTCAAGGGCTTGTGGGTAGGCGGTGAAGATTTGACCGCCCGGATTGTGCCTGGTTCAGTGGAAGCATGCCAGGATTCGCGCTATTTTTTACCTTTAAAGGCCCGCAGCGCACTGCTGAAAGCCCTTGAATGCCCGGTTCGGCGCGGGGTGCGGCAACTTTCCATGGGGAATTGCCCGGCACCTGCCGGCTGCAATTCGGCTAAAATTGCAGCATGAGCGATGAACGCAACAGCCAGGAATATCAGCGTGGGCTGGTGGTTGAAGACGCCAAGCCGCGCGTTAAACGGCCGCCGCTGTACAAGGTGGTGCTGTTAAACGACGATTACACACCCATGGAATTCGTGGTTGAAATTTTGCAGACATTTTTCCGCATGAACCGCAGCCAGGCCACGCAGATCATGCTGCACGTGCATACACGTGGCAAAGGCGTTTGTGGTGTATTCACCTATGAAATTGCCGAAACCAAAGCAGCCCAGGTAAACGATTTTTCACGCAAACACCAGCATCCGCTGCTCTGCACGCTGGAGGAAGCATGAGTATGCTCAGCAAGGAACTGGAATTTTGCCTGAACACTGCGTTCAAGGAAGCGCGCGCGAAACGTCATGAGTTCATGACGGTCGAACACCTGTTGCTGGCATTGCTGGATTCGCCGGGCGTAATCGAGGTGTTACGAGCCTGCGCAGTGGATATCGAGCCCATGCGGCATGATTTGCTGAATTATATAGATGCCAATACTCCGCACCTGGACCAGCCAGATCCGGATGTACAGCCCACACTTGGATTTCAGCGGGTACTTCAACGTGCTGTTTTTCATGTGCAGTCATCCGGTCACAAGGAAGTGACCGCGCTTAATGTTCTAGTGGCGATTTTTGGCGAAAAGGAATCGCATGCAGTTTATCTTCTGAACCGTCAGGGTATCGCGCGGCTGGATATCGTAAATTACATCTCTCACGGGATTACCAAAGTTCATGAAGATGAGGGCAGGGAAGGCACAGCTGATCAGGGTGAAGAAGATACTGAAGCTCCGGCTAAAAGTGGTAAATCCGCACTTGAACTGTACACCGCCAATTTGAACATACTGGCGCGTGAGGGCCGCATTGATCCGCTGATAGGCCGCGAACATGAGATCGAACGTACCATCCAGATTCTCTGCCGGCGCCGCAAAAACAATCCCCTGTTTGTAGGCGAAGCAGGAGTGGGTAAAACCGCCTTGGCTGAAGGTCTGGCCATGCTGATCGTGGAAGACAGGGTACCTGAGGTATTGAGAGATTCGACCATCTATGCGCTGGACATGGGAGCGCTGATCGCTGGCACCAAATATCGCGGAGATTTCGAGAAGCGCTTAAAGGGCATTGTCAACGAACTGAAGAAGGATACCGGCAATATCCTGTTCATTGATGAAATACACACAGTCATCGGCGCTGGAGCAGCATCCGGTGGTGTTATGGATGCGTCTAATCTCATAAAACCGCTGTTGCAAAGCGGCGAATTGAAATGCATTGGTTCAACCACCTATCAGGAATACCGGGGCGTGTTTGAGAAGGACCGTGCGCTGGCTCGTCGCTTCCAGAAGATCGACGTGCCGGAACCCTCGGTGGAGGAGACCGCGCGAATCCTCAAAGGCCTGCGCCATAAGTTCGAGGCTCATCATGACGTGAAGTATCCGGCCAGGGTCCTGGAGAAAGCGGCTGAACTCGCTTCCCGCTACCTGAACGACCGACATCTTCCTGACAAGGCTATCGATGTAATCGACGAAGCGGGCGCCAATATGCGCCTGCGCAGTCCGGGCAAGCGCCGCAAAACCATTTCCGTGCATGATATCGAGGAGATCATCGCCAAGATGGCGCGCATCCCGCCAAAAAGTGTTTCCACTTCGGATAAGGAGGGGTTACGGAACCTGGATCGGGATCTGAAGCTGGTAATCTACGGTCAGGACAAGGCTATCGAATCCCTGTCGGCCGCAATCAAGATGTCGCGTTCCGGTCTCGGCACCGAGAACCGGCCCATAGGTTCCTTCCTGTTTGCTGGTCCCACCGGCGTGGGTAAAACGGAGGTCACCAAACAGCTGGCAATGATCTTAGGCATCGAATTTCTGCGTTTTGACATGTCCGAGTATATGGAACGCCACACTGTATCGCGGCTCATCGGAGCGCCGCCCGGCTATGTCGGTTTCGACCAGGGTGGCTTGCTGACTGATGCCATACTCAAGCATCCCCACAGTGTGCTGCTTCTGGACGAGGTCGAGAAAGCCCATAGTGAAGTGTTCAATCTGCTGTTGCAGGTAATGGACCACGGTACTCTCACCGACAACAACGGCCGTAAGGCGGACTTCCGCCACGTCATCATCGTCATGACCACAAACGCAGGAGCCCAGGAGATGAGCCGGCCGGCAATCGGCTTCACCCAGTCTGATAACATTCCCGATGGCATGGAAGCCATCCGCCGCTTGTTCAGCCCGGAATTCCGTAACCGCTTGGATGCCATCATCCATTTCAACAGTCTGGATCAACGAACCATCGCACAGGTGGTGGACAAGTTTGTGATTGAGCTGGAAGGCCAGTTGGAACAGAAAGGCGTTAGCCTGGACGTAGATGAGGCGGCCCGCAAACTTATTGCCAGCCGTGGATATGACGCCAAAATGGGTGCCCGGCCCATGGCGCGTGTAATCCAGGAAGCCATCAAAAAGCCGCTGGCCGAGGAACTGCTGTTCGGCAGGCTCGCCCAAGGCGGGCATGTGAGCGTGGGCGTGAAAGATGGGGAATTCGAATTCCAGATCGAGCCAGTACCTGAAACTCCGGCCACCGCCACGCCTGCCCAGTCCTGAGTGCCATTGATACGGAACTTGCTGCGCTCGAGCCTGCCGGCTGCAATGTGCCCCCTGATTCGGATCACTTGATTTACTCCCTCACAGTTCTCGTAATCGAGGTGCCAGTCATGCCAGAGCCCAGCAATAGCTATGCATTTGTCGACAATCCAGGTCTCGCGGAAACCTATGCCGACGCGCTCCAAAATCTGGTGTTTGACGGCACAACTTTCCGCTTCATATTCGTAGTGAACCGCCTGGATACGCCCAAGCCTCCGGAACCCCCCAAGGGCAGTCAATATCCGGCATGCAGGCTGGTAATGCCGCTGACCGGCGTGCTTGCCCTGTATCAGAACCTGCGCAACATGGTGGAGGCGCTCGAAAAGCAGGGCATTATCAAGAAAGGGCAGCCGCCGCAGGGTCCCGCACAGCCAATTACCTTGCAATAAGCTGTTTCGAATCAATAGGTGCAGTTGGACAGAGTTGGCACTCGGGGCGGTACCTGGTCGATTGAAATCAGTGGAGCTTGCCGTGGTTATTTGCCGCGGTAAGTGATGCGGCCTTTGGTGAGATCGTAGGGAGTGAGTTCGACGGTGACGCGGTCACCGGTAAGGATGCGGATGTAGTGCTTGCGCATGCGGCCGGAAATGTGGGCCAGAACCACATGGCCATTGTCCAGTTCCACCCGGAAAGTGGTGTTGGGCAGGGTTTCTATAACCTTGCCTTCCATTTCGATGTTTTCTTCTTTTGCCATGCTGCAACGATCCAGTGATATAGGCATCCATCAGCCGGTAAAAGGCTTGATTGGGCGCGCAGATTCTGCCGTAAATGCAGGTGCGGTTCAACTTGGTGATTTATTCAACCCGCCCCCAGCCATGTTCAGTCAATTTTTCAAATGGGCGGAAACGGTCTTTGTAGGCCATTTTCTTGCTGGCAGCAATCCAGTATCCAATATACAGCCAGTGATGGTTCCGACGGCGGGCTGCGTCGATTTGCCAGAGTATCGAGAATGTGCCGAGGCTGCGATTGTGTAATTCCGGCTCGTAGTAGGTGTATATGGATGAAAGCGCATCAATTAGGATATCGGTTACCGCCACGCAAACCAGCCGTGACTGAATTCTGAATTCGATGCAGCATGTGGCTTGCCCGGCAAGCAACGCCGCATAGTCCGATGCCGGGGTCTGGAAGCGAGTTTCGTTCGGGTGCCGCCAATTCAGGTAGCTTTGGTAAAGGCGGTAATGTTCATCTGTAAGCTCCGGCGTATGTATGCGCACATCCACATCCTGATTGCGTTGCCATGTCTTGCGCTGGGTTCGATTCGGGCTGAAATCACTGACCGGTATGCGTACCGGTATGCAGGCATGACAGTGTTCGCAGGCTGGCCTGTAGAGCAACTGCCCACTGCGCCGGAAGCCCTGGGCCGCCAGGCGGCTGTAAATGTGCTTTGACGGGACTGAGTCCTTATTCACGAAAAGCATGCGGGCAGTTTTATCCGGCAAATAGCTGCAGGCATGCGGCTGTGAGAGCAGCAAGGGGTGCGTTGTTTCGAGAGCCTGCTGCATCAGAATTCCAGCGAGGTTTCCAGCCGCCACTCACCAGGGTGGTCAGGCAGCTTTACGTACTCGTGAAGTAAGCTTAGAAATTCAACGCGTGGTACCAGTGTGCTGCCAAACCGCATAATGTGTTCGGAATACACTTGACAGTCAATCATCCCGAAGCTCCAGTCGTGCAGCTGTTTTGCCAGAACAGCGAGGGCGATTTTGGATGCATTGGGGCGGTGGTTGAACATGGATTCAAGAATACACCACCCATTGCGATGCCATAGAGCCCGCCTGCCAGAGTCCCATCCATAAAGACCTCGAGAGAATGCGCATGGCCGAGCCGGTGCAGTTCTCTATATGCCTGCTGCATCTCAGAAGTAATCCAGGTGCCATCAACCGGCTGGTTGGTGCGGCTTGCGGCGCAAGCCGCAATGACCTCGTTAAAAGCGGTATCAAAACACACGCGGAAACCGCCGCGACGCAACTGTCTGCGCAGAGTCCGGCTGACATGCAAATGCCCTGGAAACAGGACGATGCGCGGATCCGGTGACCACCAAAGCAGTGGTTGACCCGGGCCGTACCAGGGAAAGATTCCGTGACGGTACGCATAAAGCAAACGCTCAATTGCCAGGTCGCCGCCGGCAGCCAGCAGCCCATTGGGTTCACGCAATGCGCAAATAGCGTCAGGAAATGTTTCCGGGGGGCTTCCTGGGCTAAGCCAGCATATGCGCGGAGGTTCGGTCACTGACGGCTTTGGATGCGAAACGGTAAAAGCTGCTTTGCTTCAAGCATATAAGCATCGATCATGCTTGCTTCCTGACGCAGAAAATCGGCGATCGGGTCGCGAAAAGCGGGTTCGGCAATCCAGTGCAGGGAGTGGGTCACGGTGGGCTCGAATCCGCGGGTCAGCTTATGCACGCCTTGCGTGCCTGGATTGAAATGCTGCAGATTTTCCTGGATGCAGTATTCGATGCCCTGGTAATAGCAGGTTTCGAAATGCAGGCTGTTGAAATCACTTTCGCTTCCCCAATGGCGGCCATACAGGGTTTCGGCGTTTCTAAACAGGATGGCGCAGGCAACGGGTTTATCGAGCTGATACGCGAAAATCGTAACCAGTGAATCTGGCATGGTGGCGGCGATTTCTGCGAAAAATGCCCGGTTCAGGTACGGGGTCTGGGTGCGTTTAAGGTAGGTGGCTTGATAGTTGCGAAAAAGCACATCGAGCAGCTGGTCATCTAATTCACTGCCGCGATATATCCGGTGGTCGATACCGGCTTCGGTGACACGCCGGCGTTCGCGTTTTATTTTTTTGCGGGGCTCAGCCGACAGAACTCCCAGAAAATCACCGAATTCCTTATATCCATGGTTATGCCAGTGGAACTGGCAGTCCTTACGCAGCATGTAATTTTGTGATTGCCAGTAATGGAGTTCATCCACGTAAGGGAACAGGCAGTGGATGGAGGACGCCCCTCGGTCGCTGAGAATTTCATGTGCCTTGTTGATCAGCGGAGCAGCTGCCTCCCGGCCTGCCGCAGACTGCTCCAGCAAAAGTCGCGGTCCGCTCACCGGCGAAAATGGCACGGCCGCTACTAATTTTGGGTAATAAGCGATTCCGGCACGCTGCCAGGCATCGGCCCAGGACCAGTCAAACACATATTCGCCGTAAGAATGGGTTTTAAGATATAGAGGCAGGGCGCCTGTCAGATGGCCGTCTGCGGTTGTGCACGTCAGATGCAGCGGCGTCCAGCCTGTGTTGGTGCAGGCGCAGCCGCTGTGCTCCAGCGCTGCCAGGAATGCATGCCGAACAAAGGGATTATTTCCAGCCAGATGGTTCCATTCCGCCGCGGGAATGGAATCAATGGAGCAGCAAACCTGGACATTCACGCTTGGCTGTCTGGTACCTAACATCACGCTGAGGTATGAATGCAGCCACCGGCATGGCCGTATATATAAGTATATGGCGCTTTGCTTTACTTTCGAGTGAGACTGTCCAAGTATCTGTCTGCGTCCAGCGCCGCCATACAGCCGGTGCCTGCAGAGGTGACCGCCTGCCGGTATACCTGGTCCATGACATCACCGGCCGCGAATACACCCGGCACGCTGGTGGCGGTAGCGTTGCCTTCAATGCCGCTTTTTACCCAGATATAGCCGTACTTCATCTTCAGCTGGCCATCGAATAGCTGCGTATTTGGGGTATGGCCGATGGCGATGAATACGCCTTTGGCGGGCACTTTCTGGACCTTGGCCTCCTGTTTGGTGCTGCGCACTTCTATGCCAGTCACTCCGCTGTCATCGCCAACGACCTTGTCAAGCGTATGGTCCCAGAATATTTCCACATTGCCGTGCTTGGATTTTTCTATCAATTCCTGTGCCAGGATCTTTTCGGCCCGGAAGGCGTCACGCCGATGCACGACCGTTACTTTTGACGCGATATTGGAAAGGTATAAGGCTTCTTCCACCGCGGTATTGCCGCCGCCGATGACCGCCACATGCTGATTCTTGTAAAAAAAACCGTCACAGGTGGCGCACGCCGATACGCCCCGGCCCTTGTAGGCTTGCTCCGATGGCAGTCCCAGGTAACGCGCAGTTGCACCGGTGGCGATAATGAGTGCATCACAGGTGTAATGATGCTGGTCGCCGGTCAGCCTGAACGGCCGTTCACTCAGGTCCGCCTTGTTGATGTGGTCGAATATCACTTCGGTCTTAAAGCGCAGGGCATGCTTCAACATGCGTTCCATGAGCGCCGGGCCCATTAAGCCTTCCACGTCTCCAGGCCAATTATCGACTTCTGTGGTGGTCATGAGCTGGCCACCCTGTTCAATGCCGGTGACCAGCACCGGTTTCAGATTGGCGCGTGCGGCATATACAGCGGCTGTATAACCGGCCGGGCCTGAACCAAGAATCAGCAAACGGCAGTGCTTAGGAGTACTCATGTATAATTGTCCTCGGCGCCGAGATGGAGTCAGTGCGCTGAAATTCAAGCGCGCGCTTTCCTGCGGCAGCAGCAAACCCGGATTATTCCGGTCTTTTGAATCACTTTAGGAGAAGCCCGTAACCCGAATGCTCTGGCCGATATGCGGGCACCGGACGGTTTATCCCGCACAGCCTCGAATTCATGCATGTTACGAAAACTTCCCCCCTAGCGTAAAGGAGACAATATGCGCATCGGTATACCTCGCGAGCTCAAGCCACTGGAAGGCCGTGTTGGCCTGATACCAGCCGCCGCCGCGGAGCTAGTTCGCCACGGGCATCAGGTTTTCATCGAACACAATGCCGGGGTAAAAAGCGGTTATAGCGACGAAAACTTCACTGCTGTGGGCGTACAGGTGCTTGGGTCCGCCGCGGAAGTCTATGGTAAGGCTGAGATGATCGTGAAGGTCAAGGAGCCCATCGAGGCCGACCTGAAGCTGCTGCGCAAGGATCATTTATTGTTCTGTTACCTGCATCTGGCGGCACTGCCTGAACTGACCAAAGCCCTGCAAAAAATCGGCCTGACCGCGGTAGCCTTCGAAACCGTGGAAGTGGACGGGCGTACCCCCTTGCTGGCGCCGATGAGCGATATCGCCGGACGGCTGTCCATTCAAGTGGGTACCCATCTGTTGCATCAACCCCAGGGAGGCAAAGGTATTCTTCTGGGTGGCGTGCCAGCCGCCAAGCGCGGAAAGGTGGTGATTGTGGGTGCCGGTGTGGCCGGTGGCGCCTCTGCGAAAGTCGCGTGCGGCATGGGTGCGGAGGTCACGGTATTCGATATTTCCCGGGACCGTATGGAGCATATGCGTTCTCTGGGTCATAACGTCACCGCCCTGTACCCCCACAAAGCCGACATTGCCGAAGCCGTCAGGTATGCGGATATCGTGGTAGGTGCGGTGCTGATCACGGGCGAGAAGGCGCCCCATGTGGTCTCTTCGGACATGGTGAAATCCATGCAGCTGGGCAGCGTGGTGGCGGATATCTCGGTGGACCAGGGCGGTTGCGTGGAAACCACCAAGCCCACCACCTGGGACAAGCCCACCTATGTTTGGGAGGGCGTAACCCACTTCACTGTCACCAACATGCCTGGCGCTGTGCCGCGCACCTCATCCCAGGCGCTGTCAGCCGCCATCACCCCGTATGCCCTGAAGTTGGCAGGTGGTGAGTGGCGAAGCGACGAGCCGTTGCAAAAGGGCATCAATGTAGAAGCCGGGAGAGTGGTGCACCCGGCATTGCTTAAATAAAAATAACATATAAAATAATAGGTTATAGATACTATTTAAAGTCAGGTCAAATAGTGGCGCAGGCAACGCGCAAAGACACAACCCGCTCACCCATGGCAATCCACCTGGTGCAGGGCCTCAAGGAGGCGGCTCTGTGGGTCTTTCTTGCCGTCGCCGTGCTGCTGTTCGCCAGTCTGGCAACCTTCAGTCCCAACGATGCCAGCCCCTTTTACAGCGGTGCCGGTGGAAAACTGCACAACGCAATCGGCCCGGTGGGGGCATGGCTTTCAGCGGGGCTGTACTTTTTATTCGGCTACCCGGCCTTCCTTTTCCCCATCTTGCTGGTATGGGCTGGCTGGATGATCTTCCGGGCCCGAAAATCCACAGCTCCTGTCAATAAGTGGCATTTGAGCGCCCGCATCGGGGGGCTGGTGCTAGCGCTGCTGACCGCCAGCGGTCTGGCCAGCATCAACTGGAGTGTCCACCATGGGGTATTGCCGGCGGATGCAGGTGGAATTTTGGGTGATTTTATCGGCAAAGGGCTGGCCCATGGGCTTAGCGGTTTGGGTGCAACACTGCTGTTGCTGGCCTTATTCTTGAGTGCCGTTACGGTTTTCACGGGCTTATCCTGGCTGGGTTTCATGGATCGCACCGGCCGATTTAGTCTGATCGTCATGGAGCGCGCGCGTAACCGTTGGGGCTGGCTGCGCGAGGCCGTACAGGCCCGCCGCAGCCGGGAACAGCAGGTGGAAGTCATCCGCGTACATCAGGAAGAGGTGCAAAAACGCCCCAAACCCAGGATCGAGCCGCTAATGCGGGCTCTGCCGCCCAGCCCTAGGGTGGAAAGGGAACGCCAAGTGCCGCTGTTCGAACCACCTCTGGACTCGGAGCTTCCTCCGCTCTCACTGCTGGACGATCCGCCCCCCAGAGTGGATGGATACTCCGAATCCGCGCTGGACGCCATGTCGCGCACCGTGGAACTCAAGCTTCGGGATTTTGGCGTGGAAGTGCAGGTTGTTGCGGTCAACCCGGGTCCTGTGGTCACGCGCTTCGAACTGCAGCCAGCCCCGGGGGTGAAGGTCAGCCAGATTTCCAACCTGGCCAAAGACCTGGCCCGGGGGCTTTCAGCGATCAGCGTGCGCGTCGTGGAGGTGATTCCCGGCAAATCCGTGGTGGGCTTGGAGATACCCAATGAAGCGCGAGAACTGGTGACCCTCGGCGAAATCCTCAAGTCCAAGGAATACGATGATTCCCGTTCACCCCTGACCCTGGCATTGGGCAAGGATATCGGCGGCAACCCGGTGGTAGCTGACCTGGAACGCATGCCGCATTTGTTGATCGCAGGCACCACGGGTTCGGGAAAATCCGTGGCCTTGAATGCCATGATCCTGAGCCTGCTGTATAAGGATACAGCCGAGCATTCTCGGCTCATCATGATCGATCCCAAGATGCTGGAACTTTCCGTGTATGAAGGCATTCCGCATCTGCTGGTGCCCGTGGTGACGGACATGAAGGAAGCCGCCAACGCTTTGCGCTGGTGTGTGGTGGAAATGGAAAAACGCTACCGCCTGATGGCGGCACTGAGTGTGCGCAATATGGCCGGGTATAACCGCAAGGTGACGGAAGCCATTGATGCCGGCAAGCCAATACGCGATCCGCTGCTGAAACCGGAAGAATTGAATGAATTGGACGATGCGGATATCCCAACCCTTAAGCCGCTGTACAACATCGTGGTGGTGGTGGATGAACTGGCGGACCTGATGATCGTGGTGGGCAAGAAGGTCGAAGAACTGATCACGCGGCTGGCGCAAAAAGCCCGAGCTTCCGGCATTCATCTGGTGCTGGCCACGCAAAGGCCATCGGTTGATGTGATAACCGGCCTGATCAAGGCAAATATCCCGGCGCGAATTGCTTTCCAGGTTTCGGCACGGGTGGATTCCCGCACTATCCTGGATCAGCAGGGCGCCGAGTCGCTGCTGGGCCACGGCGACATGTTGTTTCTGCCGCCGGGTACTGCGGTGCCGGTGCGCGTGCACGGTGCTTTCGTGAGCGACCAGGAAGTGCATAAAGTGGTGGCCAAACTGCGCGACAGCCTAAAGGGCATGCAGCCGCCGTACCTGGATGAGATCCTGCATGGTTCTATGGAGTCATTGCCTGGAATTCCGGGCTTCGGCGAATCCGGTAATGCAGGCGCGGATACCGAATCCGACCCGCTCTACGATCAGGCGGTGCGCATCGTCACGGAATCCCGCCGGGCTTCCATATCCGGTGTGCAGCGGAGGCTCAAGATCGGATATAACCGTGCGGCGCGCATGATCGAGGAGATGGAAAGCGCCGGCATCGTCGGACCATTGCAAACCAACGGCATGCGCGAGGTGCTGGTGGCGCCACCGCCGCGCGATGACAGGGATTTTGAGTAATGCAGCACCGCTACTTGCGCTTGCAGCTGACCAGGAGTATGTACAGTGAAAACATCTAAGATTGTTGCTGCCGCATTGCTGACGATGCTGCTGGCGCCCTGGGTTGCGATGCATGCCGCGCAGCAGGATACTGCGATCCAGCGCATGCACGACTTTCTGCTGAATGTACATAGCCTGAAAGCGGATTTCAGCCAGGTGGTGCTGGATGCCAATCTGCAAACGCTGAAAAAGTCAGCGGGTACACTGGCCATCAAGCGCCCAGACCGGTTTCGATGGGATTACGCCACCCCCAACAAGGAAATCATCGTTGCCGACGGCAAACGACTCTGGATTTACGATGTGGAATTGCAGCAGGTTACTGTCAAGCGATTGACCGGCACGCTCGCCGCCAGCCCCGCAGTGCTGCTGTCGGGTTCCAACGATGTGGGCAAAAGCTTTGTGGTGAAAGACCTGGGAGAGTCCCAGGGTCTGCAATGGGTGATGCTCATACCCAAGGTTAAGGACACGGATTTTGATTCGGTGCGGATGGGCTTCAAGGGTCAAAATGTGTCGGTCATGGAGCTCAAGGACGCGCTTGGCAATCTGACGCGCATTACCTTCAGCCATCTGATTGTCAATCCCAGCATACCGGACAGTGAATTCCGGTTTACGCCGCCAGCCGGTGCGGATGTCATCGGCGATCGTGTTGAAAACCGCCAATAGAGATCCCGCTGCTCCTGCCGTTCCGGATGGACGGCCATTGGCGGACCGCATGCGGCCGCGCAGCGCCGCGGAGTTCGCCGGCCAGTCCCATCTGCTGGGGCCAGGCAAGCCGCTCAGCCGTGCGCTGCAGAGCGGGCATCTGCACTCCATGATTTTCTGGGGTCCGCCGGGCACCGGCAAGACCACGCTGGCGCGCATGCTGGCGGAAAGCTGTCGGGCAGATTTCATCGCACTGTCTGCAGTGATGGCCGGGGTCAAGGACGTGCGTACCGCGGTCGAGCAGGCCAAAGCACGGCGCCGGGAGCAGGGCGCAGGTACGGTTCTGTTCCTGGACGAGGTGCATCGCTTCAATAAAACCCAGCAGGACGCATTCCTGCCGTTCGTGGAAGACGGCACCCTGACGTTCATCGGGGCCACCACTGAAAACCCCTCATTCGAACTCAATAACGCATTGTTGTCACGGGCGCGCACCTATGTGTTGAAACCGCTGGAACCGGCTGATATCCGCCGCATTCTCGACAGTGCGCTGGCCGATCAAGGGCGCGGCCTGGGATCGCGTCCCATAGAGCTCCCAGAAGCTCTGCGCGATGAAATGGCTGTGGCTGCAGACGGTGATGCACGGCGCGCACTCAATTTCCTGGAGATCGCCGCCGACCTGGCGGAGCCGAAGGATGGGCGTGAGGTCATCAGTGAAACCACCGTGCGGGAAGTGATTTCCGGCGGAATCCGCCGCTTCGACAAGCGGGGCGAGCTTTTTTATGACCAGATTTCCGCACTGCACAAATCGGTGCGCGGTTCCTCGCCGGATGCTGCACTCTATTGGCTGGCGCGCATGCTGGATGGTGGCTGCGATGCGCTGTATATCGCCAGGCGGGTTGCGCGTATGGCCTCCGAAGATGTCGGCAACGCTGATCCGCGTGCCCTGGAACTGGCTCTGAACGCCTGGGACGTGCAGGAACGGCTGGGCTCGCCGGAAGGAGAGCTGGCTCTGGCCCAGGCGGTGGTGTACCTGGCTTGCGCACCCAAGAGCAATGCGGTGTATTCAGCCTTTGGGGAAGCCACGGCGGATGCCAAGCTATACGGCAGCCTGGAGGTGCCACTGCAGCTGCGCAATGCGCCCACCCGGCTCATGAAGGAATTGGGTTACGGCGCTGATTACCGCTACGCCCATGATGAAACCGATGCTTTCGCCGCCGGCGAAAATTATTTTCCCGAGGCAATGCCCCGCAAAACCTATTATCATCCCGTGCCGCGCGGACTGGAGATCAGGATCGCGGAGAAACTGGCCGAGCTGCGTAGCGCAGACGCGGCGGCTCGTGAAAAAACCATCAAAGCCAAGTAACCATCCTATGCTTGACCCTAAATTGCTGAGAACCGACCCGCAGGCAGCGGCCGCAAACCTGGCGCGCCGCGGCTTTGTGCTGGACGTGAATGCCTATGCCGGATTTGAAAGCCAGCGCAAGGATATCCAGACCCGCATGGAGCAGCTACGCAACGAGCGCAATACCCGCTCCAAGGATATCGGCAAGGCCAAGAGCAGGGGCGAGGATACGGCCGCACTCATGGCCCAGGTTGCGGAACTCGGCACACGGCTAAAATCCGCCGAGCAAGAGTTCGCGCGGGTGGAGGCCGAACTGGATGCAATCCAGCTGGGCCTGCCGAATTTGCTGCACGACAGCGTTCCAGATGGCCGTGACGAAACCGCCAACCGGGTTGTGCGCAGCTGGGGCGAAGCGCCACAATTCGATTTTAAACCCAAGGATCACACGGACCTGGGCGCCGAACGCGGGCTCATAGATTTTGAAAGCGCCGCGAAGATTTCCGGCGCCCGTTTCGTGGTGCTCAAGGGCCCCTTGGCAAAACTGCACCGGGCACTGATCCAGTTCATGCTGGATGTGCATACCCGCGAGCATGGTTATCAGGAAGTTTACGTGCCCTATCTGGTGAATGCCGAAACCCTGCGCGGCACTGGCCAGCTACCGAAGTTTGCCGAGGACTTGTTCGCGGTGCAAGGTGAATCCGGTTTCTTCCTGATTCCCACGGCGGAAGTGCCGGTCACCAACCTGGCCCGTAATGAAATTCTGGAAGCAGACAGTTTGCCACGCCGCTATGTTGCCCATACGCCCTGTTTCCGGGCAGAAGCCGGTGCCGCCGGGAAAGATACCCGCGGCATGATCCGTCAGCATCAGTTCGAGAAGGTCGAGCTGGTGCAGATGGTGAAACCGGATGATTCATTCCAGGCGCTGGAACAGCTCACCGGTCACGCGGAGCACATCCTGCAAAAGCTGGGGCTGCCTTACCGGGTGGTGGCGTTGTGCGCCGGAGATACGGGTTTCGCTTCCGCCAAGACCTATGATCTGGAAGTCTGGCTGCCCGGCCAGCAGCGTTATCGGGAGATTTCCTCCTGCAGTAATTGCACGGATTTCCAGGCACGGCGCCTGCTGGCGCGCTGGCGAAATCCGGACAGCGGCAAACCCGAACTGCTGCATACCCTGAATGGTTCAGGAGTAGCCGTCGGCAGGGCGTTGATCGCGGTGATGGAAAATTGCCAGGACAAGCAGGGCAGGATCCACGTACCACAGGCGTTGCACGCCTATATGGGCGCAAGCACCGTTATATAATGCCGGTCCGTTAAGGAGAGGTGACCGAGTGGTTGATGGTACCGGTCTTGAAAACCGGCAAGGGCGCAAGCTCTTCGTGGGTTCGAATCCCACCCTCTCCGCCAATATTCGTCACGCAATCCTTTAATAAAATTCAATTAAAATACCAGGGGACAGCACCTATCATGGATGTGGCTGCAAAACCGCATCTAATGAACACGGCATTGCGCGTTCGTCACATGCGGGCGCCGGTTGGCTCGAACACTCTGCCCGGAAGCATGGAGGAAAGTGCATGAGTAACGAACACAATGCGCCTGATACAAAAGGTGTTACGGTAAAATTGCTGGCGACGATTGACCTTGGTCCCGAGATCGAAGGCATGGCGGGACGCCAACTCCGAATGCGCATGGTGACCATGGAACCTGGAGGCGTCTTCGGCCCGATACACGACCATAAGGGCAGGCCAGGCACCGTCTATATCTTGCAAGGAACCATTACTGACCATCGCAATGGAGTTGCCACGGATTATGGCCCGGGAGTGGGCTGGCCCGAGGACAGAAACACCAGTCACTGGCTTGAGAATAGAGGTGCGATTCCAGCGGTGGAGATTTCTGTCGATATCATCAGGCAAGACTAACCTCAAGCGCGATTACTAATTCGGTTGCAACTAACGCATAGTTCAGCCATGGGCACTTATTTCGTCTTCACTTCCATTTGGCGGATGCGGCTCATGCATATGAGCGCGTGTTATTTTGATACAGCGGGTGAAAAACCGATGGGTACGTGCTGGGCTATCAATTAACCGGCAGGGAGCCGTCCGCGTTTCCTCTGCAATCGAATACACAGCTGTGGCCGCGTCGAGTCGGATCAATGCCCGGGGTTTCCATTTAGTTGATATTTTGGCGCCAGCTGGGCTCAAGGGGTCCTCTGCGCAGGCTACGCGATGACGCAGGCAATGTAATGAAATCATTGCATGCTCACCCAGCGCCGGTACCAGATCAAAGGTCGCAGGGATCATGGGCATTTTAATGTAATTTTTATGGGTTAGCGGCCCATTTTTGCACCATCTTTATATCCGCTGCCTTAAAGTCCAGCGCCGAACTCAGGCTGAGGTCGCTTTATGCTGGACTGGTTCTCATTAGTGCTTGCGGTATTGTTGTTCGTCGCGGCAGCGGCGCTCGTGCTGGCCTTCGAGAGGCTGGAGAGAAGCCGATGAGTCTCATGGAAGTTATCGGGCTGATCCTGAGCCTGGTGCTGGCTGTATATTTGGTGGTGGCACTGTTTTTCCCCGAGCGCTTTTCGTGACGCTCAACGGCTACCTGCAAATCGGTGTGTACCTGGCGGTACTGCTGTTGCTTGTCAAACCACTTGGTATCTACATGGCGCGGGTATACGAAGGCCAGGACGTCTGGCTGAACCGCTTGGGTGCGCCCCTGGAGCGGCTGATGTACCGGCTGTGCGGCGTAAGTCCCGAAGTCGAGATGCGTTGGACCCGGTATGCAATCTCCATGCTGCTATTCAATTTCATCGGCGTGCTGGTGGTATACGGCATTCTGCGCTTGCAGGGCAGCTTGCCGCTCAATCCGGAGCATCTGGGCGACGTGGATCCGGATTTGTCCTGGAACACGGCCATCAGCTTCGTGACCAACACCAACTGGCAGGCCTATGGAGGAGAAACCACTCTCAGTTATTTTTCCCAGATGGCGGCGCTCGCGGTGCAGAATTTCGTATCAGCTGCGACCGGGATGGCCGTGCTAGTGGCTCTCATCCGCGGATTCGTACGCCACAGCGCTGAGACCTTGGGCAACTTCTGGGTGGATCTGACCCGTACTACGCTCTACATTCTGTTGCCGTTGTCATTGCTGTTGGCGGTGGCGCTTGTAAGCCAGGGTGTGATTCAGAATTTCCACCGCTATCAGACGGTCACGCTGGTGCAACCCGTTGTCTATAAGGCGCCCGTGACCGATGCCGCCGGCAATCCCGTATTGGATGCCAAGGGTCAGCCGGAGACCACGCCGGCCACCGCGACCCAGGTGCAGCTGCCGATGGGTCCCGCGGCGTCGCAAATTGCCATCAAACAGTTGGGTACCAATGGCGGGGGGTTTTTTAACGTCAACTCGGCACACCCTTACGAAAACCCCACGCCGCTGTCCAATTTCCTGGAAATGCTGGCCATACTGCTGATCCCAGCGGGGCTCTGCTACACCTTCGGCAGGATGGTGGGCGACACTCGCCAGGGATGGGGCATCCTCATCGCCATGACCATCATCTTTGCTGCGGCGCTCGCGGCCTGCACCTATGCGGAACAGGCTGGCAATCCGGCCTTGACGGCGCTGGGCGTGGATCAGACTGCGAGCCCCCTGCAGGCGGGCGGCAACATGGAGGGCAAGGAAACCCGCTTCGGCATCGTAGACTCCACCCTATGGGCGACTGCCACGACCGCGGCCTCCAATGGCTCGGTGAATGCCATGCACGATTCCTTCACGCCCCTCGGCGGCCTGGTTCCCCTATGGCTTATCCAACTTGGCGAGGTGGTGTACGGCGGTGTGGGCTGCGGGCTTTACGGCATGCTGATGTTCGTCATCATCGCGGTATTTGTGGCCGGGCTGATGGTTGGTCGCACGCCGGAATACCTTGGCAAGAAAATCGAGAGTTTTGAAATGAAAATGGTCTCTGTGGCGGTGCTGATTACGCCACTGTTGGTGCTGGTGGGCACCGCCATTGCGGTGTCGACTGGGGCCGGCCGTACAGGGGCTTTCAATCCGGGAGCCCACGGCTTCAGCGAAATTCTTTACGCATTTTCATCCGCCGCCAACAATAACGGCAGTGCATTTGCCGGCCTGAACGCCAACACACCTTTTTATAACTATATGTTGGGAGGTGCGATGCAGATCGGGCGTTTCTGGACGGCAATCGCGGCGCTCGCCGTGGCCGGCTCGCTCGCGGCAAAAAAGCGCGTACCACCCGGGTTGGGCACCCTGGCCACGCATACGCCATTATTCATCGCTTTGCTGGTGGGCACCATTTTGCTGGTGGGGGCGCTGACCTATGTGCCGGCGCTGGCGCTCGGCCCAATCGCCGAATATCTCGCCATGCTGGGCGTGCATTGACCGGAGTCGCCCCATGACGGAACAAACTTTCACACAGTTCATGTTTGACCGCAGACTAATGGCGCAAGCGGGGTGGATGTCGATCAAAAAACTCAGTCCGCTTACGCAATTGCGCAATCCAGTCATGTTCGTGGTCTATGTGGGCAGCATCCTGACTACGCTGTTGTTTCTGCAGGCGCTCTCCGGCCGGGGTGAGGCGCCCACTGGATTCATTTTAGCTGTTGCTTTGTGGCTTTGGCTTACGGTGCTGTTCGCAAATTTCGCAGAGGCCTTGAGTGAGAGCCGCAACCGGGCGCAAGCCGCCGCACTGCGGCGCAGCCGGAGAGAGATCATTGCCAAGAAGCTGGAATCGGACAACTATGCGCCCTCCAGCTCCGCCTTCCAAGCCGTACCCGCGTCCACCTTACATAAAGGCGATTTCGTGCTGGTGCAGGCCCAGGACTTCATTCCCGGCGACGGCGAGGTAATCGAAGGGGTGGCGTCAGTGGATGAAAGCGCCATCACTGGAGAAAGCGCGCCGGTGATCCGTGAATCCGGCGGTGACTTCAGTTCTGTTACCGGCGGAACCCGAGTGCTGTCCGACTGGATTGTGGTGCGCATCACCGCAAACCCCGGTGAGACTTTTCTAGATCGCATGATCGGCATGGTGGAAGGCGCCCGGCGCCAGCGCACGCCAAATGAGATTGCGCTCACCATTCTGCTGGTGGCCATGACGCTTATTTTCCTGCTGGCCACCGTTACACTGCTGCCGTACTCCGTTTACAGTGTCGACGTGACCGGTTCGGGACGGCCCGTCACCATTACCGTGCTGGTGGCATTGCTGGTGTGCCTGATACCAACCACCATCGGTGCATTGCTATCCGCCATCGGCATTGCAGGCATGGGCCGTATGCTCAAGGCCAACGTCATTGCAACCTCCGGACGGGCAGTGGAGGCCGCGGGCGACGTGGACGTGCTGCTACTGGACAAAACCGGCACCATCACCCTCGGCAACCGCCAGGCCGCTGCACTGTTACCGGCACCTGGCGTCACGGAGCAGACGCTCGCGGACGCCGCGCAATTGGCGTCGTTGGCCGATGAGACGCCCGAAGGGCGCAGCATTGTGATCCTGGCCAAGCAGCGCTACGGGTTGCGCGAACGGGACATCCATGCGCTGGGCGCGCACTTCGCGCATTTCAGCGCGCGCACCCGCATGAGCGGAGTGGACCTGAAAGAACGCCAGATACGCAAGGGCGCCGCTGACGCCGTGCGCCGCCACGTGGAGTCTCTGGGAGGAACCTATCCCGTGCAGGTCACATCGCTGGTTGAAGATGTGGCGCGCCGCGGCAGTACCCCTCTGGTGGTGGCGGATGGCACCCGGGTGCTGGGGGTGATCGAGCTCAAGGACATTGTTAAGGGCGGCATCAAGGAGCGCTTCGCGCAGCTGCGGCGCATGGGCATCAAGACCGTGATGATCACCGGCGACAACCGCTTGACAGCGGCCGCCATCGCCGCCGAAGCGGGCGTAGACGATTTCCTGGCGGAGGCCACGCCGGAAACCAAACTCAAGCTGATTCGCGATTATCAGGCCGAAGGCAAGCTGGTGGCCATGACCGGAGACGGCACCAACGATGCGCCTGCGCTTGCCCAAGCGGACGTGGCAGTTGCCATGAACACCGGCACCCA
>JAGWOR010000059.1 GCA_028870845.1 Gammaproteobacteria bacterium | reverse complement strand
TGAGGATGCCGAGGACTCGTGGCAAAAAGCCCGATTTGAAAATCAAATAGCCGTACAGCAGGCAGACACAGCCGAAAAACAGGAAACTGATGTTGACCGCCTGGTCGTGCAGCTCGATGGCCAGCCAAGCCCAGGCCTGCAGTTGATGCGGATTGACCGCGCTCAGGGAGTCCCGGCCCTTGAGAATAAACAAGGCGCCTAAAAAACCGACGTTGGAAAGCCCCTCTATGGTGAGGCTGCAAATACTGATCCAGATCCACGATCACGTCGCCCAACACGGTTGTGGGTGGTGCGTTGATGAGTGCCGGTGTTCTGGTGCTGGACAGCGCCTGGGTGGTGTTTGCCAGCACCATCCAATGCCCGTTGGGCAAGGCGGTGACGTCATGGTGGAAATCAGTCAAGGTGACATTGCACTCGGCGCAGCCGGCATTGGCCAGTTCTGCATTCAGGGTGGCGAGTGAGATTGAACGCACCGTATAACCTCCCAGATTGACTTCCCGAATCTCCACGTCGGTTCCAGGCGGGAGTGGGCCGCTGAGCAAATCGCTGGAGTTGGCGCCGATGACCATGAGGAAATCCCCGTTGGGGAGCATTTTGACGCCTTGGATGACGTTGGGTGCGTGGTAGGTCCACAAAATGTTGCCGGAGAGGTCGGTTATGATCAGTCCGTATGCCGTGGAATCCAGCAATTTCAGCCCGGGCTGCGGCGTCATCCCGGCTGCGGTGGTGGCCTGAAAAACCAGCGGTTGCGCGTATGACGGCAGCGGTCCGGTGGTAAAGCTTTGGTCCACGTCATTCACCGTGTTGCCATTATCGAATTCCACGCTGGCGCGCATGTGATAGGTGGTGTTGGCCAGCATGCCGGCCACGAAGATGTTGACCGGGCCGCCGGTGGAGGTGGACTGAGTCCAGGTCTTCATGCCGTAATTGGTGGTCTTGCCGTAATCGATGGTCACGCTGCCGGCAGAGGGCATGTTGACGGTATAAAGCGCTACCTGGGGGTTGTCAGTCTGAGTCACTTGTTCGAGCGACTGGTCGTTCCCGCCCCAGCATCCGGAGAGCAGGGCGCAAAGGAGCAAAGCGCCCGACAAAGATTAATGATTTCATATCCTCTCCCTGCTTGTAGTGAACTATGGTGGCCAGGTCATCGCTTTAAATATCTGCGGGCCCATACAAGTCCATTATCAGGCTGGTGCCGCCGGCATCCACAATCCCGCCTGGCGGCTCTCGGCTGCAGCCGGTGTGAATTAAAGTTGCGAGTGGCCTGCCGGGTTTGTCTGTAACGGCGGCTGCGGCTCACATGTCAGCGGGGAAATGCTCTCCAACCTGAACTGCCGGTGCGCGCCGGTTTGCTTGAGCCGGCCATTCAATTTCTTGAAATTCGGCTGCAATGCACGCCAGGCCGCGGCACTGGTGTTGAAATCCCCGCACAGCTGCCGGTAACTACGGTACAGGGAAGCCACCGGAATGTTTTCACTGCTGGCGGTGACCGCTTCCAGTAATGCCGAGGCCTGGCCGTTGATGCGGCTGAAGCTGGTGGCGCCCTTGACCGGCGGCACGGCGTAGGGCCCGCCGGACAGGCCGATGGAAGCATCGTGAAAAGTGCCGGTGAGCCTGGCGAGCTGTTCCTGCAGCTGCCCGGCCGACTTGTCCATTGAATTTTTAATCAACCATGTCAGCACGGCGTCCAGGGCCTTGCCCTGTTCATAGGCCTGCTTGCTGGCCGCCATCACCGCGATGATCTGCTGCGACAGCGCCAACTGCCTGCGCATGGCGTGCATGACGGTCGGCGAGTCGCTGAGCCGCGGATCCGGCTTGAGCGTCAATGCTTGCGTAGTCGAGGATCCATCGACAGTCAGCTTCAGCGTGTACTTGCCGGGCAGCGCCAGCGGGCCTTGCGGTATGAAAGGCGTGTCCTGCGGCACGGCCCCCATGGACTGGTCGAAGAACAGCGCCGG
The DNA here is from genome assembly GCA_028870845.1 of Gammaproteobacteria bacterium. Classification (GTDB taxonomy): domain Bacteria; phylum Pseudomonadota; class Gammaproteobacteria; order Natronospirales; family REEB76; genus REEB76. Next base: position 7,537 of record JAGWOR010000059.1, on the reverse strand, counting down.
CGGCGTCGGGTAACGCATGTTCCAGGTCACCCGGTGGCCCCCGGCTGCCGCCGGCAAGGGCCGCCGCGGCCTGATCCAGAAACCCGGCGCCGGCGGTGGCGGCTGGTCGCGCTTGGGGATCGGGGCGTTGGAATAGCTGCGCACCACCCGGCCCGTGGCATCGAGAATCTGCAGCACCAGCGTGCGTGCCGGCTGCTTCAGCCAGTAATCAATGACCGCGCCTTGCGGCGGATTGCTGGCGTGCGGAACCTCGGGCGGGAAGGGCGTGTCCTGGTTGACGTTCGCAGGCGCCAGGATCGCCGCCCGCGGGCGGAACAAATGCACCGCCTGCTCCGCGGTGTCCGCATGCAGCTGCTCCAGCGGCGAGATGTCGTCCAGAATCCAGATGGCGCGGCCGTAGCTGGCGGCGATCAGATCGCCCTGGTGGATCTGCAGGTCATAAAACGAGGTGGTGGGCAGGTTGAGCCGCAGGGATTGCCAGTGATCGCCGTCGTCGAAGGACACGTACACCGAGGATTCGGTGCCGGCGAACAGCAGGCCTTGTTTGTGGGGGTCTTCGCGCACCACCCGCACGCAACCGCCGGTGGCCTGGTGCGTGGGCAGGCCGGCAATAATGCTTTGCCAGGTTCTGCCATAGTCGCGGGTGCGATAGATGTGCGGCGCGTAATCCCCGCCGGCCTGGTCCTCCACCGCCGCATAGGCTTCCGCCGGATTGAACTCGGAGGCCTGAATGTTGACCACGCTGTGGATGGACAGCTGCGGCGGAGTCACGTCCTGCCAGTGTTGCCCGCCGTCCCGGGTCAGGTAGATCACGCCATTGTTGCTGCCGGTCCAGATCACCCCGGCCTTGAGGGTCGAGGGCGACAGCGATTCCAGGGCGTCGCCGTGATGCACGCCTTGCGGCGGCGGCAACGGCGGCTTGCCGGGGTGGGCGGTGAGGTCCGGGCTGATTTTGCGCCAGTGGTTACCGCCATCCCCGGTCTGCCAGACGTCCTGGGTGGCGTAATACAGGGTGTGCGGATGCTGCGGCGAAAACACGATGGGCGGCGAGACCGCGCGCCGGAAATCGGTATCGCTCACCGCACTGATGGCGCCGATGCCGGGATCAACGGTTTGCGCGCCCCAGGTTTTGCGATCCAGCTTTTGCAGGAAACCCAGGTTGCCGTTCATGAACAGAAAATCTGGATTGGCGGGATCAATGGCGATGAATCCGGTTTCCCAGCCCGGCAACGGAAACCAATCCAGGTCGGTGATCTCGCCCAACAGGCCGCGGCTGGCCACCGCCACCGCGCCGCTGTCCTGCTTGCTGGCGTATACCCAGTAGGGAAAGCGCTCGTCGGTGGTGATTTTATAAATCTCCGCCGTGGCCTGGTTGTACCACAGGCTCCAGGTTTGGCCGCCGTCGAGACTGATGGAGGCGCCCTGATCGCCGCCGTAGACAATATGCTGCGGATTGGCCGGATCGATCCACCACTGGTTCGGGTCATCGCCCCCGGGCGCGCCTTTGAAAGCCACCAGGGTGTGACCGCCATCGGTGGAGCGGTACACACAGGTTCCCATGGTGTACACCACGTCCGCATCGGCCGGATCCACCAGCACCTGCTTGCTGGAGGTATAGATGGTCTTGGTGGCCAGTGACCAATGCGCTCCGCCGTCGTCCGAGCGGTACAGCCCCTGGTGGTTCAACAGGTAGACGCGTTGGGAATGGGTGCCGTCCGCCACCGCGGTGGGTCCGGCCATTGTTGGCAGGCCGTGGCCCTGGAGCTTCGTCCAGGTGAGGCCCTGGTCGGTGGATTTATACAGGTTGGTCGGACCCGGGTGCTTGAAGAGCGAGTACCCAGAGGTTCCTGGAGAGTGAAAAGTCTGCATGACGCTGGCAAAAACCACCCGCGGATGGTCGCCGGCCCAGGAGAGGTTGGTGGCGCCGGATTTGGGCCCGGCGTCCAGCACCAGCCGCCAGCTGCGCCCGCCGTCGGTGCTGCGGAATACGCCGCGGGCCCCGCCCTGTTGGTGATCCACACCGCGGGTGGCCGCCAGCACCAGATTGGGATTGTGGGGATCCACCAGCAGCCAGCTGATGGCGCCGGCATTTTTCAGCCCCGCGCTTCGCCAGTGCACCCCGGCGTCGCTCGATTTCCAGATGCCGCTGCTGTACTGGGAGGCGAAGATGCTGCCGGTGCCGGCATAGATGATCGACGGCTGTGACTGTGCCACTGCCAACGCCGTGATCCCGCGGATGGCGTGCACCGCATCGGTGACCGGAGTCCAGGTGACGCCGGCGTTCACGGTCTTCCAGACGCCGCCATTGTCCGTACCCATATAAGCAATGGCCGGTTGGCCGTTCACGCCCGCCACCGAATCCACCTTGCCGGCAATGAACGGGCCGATGTTGCGCCACTGCAGGCCCAGCAGCAGCTGCGGGTTCACCTGGGCCTGTGCCGCGGCTGCGATGCACAAGGCGGTGGCGGCCACGCCGCGTCCAATCATTTGTCTAGCCGCGCCTCTACGCCGTGAAGTCATGACAAGCTCCTGTATTTTGGTTGCGGAGCGCAGCGGTTCGCGCTTGCCGGTGGAGGCTGCGACAAAATACTTCCAGGCAGCGAGTCTGGCCATGCTGTTCCCCTTATATATAGGGCACTATCGTTTTTTATACCGCCAGTTGCTTTTCAAGCTCCTGGGTATCCAATTCGAACACGTGGTCATCATAGTCGAAGAAGTACAAGGCGATATGGTCGCCGCTACGTTTGCGTTGCACCTCTGTGGCCGCCAGCACCCGCGCGCCCGGCAGATCCTTGAACAGCGCCGCCGTCCTGGCCGGTTCCTTTACGGTCAGGGCCAGGTGGCTTATGGATTTGAGCATGGCTTACCTCAACTAGTGGCCGCAGCCGCAGACAGCAAAGTGTCATGCTCTCATTTTCCCCACAGTCAAGCTTGAAAAATCAAGTTGAGACTTGTGTATTCAGGAAATTATTTGGCCGCGCTTCGACAAGCTCAGGGTGAACATGGATTAAAAACCGAATCTCGGCTGAGTCGCCGACAGCGGCCTGCGCTTACTTGAAGCCGGGCGCCAGCGTGCCGTCGGACCAGACCGGCACCAGCAGCATGAAAACCGAGAGCTGGTCGGCATATTGATGGCCCATGAATACCGGCGAGCCCGGCAGGTCGGCGCCCCAGGACGAGCCCTGGGTGTCCGGCAGGTAGAACATCACATGCGGCCGCCAGGATTTCCCCCGATCGTTCAGATACTGATGCCTGGACATCATGTAGCAGATGGAGCCGGGTGCCGGCGCCATGAGTTTCCCGGCTGACAGCTCGGCGATTTCCCGTTTCTGCATCCCGGTTCTGGACACGCCGGCCAGCGCCCATTGGGTGCGCGCCAGATACCTGGGGAGCACGGAACGCGCGGCCGCCCCATTGTCGCAAAAGGGGGCGCGCATCTTCGGGTTCCAGAACCCGGCATTGTCGAAATTGTTGTCCCAGGACCTGACCACCAGGCACACGAAGCCGTTGCCGCCTTTGGCGGCCACGCGGTAGCCGTGCTTGCCCAGCACCAGCACCTCGGCATGCTCCGAAATCGATGCCGGGGCCGCGCTGCGGGCCAGGGCGACTTCCGCGTTCTCGGGCATCAAATATTGACTGAGAGGCGCCATGGCCGGATAGCGCGCCTGGCCCGCCAGTGCCGCTGATTGCCAGCCTATACAGGCCAGGAACACCGGCAGCAGCAACCGGGAAATCATTTTCAGGCGCGCAAAATTTGAATGCAGTGGGTTCAGGTGATTCATGCTGATGCAATTCCTCTGAAAGCGGGCCAGGTACGCGGTTGTCGATATATATGTGGCGCTTGGCGGAGCTAGCGCTGCTTCAGCGCCAGCCAGGGAATGTCATGGTAGGAATCCGCCAGCACCCAGCCGCAGGCCATCAATGTCCAGGTAACCACCAACTCCCTCCAGCTGGAACCGGTGACGGAATGCAGGTGGCCCGCCGCCAGCATCGGCACCCACACCAGCAGCGCGAACATGCCCATCTGCAGCGTCACCAGCGCGGCCGCCAGCCGGGCGAACACGCCGATAATCAGCGCCGCGCCGGCAGCGATATAGGTGCAGCCGAAGAAATACGCCCAAAACAGGTGCGCCGGCAGCCAGCCCGGCACCAGCGGCGTGGTCAAGTTCACATACACAAAATGGCTGCTGCCGAAGAACATCAGCGCCAGGCCGTACAGCACTCGCGCCATGCGCATGCCTTTGGCGCCGGCGACAAAACCCAGCCGTTGCCGGTCCCAATCCGCCGCGAACCAGACATACAGCACCCAGGCGGCCGCCAGCATCACTGCGGTCTCGGCACAGGGATACCAGGCGCCTAATTGAGCGGGCGCGGGCAAGGCCCGGGGCAAGCTGAACAGCAGCAGGCTGAGCACGCAATACACCAGCAGCACGCGGGCGGCCACGAGGGCCGCGCGCCGCCACCACAGGCCGATGCCGCAGGCCAGGGTGATGACGGCACACAGATAGGCCAGCAGCTCGCGCGCCGGCAGGTACATGGGAATGCCCAGCCAGGCGGGGGCGGAACTGCCCTGGACCAGAACCGCAATCCCCAAGGCCACGAGGCTGGCCGCGAACACTGCATGACCCAGGCTTGCGATGCGCATGCTCCTGTCCTCCGCTGGTAGGTCCGTTCATCGGGCGCTCCGCGACTCCCCAGACGCACAAATATCTTAATGACTATGTAAGCAGGCCGCGGGCGGAAATGTTCTGAATCTTTTCTAATTTATATCTTCGGCCCGCAGGCGTACGATACATCGAGCCGGATCACAGGGATGGGTTGGGAACCAAGTATTGGCCACCCGGGTCTGAGGTTGCTATGGGGAAGGCTTTTGTTCGCAGCGTGAAAGGCTTCAGGCCCTGGCCTGAAGCGGTGGCGCTGCTGCTCATGGGCTGCAGCCGCTGGGCGCTGGCTGCGGACCCGGGGGCGGCGGCCTATCTCCACCAGCAGATGAGCGGGCCCAACCTCATCGGCGGCATCCTGTTCGGCTCGCTGGGGGTGGGCTATTTCATCTACGGCAAGAAGCAGGGCAAAATCGCCTACCTGCTGTGCGGCGCTGTGCTGACCCTGTACACCTTCGTGGTCAGCAGCGCGCTGCTGGTGGTGGTGATCGGGCTGCTGTTCAGCGCCGGGCCCTGGTTGATCGGACGCTTTTTTTAATTCCCCGCCGTCCTGGCGCCAGACAAGTTGCCGCGGCAGTGAGCCGGAAAAGGGCGCGCCCCCATTTTCACTGGTTAATGGTGAATCATTGAGGTCAGCGCGTACACACCTTTCTGTTTTTCGATTTTGATGATCATGGCTTGTGCCTTATGCGCGGCCTTGATTCGTTCCGGCTTTTTCCGTTCCTCTGGCGATGCCAGGTTATAGGCCTGGGCAATGTCAAATGCGGCCTTGTAGGCCGGGATCTGCAGCAGCATGGATAGATTATCAACACTGGTCATTATCTTGCGTTTGTAGGACTGCGCGATTTTTGAATAATCGCTGCACGCCGAGCGGTATTGCCAGCCGGGGCTGTAGTTTGAAGCCACCGCGGGATTCCAGTGATCCAATCTGGCGGTAACACGGGCAAACAGCACGGGATTTTTGGTCATTTCAGGCATGACTGCCTGACTGAGTTCATCATTCATTGCGCCTAACAGTGCTAACGGGCTGTCGCCGCCGCTGCCCGCAGGCGGATAGCAGGCCACGTCTGTGCGGGCACGGATTTCGCCGGCGAAATATTGAATTCCCGCAGCATAAAGGTCTGTATTTTTTAAACTGAGGGCCGCACCCCGGAAAAGATTTACCGGGTTGGTGAATTGCGCGTGGGAGAGAGCGTCAGTGTGGGTGCCGCCAGCGCCAGCAGTAATCGCTGTTGAACACATCAAGATTGCCGCGATTATCACCAACCCGAAGCGTACGGTTTTCATGACCACCCCCAATCCTTATTCGGTGCTTATGGGTATTCTAGGCCTGGGCAGCGCTGCGGCGGTGATCCGATCAGCCGGCTTCACGCGCATGCTGTTGCAGATTATCCAGCGCCTGCCGGCACTCATCGGCAGTGGCGGTGGCGCCATCCAGCGGCCGGCCATAGTAGAAGGTGATGCGGGAATAGGGCAGCGGCAGGTAGAAACGGCGCCGCCAGCCCACTACCAGCACGGGTCGTGCATGCCAGGCCATGGGCACCAGCAGCGCCCCGGCGGCGCGGGCGGTTTCCAGCATGCCGGGCCGGATCTGTCCGTCCGGTCCGCCGGCATCGGGATACAGGCCCACCACCGGCCGTTCGCTTTTCAAGAGCTCGATGATCTGGGTCTTGGCCGTTACCGGTGAACGCCGCCGGTACACCCATAACGGATAGCCATAATTAGCGGCGGTTTGCTGCACGGCGAGCGACGAAAAGCCATCGTGACCGATGACCATAGGCATGACGTCGCGCGGGAACCGCCGGAAGGCGCACACCGCAAGCAGTTCACTTGCGTGCCAGGCGAGACAGATGATCGGCCGGGTGCGTTCACGAAACAGCCGGATCAGCTCCGCCTTGTCAGAGCCCCACCGGGTCCGGGTCGTGCCCCACACCGGATACAGCCAGGCTGCCATCATCAGATTGGAAAGCGTGATCACCGGCGTCAGCAGGCTGTCAAACCAACGGGTCTGATGGGGCGCGCTCGAAAACCGGATTAATTGACGCATGGGGTTAGTGGCGGACGCGCATGTTGAACAACCTTGTTCAGTCGCCAGACTAAATAGTCCGCGTTTTCCTGCCAGGCAGCAACAAGGATCGGGGAACCACGTATAGAGCGGCAATCAAGCGTTTGCTGTTAATGCAGATACCCGCGGTCGCTCCCTTATTATTTATGATTATGTCGCCTCCAAATCCTGATATTCAGGATGCAGGCGAATGTAGTTGGCCACGTACGGACAGCGCGGCACTACCTTCAAGCCCTCGGACCGAGCATAGTCCAGCGCGGTACTCGTCAGCAGGCCGGCTATGCCCAGGTGCCGATAGGCAGGTGGCACTTGGGCATGAATGTAGATGATGCGCCCCGGCCGATTTTGGTAGCTGAGAAAAGCTGTTTCATCGCCGAGAGTTATCTCGAACCTGCCGTTCGATGGGTTGTTGCTGACTTGCAGGTCCTCGATTTTGTATTGCATATGTTAGTGCCCGCGCTATTTTTGGTGCCAGCTCAATATTCGGCAAAAGCATCATCCGGATAACAGTACAGCCAGCGCTCTCCGGGTTCCGCTGAACTGATCACAGGATGACCACTGGCTGTGGCGTGCTTGCGGGCATGGCGGTTGGGTGAATCGTCACAGCACAAGGTAATGCCGCACTCCTGACAAGTGCGTAGATGCACCCAGCGGCCCCCGGTCTTGATGCATTCCGCGCATTCATGGCGCTTGGCATGCTTGTAGGTGGTGAGGCTGTTGATGTGTTGGCAGGCATCGCCGGGCATAGGCTTCTCCTTTACGCTTCAAGTTACAGGTGGATAAAGCAGCGCATGCCGAGTAACCCTTTGCC
>JAGWOR010000078.1 GCA_028870845.1 Gammaproteobacteria bacterium | reverse complement strand
GGAAGTTCGCGGAAAAATGCCAATGGCTTTCGGGAGGAATGAACTTGGCTCCGAAGCTGGCGATGCGGCGGGTGTTCTGGATATCCACGTTCCGCAGGCTGGAATTCAGCTTGCTCATCTGGCCCGTGGAGCCGCCGCTGACCCAGTAAGAGGGCAGAGTCAAGGTGTCCGAGCCGATCCCCAGGAACGGCGTGCGCCCGCTGTCAGCTATGAACTGCGGTATCTCCTGGTATTCGGCACTGAATTCGTAGAACCCCTGCTGGCCACCTTGCAGCAGGATGTCCCGCGAGGACAGCCCCAGGTTGGTGGCGTTCACGTCGAAATACTTGCCATCCTTGTTGCGATATATGGCGTTGCCGCCGCCAATCAGATACAAACCGGATTTCTCCAGGCCGTTATACTCACCGAACTTGTAGCTGTTTGTGGATACATTGCCCAGGCCAAAGTCCAGATCCCCGGTCCAGCCGTAGGCGTAGGTGCACAAGCGGCATTTCCAATTGGAAGTGTCCGCAGAAGAAGCCGTGGTGGTGGCATCCGCGTAGACCGCGCCCGCCATTGCCATGCCGCAGGCAAATGCCAGTAGCGTGGAAAGATGTACGCGCCTCAATTCCTTCTTATTTATGTTTCCTTGCGTTTTGCTCATGGCAGTTCCCTGTGGCGTCAGCGGTTGAGCGCGGCGCCGGATGGATCATTGGAGCCGTGCACCTGCGCGTGGCAGTTCAGGCAACTGCCCGCCAACAGGAAGGCGTTGGGCTGTCCACTGGGCAAGCCCATGGCATTGAAGGCGAGGCTCGGATGGCCGGCCTGGGAATGGCACGACTGGCACAGCAGTGGCGGACGGCTCACCAGCAACGCCGGATTCACGGAGCCGTGGGGCGTGTGGCACAGATCGCAGTTTTCGGAAACCGGCGGGTGTTCCCACAGATACGGGCCGCGTTTTTCCGCGTGGCATGTATAACAGGTATCGTTGACGGTGCTGGCGATCAGCAACTTGGGATTCAGGCTATCGTGAGGCGCATGGCAGGACGTGCAATCCAGGTTGCCGTCGCGCACCGGATGGGCGGAATACTTGGCGAAGTCCGCACGCACATTCTCATGGCAGGTGTAGCACACCGCCGGCTGATCGGCCTTCACCAATACCGGGTCTTTGGCCACATGGATGGTGTGGCAGCTGACGCAGGCCAGCCCCTGGCGCTGGTGGATGCTGCCCTGCCAGCCGACCCGGTGACTGTCCTGGTGGCAGCTCAGGCACACCGCGTTGTCCTCAGCCACGGTTGCCGGCGAATGCTTGCCGAAGCGCGGGATGGGAATACGGGGTTCACCCGGATGCAGGTGGGCAGCGTGTTTTCCGCCCGGGCCATGGCAGGTTTCGCACTGCAGATGCGCGAACGGCGTGCGCGGATCGGCGCTGGTCCCATGCGGGGTTTTGAAGATCGCCTGGGTCTGGGGATCGTCGTGGCAGCGCAGGCAGGTGTCAGCGCCGCGCGGCGTGTATGGGATCGGCGCTGCCTGGGTGGCGGCAGTGGGGGCATCGGCGGCCCGGAGTGGGAGACAGGCGAACAACAGCACAGCGGCACAAGCAGCCGCGAAGCTGCAGTGCCGCTGATTTGTCGGCTCGTTCCCCAGTAACTTGTCCTTACGCTGAGCAGGCATCGATGGTCAACCTTTGTGTTGCATTATTCATTGCGGTAAACCTCCGCCGGCGCGATTAATTACCTCCGCCTATCTGGTGCACC
>JAGWOR010000019.1 GCA_028870845.1 Gammaproteobacteria bacterium | reverse complement strand
ATCCGACATAGGCTCATCCAATAGTGCGAGGCCTTTCGGTCCCCCGCTTTCCCCCGTAGGGCGTATGCGGTATTAGCCCGGATTTCTCCGGGTTGTCCCCCGCTACTGGGCAGATTCCTATGCATTACTCACCCGTCCGCCACTCGCCATCAACATGTATTGCTACACGTCATGCTGCCGTTCGACTTGCATGTGTTAGGCATGCCGCCAGCGTTCAATCTGAGCCAGGATCAAACTCTTCAATTAAAGCTAGCAAAAAACTAGCAATCATCGAGATGAACCCGAAACTTTTGAACTACTGTTCTCAATTTTGGGCCACTCTTCATCTTTAAGGTTTGGGTCTCAAACCTTGACGCGAGCGCCCACACAAGTTACTTGATTATGCTGTTAAAGAACGGGCCCGGGAGATTATCCCGGGCAGACCGACCATTATACAGGCCGCAAATGGCAGGTCAACGGAATTACTTGCTATTTTAGGCTATTTGCAAGCTTGGGCGTATCCCCAAAAAGCAATCAGTGGCAAGGTCATGCCATAACCGGCAAACAACCTGGTTGCCATACTCAGAAAGGTATGGACTCAATCAAGCATTTACCTGGCGCCCGCCTTTGGGCACACTCAAGCCTACCAGGATACCTGAATAAGGCGCTACGGATGGCGATCAAGCACTGGCCCATGGATGAACGGCCCCGCGAAAAGCTCCTGGCACGGGGGCCGCAGGCCCTATCGGACGCTGAGCTGCTGGCGATTTTCCTGAATAGCGGCGTTCCCGGCAAAACTGCCGTGGACCTGGCCAGGGAATTGCTCACCGAATTCAAAGGGCTGAGGGGTCTGCTGGGCGCCGGCCGCGAGCGCTTGTGCGCCGCAGCCGGGCTGGGTCCGGCGAAATACGCCCTGCTGCAGGCGGTCCTGGAATTGAGCCTGCGCCACCTGGGTGAAAGCCTGCAGCGCGGCAATCCATTGCAGGACCCGCAGTCATCCCGCAGCTACATCATCACCCGCTTACGGGATCGGCCGCGTGAAGTATTCTGCTGCCTGTACCTGGACAACCGCCACAGGGTGATTGCCTTCGAAGAATTGTTTTACGGCACCCTGGACGGGGCTAGTGTCCATCCCCGGGAGGTGGTGCGGCAGGCCATAGCCCACAACGCCGCGGCCCTGATTTTTGCCCATAACCATCCCAGTGGAGTGGCCGAACCCAGCGACGCCGACCGGCGCCTGACCCGGCGCCTGAAAGAAGCCCTGGCGCTGGTGGACATCCGGGTACTGGATCATTTCGTGGTGGGCGACGGTGAGGCCGTGTCCTTCGCGGAACGCGGCTTGCTGTAGGTCTGCGGCTTGCCAAACAGTGCGTGGCTGCTAAAATACCGCCCCTTTGCTCCGGTACACGGGTTTCAAGAGGATTGCAGCATGTCGAGAGTCTGTCAGGTCACAGGCAAAGGTCCGGTTACCGGAAACACCGTCTCGCACGCCAATAACAAGAAACGCCGGCGCTTTCTACCCAACCTTCACACCCACCGCTTCTGGCTGGAGGGTGAAAAGCGCTTTGTTACGCTGCGCGTTTCAACCAAGGGCATGCGCACGATTGATAAACTCGGCATTGAACAGGTGGTCGCAGATCTGCGGGCCCGTGGCGAGAAACTCTGAGGATTGAACCATGCGCGAAAAAATCAAACTGGTTTCCAGCGCCGACACCGGCCACTACTACACCACCACCAAAAACCGGCGCCTGCACCCGGATAAGATGGAGATCCAGAAGTTTGATCCGGTGGTGCGCAAGCACGTGGCCTATAAGGAAGCAAAGATCAAATAGGCAAGCGTGCCGCCATCCGGCGAAAGCCATAAACACAAAACCCGCCGCACGGCGGGTTTTGTGTTTATGGCGGTTGATATCAGGCTGCTTGTAGCGTATAGCCCTTGAGCTGCCGGGCAAAATCGCGCAACGCGGCGATACCGGTTGCCTCGGCCTGGGCGCACCAGTCCTTGAACTGCTGCAACAGGCGTTCATTGGAAATCGTGCGGTTCTCCCAAAGCGCCTGCAAACGCTGCCTGAATTCATAAACTGTCTGCAATTTCTGGCTGTGTGCCAGGGTTTCCTGCAGGCGCGAAAGGCTGCGTGAGTCCAGCAACGACGTATCGCGGGTCAACAAGCGGCGCGCCTTGGCAAACAGCTTGCCGGCGGTAGCGCCTGCGGCGTGCTTCTCCGAGGCCAGCATCGGCCAGATAACCTCACGGCAATAGTCACGCAGCACGTGCATGCGATTAACAATCACGGCCTGCACAGTGTTCAAATCCACCTGCTCAGAATTGCCCGAGATCACCGGCTTGGGAGCCACTCTCAAAACGGTGGCCAGGTGCAGGAATTCCAGCACGCGTATGTACCACCAGCCCAGGTCGACTTCCCAGGGACGTTGGGAAAAACGCGCGGAACTTGGAAATGCGTGATGGTTGTTGTGCAGTTCCTCGCCGCCGACAATCAACCCCCATGGCATCAGGTTGGTGGCGGCATCCTTGCACTCGAAATTCCGGTAACCGGAATAGTGCCCCATGCCGTTGACCACGCCTGCTGCCAGCACGGGTATGGCCAGCATCTGCACCGCCCACACGGTGATGCCCGGCAGCCCCAGCAGCAAGACATCCAGAATGAGCATCAGGCTGACGCCGTAAATCGGATGCCGGCTGTACAAATGGCGTTCGATCCAGTCGTCCACTGTACCGCGGCCGTATTTATCAACTGTTTCCTTGTGTTTTGCTTCCGCGCGGTACAGTTCCGCACCTTCCAACAGTACTTTGAGCAGGCCCCGAACCTGCGGACTGTGCGGGTCATCATCCGTCTCGCAGTTCGCATGATGCTTGCGATGCACCGCCACCCACTCACGGGTAACCATGCCGGTGGTCAGCCACAACCAGAAACGGAAAAAATGCCGGACCGAAGCATGCAATACCAGGCCCCGGTGGGTCTGATCACGATGCAGAAACAGTGTGACGGCAACGATAGTGAGATGAATAAAAACCGGGGCCACGATAAACAGGGCCCAGACCGGTAATCCCAACAAGCCGTGGATCAAAATCAATGCCAGTGCCTCGATATGTTCATAGAATGAGGAATTTGGATATTAGCATGATTTAACCATAATGCTCCTAGTACAATTTCCGGGCGAACCGCCGGCTTGCAATTCGGCTCCTGGACCGTAAAACTTCGGCCTGATTCGGAACTTTTCAGAAGTCATGACGACTATAGACTGTCGTCGCGACGGCACTGTCCCGTTGACGTGCTGCCGTTCAGACATAGAATCATTTGGTATCGACACTTCCAGACCGGAATTATGACCAGCAGTATGTCTACCGAAAACCTCCTTGTGGAAGTCGAGAATCTGTATCGATACTACGACGACCACTGCGCGGTGCAGAACCTGAATTTCCAGCTCAATAAAGGCGAAATTTTGGGTTTCCTGGGTCCAAACGGCGCCGGCAAGACCACCACCATGCAGATATTATCAGGCAACCTGGCGCCCAGCGCCGGCCGCATCCTGATCAATGGCATCGATCTGCTGGACCAGCCGAGGCGCGCCAAGGCCTGCATCGGCTACCTTCCGGAACAGCCGCCGCTGTACACCGACCTGACGGTGGATGAGTACCTGTTGTACTGCGCCTGCCTGAACCGGATCCCGCGAAACAAGCGGCTGGCCGCCCTCGAGCTTGCCAAACAGCGCTGCGGTCTCAAGCACATGGGCCGCAGGCTCATCAACAATCTGTCCAAAGGTTACCGGCAGCGGGTGGGCATCGCCCAGGCCATCATCCACTCCCCCGCGGTGGTGATCCTCGACGAACCCACCGTGGGACTGGATCCCATCCAGATACGCGAAATCCGTAACCTGATCGTGGAACTCGGCAAGGAACACGGCGTGATTCTTTCCACCCACATCCTCCCTGAAGTGCAAACGGTCTGCAGCCGGGTGCAAATCATCCATAAGGGTCATCTGGTGTTCAACGATTCCCTCGCCGGCCTGAAACTGCGTCTGCGCTCCACCAGCCTGGTGCTCACCTGCAGGCAAGCGCCCGATGCGGCGCTTCTGGGAAAATTGCCCGGTGTGACAGAAGTTGAAAAGCTCACTGACTGTTCAGTGCGCTTGCATTTCAAGGCAGATGCCAATCCTGCTGAAGCCGTGGCCGCGGCAGTGGTGAAGCACGGCTGGGGGCTTTTGGAGCTCACCCCGGAGCAACAGTCCCTGGAACAGATTTTCGTGGATTTGACCACTGCCGACGAATCCGCAGGCGCGGCTCCCGTCCAGGAGCGTGCCGCATGATGACCTTCAGCATCGCCTGGCGTGAATTCAAAAACCTGTTCCTGTCGCCGCTGGCCTGGTGCGTCTTGGCGGTCATCCTGTTCATCAACGCCTGGGTGTTTCTGGTGCAAGTGGACAACTTCCTGAAAATCTCCCCCAGTCTGGCCGGCATGCCCAACGCCCCCGGCGTCACCGACGCGGTGGCCGGGGCGGTGTTCAGCACCGCCAGCGTGGTGATGCTCATGGTGGTACCGCTGCTCAGCATGGGGCTGATCTCGGGGGAACGCCGCAGCGGCACCCTAAGCCTGCTGCTGTCGGCACCGGTGAGCATGACGGAAATCGTGCTGGGAAAGTATCTGGGTCTGCTGATGTTCCTGCTCATCATGCTCGGCCTCATTACCCTCATGCCGTTATCGCTGGCGCTGGGCACGCACCTGGACTACGGCAAGCTGTTTTCCGGGGTTTTGGGGCTCGGGCTGCTGCTGGGCGCATTCTCTGCCGCGGGCCTGTTCATCTCCACCTTAACCAGGCAGCCGGTGGTGGCGGCCATCAGCAGTTTCGGGCTGTTATTGATGTTGTGGATCATCAGCTGGGCCGGCAGCGGCAGTGGAGATTACAGCCCGGTTTTCCATTACCTGTCGCTGCTGGATCATTATGGCTCGCTGTTGCGCGGCAGCTTCAATACCACGGACGTGGCCTATTACTTGCTGTTCATCCTCACGTTCCTGGTACTCAGCATCCGCCGGCTGGACACCTACCGGCTGCAGCACTGAACCGCCATGCGCGTCACCCGTAAATCACGTCTGCTCATCCACCTCCAGAGCTGGAGTTTCGTCATCCTGTTCCTGGCCGTCATCGGGCTGGTGGCCTGGCTGAGCACGCAATACGTTTACCGGGACGATTGGACCTACGGTCACCGCAACTCGCTTACCCAGGCGAGCGTGAAACTTTTAAGAACCCTCAAGGCACCGCTCAACATCACTGCATACGTGGGCGACAACCAGCCCTTGCGGGATGCCATCCGCCGCTTTGTGGACAAATACCAGCAGGTGAAACCCGACACTCGCCTGCATTTCGTCAACCCCAACACCAATCCGGAGATCACACGCCAGCAGGGCATCAGCTCCGAAGGCGAACTGGTGATCAGCTACCAGGGCCGCAGCCAGCATGTGATGCAGGTCAACGAGCTGAACGTCACCAATGCCATTGAAAGCGTGGCGCGCGCCGCTGGACGCTATGTCGTGTTCCTGTCCGGCGATGGGGAACGCGATCCGCTGGGCCAGCACAATTTCGACCTGGGCGACTTCGGCAAGCAACTCCAGGACAAGGGTTTCAAGATCGAAACCCTGAATCTGGCGGCCAACCAGACCATTCCGGAAAATACCGCGGTGCTGGTGATCGCCGGGCCGCAGGCCAATCTGTTGCCGGGTGCGGTCAACATCATCGTCAAATACGTCAAGCAGGGCGGGAATCTGTTGTGGCTCGGAGAGCCGGGACCGCTGTATGGACTGCAGCCCCTGGCGCAGGCATTGGGTGTCAGCTTCGATCACGGCACCATCGTGGACCCGGATTCGCAGCTGTTCGGCATCACCAATCCCACCGTCATCGTGGTACCCAAATATCAACCCGACTACGCCATCACCCGCGATTTCAGCATTTCCACCCTATTCGCAGGCGCCACCGGCATCGAAACGGATGCATCCAGCGGCTGGCAAAGCCAGGATTTCCTCAAGACCCTACCACACAGCTGGCTGGCCACCGGCAAACTGCAGGGCAGTATCCGCTATAACCCGAAACAGGGGGACAAGCCCGGGCCGCTGACCATCGGCGTGAGCCTGACGCGCGAAATAAAACCCGCCGCCAATGGCGGCAAAAAAACTGCCGGGGCGGCGGCCAAACACCGTGAACAGCGCGTGGTGGTCACCGGCGATGGGGATTTTCTCTCCAACGCCTATTTGAACAACGGCGGCAATCTGGCGCTGGGGCTCAACATCCTCAACTGGCTGTCCAACCAGGACAACTTCATCAGCATCAACCCCGTGTCCGCGCCGGACCGGACCCTGATTCTCACGCACCCGGATCAGGTGGTGATCAGCCTGGGATTCCTGTTCGTGCTGCCTTTGCTGCTGATAGCCTGCGGCCTGCTGATATGGATACGGCGGCGCCGGTCCTGATGAGCTTGCGGCGGACGTGATGAAAAACCGCTGGCTGCTGAATCTCGTGCTATTGGTGGTCATCGCCGGCCTGGGCGCCTTCCTATATCTCAAACCCGGCATCCATAAGCCCAAGCCGGCCGCCAAGCTCACCACATTGAAGGCCGCAGACATCACGCAAATCAAAATCCAGCGCGGCAGCGCAGCCGCCGCGCAACTGGTGCGTACCCCCGAGGGCTGGGAAATGCGTGCTCCCCTCAAGCTGCGGGCCGACCAGACGATGGTAAAAACCCTGCTGGACAGTCTCCAAGAAGAGGTGCTCGGCAGCTTCTCCGCCGCACAACCCAACCTGGCGCAATACGGACTGAAGCCAGCCAGCGCGAAACTATGGCTGAACAACACCGAGTTGGAGTTTGGCGGCACCGAGCCCATCCATAACCACCGTTACGTGAAAATCGGCAACACCATCTATCTCACCGGCAGCCTGCTGTATTTCCGGGTGAACCACACTCCCCTGTGGTGGGCCAGCAAGCGGCTGCTGCCGCAACACGCCCACATCATCGGCCTGCAGTTGCCGGACGCCAGCCTCACGCTCAAGGGTGTGAAATGGCAGCTGTCGCCTGCAAACCCGGATATTTCATCCGACGCCATCCAGAGCCTGATAGGGAATTGGGAAAATGCCCAAGCCATCAGCACCAACACCATCGGCAAAGGCAAGCCTGAGGGAGAGGTGGCCGTCGAGCTGGCGGGCGTCAGACAGCCGCTGCGATTTGCCATCCTCAAGGATCCGGATTTCCTGGTGCTGGCCCGCCCCGATCTGGGGCTGGAATATCAGCTCGAAAGCGGACAGCGCGGCTCACTGCTGGTACTGAAACCCGGCAAAGCTGCGCATCCTAAAACAAATAAAAGCCCCGTACCTCGCCCACACAAACCTGCCAGTCATCCCGGCCGGTAAACTATATATAAGACCCGGCAGTTTCCGCCGGAGATAATAGGACCTTCAGGTGCCCGAATTACCGGAAGTGGAAACCGCACGCCGCGGCATCGAACCGCATTTACTCAATCACACGGTATCGGCGGTGGTGGTGCGCGATAAACGTCTGCGCTGGCCGGTGCCGCGCTCACTGATGCAAGCGCTGCCGGGCCAGCGCATCCACGCCGTGGAGCGGCGCGGGAAATACCTGTTGCTGCGCACCGCCGCAGGCACTGCGCTGCTGCACCTGGGCATGTCCGGCAGCCTGCGGGTGATACCGGCGGATAACCGGGCCGACAAGCACGATCACCTGGACCTGGTGCTGGACAGCGGCCGCGCACTCCGGCTACGCGATCCGCGCCGTTTCGGTACTTTGCTGTGGACCACGGCAGCGCCTGAGCGCCATAAGTTACTCAGAGCACTGGGTCCGGAACCGCTGGGCGAAGACTTTGACGGCGACTACCTGTTTGCCAGATCCCGCAAGCGCACGGTAGCCATCAAGAATTTCATCATGAACAGCCACATGGTGGTGGGCGTGGGCAACATCTACGCCAGTGAAGCGCTGTTTGTGGCGCGTATTCACCCGCATCGCGCCGCGGGACGCATATCACTGCAACGCCATCAGGCACTTGCCAAAGCCATCCGCAAGGTGCTCACCGCCGCTATCCAGGCGGGCGGCACCACACTCAGGGATTTCACCCGCGCTAACGGCGAACCCGGCTATTTCAGGCAGCACCTGCGCGTCTATGACCGTGAAGGCAAAGCCTGCGAGCGCTGCGGTACGGCCATCGTGGCACGCGTGACAGGCCAACGTTCCACCTACTATTGTCCGTATTGCCAGCACTGACAGCCCTTCCCAGTCGCATCGCGACTGATGCGCTCATCATCTATAATGATGATGTTTCATACGAGGTGAATTTATGCCTGAAACTATCCTGATTTCGGTACGCGTCACCAAAGACGTGGCCAAGCGTCTGTCAAAGCTGGCGGATGCCACAGAGCGCTCAAAATCCTACGTGGCCGGTCAAGCCATCGAGGAATTCCTGACTTTGCAGGAATGGCAGGTCAAAGCCATCCGTGAAGGCATCGCAGAAGCCGATGCTGGCAAGTTGATGCCGCATTCAGACGCGGTAAAAAGGCTCAGAACTTGGGGGCGGCGTGGAGCTTAAGTGGACCGCCAGTGCTCTTCGGGATCTCGATGCTGCCGACCATTACATTTCTCAAGACAATGCGTCGGCGGCCATCGAAATGGCCCGGCGCGTTCAGGAGGCAGTGGAGTACCTTGAAAAACACCCCGCCTTGGGCCGATCCGGAAGACTGCACAGCGCACGTGAACTTGTGGTATCCGGAACACCTTTTATTGTTGCGTACCGTGTGCGACTCGATCTGATTCAGATACTGCGTGTCTTGCACCACGCCCGAAAGTGGCCGTAACAAATGAGGCATTCATGGGTAACCGGCTGAGCAAAATCTACACACGCACCGGTGACGACGGCAGCACCGGCCTGGGGGATGGCACGCGCGTGCCCAAGGACGATGCGCGGGTGGAAGCCTATGGAACCCTGGATGAACTCAATAGCGTATTGGGACTGCTGCTGGCGGAAAAACTACCGGAAGACATAGCCAACGCGCTGCAACCCATCCAGCACGAACTTTTTGATCTGGGCAGCGAATTCTGCCTGCCGGGTTATAAAGCCATCACGGCGGAACATGTACAGCGGCTGGAAAATACACTCGATAAGTTCAATGAAACCCTGCCGCCCCTGAAGGAATTCATCCTGCCGGGCGGCAGCCGCGCCGCCGCCCTCGGCCACCTGGCCCGCACCGTCTGCCGGCGTGCTGAACGCCGCGCCTGGACGCTGCACAAACAACATCCGCAAAATCCCGAGAGCATCAAATACCTCAACCGGCTGTCGGATTTACTCTTTGTGATGGCGCGCGTAACCGCACGCCAAAACGGGGGGCAGGAAGTATTGTGGGAACATGAACGCAAAAAGAATTAGCTTAAGGTTCTAACACTCACTCAACGTCTGCTTCCAGACGAAAATGGCTTTTGGTCTGAAGATTATTCGGAATTTGCTAAGCGGCTCTCCCGCGCCTTCTCTAAATCCTCACATAGCTGTTTTCCACCCTGCAAAATCCGCGGCGTGGCGCGCGCCAGCAGATCATTGGATATGCTGAACAGGCTGTGGGTGCGGACTGCGCTCACCATTGGCCAGCGATGCCAGGCCTTTAACCTCGCGGCTGCCTGATCATCACCACCGGTAATCACGGCCTGGGGATCACGCGCCAGCACCGCTCCCATGCTCACCGTGGCAGCCGGCACTTTCAGTTCACTGAAAATATTGCGCCCGCCGCACAGCTCAATCATGCGGCTGATGATCTGGCGTCCGCCGACGGTGTACAGCGGCCTGCTGGAAATCTCATAGAACACCCGCACCGGCGGTCGCCCGGCGTATTCCTGGCGCAGTGAGGCCAGCCCCGCGAGAAATTCCCGGGCCGCTGTCTTGGCCTGTGCTTCGTGGCCGGTGACTTTGCCGATGAGTTCCAGGTTGCGGGCGATATCCGTCAGTTGCTGGCTGCCGATGACCAGCACGGGTAAACCGAGTGCGCGCATGCGCTCTATGGCGGTCACCGGCGTTCCACTCTGCCAGGCGAGCACCAGGTCGGGCCGCAGCGCAAGCACGCGTTCCAGGTCGAAGCGGAAGGCATCGCCGATGCGCAGCAGTTTTTTCGCCGCCTGCGGGTAATCGCTGTAACTGCTGGCGCCCACCAGGGCCGCACCCGCTCCGGCGTCATACACAAGCTCGGTGAGATCCGGTGCCAGGCTCACGATGCGCCGGGCCGGTGCAGCGAGCGTGATGCTTTGATGGTCGGCCCCGGTGACGGTGATGGCCGCCGCAGCCGCTGCAGGCAGCAGCAAGCATAGGCCGATTAAATAAAGTGCAATGCTTCGCGTCGGGGGACCGCGATCAACAGATTCGCTCACCAGACCCAACCGAACAAGGTCATAAGTGCATACACAGCCAACCAGATGATGACTGCGCGCCGCACCAGCAGTAGTGCCGAAAGCAAACGCCCGGTACCCGCCTCTTCGTCGGTGACTCGCAACGCTCCCAGCCCTGCGCACACCAGCACGTCGTTGTTCACCTGGAAAAAACGCTTGGAGCAGTTGAGGTAAAAATTTTTCATGGCCGAGACTGCATCCTCGAAACCGCCGGCCAGTGCATAGCCGAGCGCGGCCAGATGCGCCGGCACCCAGGCCAACAGACCGTACAGGCGGTCCAGGAAATCGCTGAATTCCTGCGAGCGATTGTCATCGGCGGGCATGCGCCGCAGAAAATCCGTACTGCGGTACAGCACCGCTCCCGCCGGACCCAGGATCGCGAACCAGAAAAAGATCCCGAACAGGCGGTCATTGGCTTGCATGAGCACCGCATGGGTAATGGCTTCGGATCGCGCTGCCGAATCGTCGGGCGGTGTCGCACCGAGCAAATCACCTGCGAGTGACGCGGCCCGTTGCTGGTCGCCGGCTTGCGTGGCTTCGATGTAGGCGTCCACCTGGGCGTGCAGATCCCGCGGCCCCAGCGTCAGCAGCAGCAGTATCACGGAATACACGAATCCAAAACCGCCCCAGATGTGGTCCAGGAAATGGCCCACGAACAGGGTCGCCACCGTGGGAACCAGCACGATCACCAACAAGCCGGTGCCGGCGCGCCAGAAGTTCCGGTTTTGGGCGAGAAACTGCAGGCTTTCGTAGTAGGCGCCGAACCAGCGCGGTCCGCGCAGGTTTTCCAGGTGCCGGAGTGCCTGGTCCAGCAGCAGGCTGATGATTAGCGCCAGAAAGCTCATGGTTGCCTAGTTAAGCGGGAGGCCATGGGTTATGCAAGCCGCGCCCGGAAATGCACCCAGTCGAAGGCCGGTCCCGGATCGGTTTTGCGCCCGGGGGCCACGTCGGAATGCCCGACGATACGCTCCGGGGCGATGCCCGTATACGCCGACATCAACGCCCGGCTGACTGCCGTGAGCATGGCATATTGCGCCTCTGTATAGGGCACATCATCGCAGCCTTCCAGTTCGATGCCGATGGAAAAATCATTGCAGGTGACGCGGCCCTGAAACACGGACTCGCCCGCGTGCCAGGCGCGTTTCAGGAACGGCACGAACTGCAGCAATTCCCCGTCCCTGCGAATCAGCAGGTGCGCGGATACGCGCAGCCCACGGAGGGTGGCGAAATACGGATGGGCATCGGTTGGCAGCGTTCCCAGGAACAGTTGCTCGATCCAGGCGCCGCCGAATTCCCCCGGCGGCAGGCTGATGCCGTGGATCACCAGCAAATCGATTCCAGTGCCCGCAGGCCGCGCATCGCAATGGGGCGAAGCCACCTGACGGGCTCCGCTGATCAGGCCGCTGGGTCGGTCCACCTGGAATACCTTGCCAGCCGCATTTTCAGACCGTGCTTGCATGCGGCTATGTTGCCGTGAATGAGGCAAATGCGCAAAATGCCGCAATCCGCATACCACACACACACCGATCACCGGAAATCCACCCCATGGGCGCCAACAGCGATTTCGTCAAACGCGATACGGCCGTGGTCTGGCATCCCTGCACCCAGATGAAGGACCACGAGTGGCTGCCGCTGATCCCGATCCGCCGCGGCCAGGGCGTGTGGCTGGAGGATTTCGAGGGCAAGCGCTACCTGGATGCCATCAGCTCCTGGTGGGTAAACCTGTTCGGCCATGCCAATCCGCGCATCAATGCCGCTCTCAACGGCCAGCTGCAGCAGCTGGAACACGTGATCCTGGCAGGCTTCAGCCACGCGGCGGTGGTGGAACTGTCGGAACGGCTGGTGAAACTGGTGCCACCGGGACTGACGCGCTGCTTCTACGCGGACAACGGTTCTTCGGCGGTGGAAGTGGCCCTGAAGATGAGCTTTCACTACTGGCGCAATCAAGGCCGGCATAAAAAAACCAAATTCATCACCCTCGCCAACAGTTACCACGGCGAAACCCTGGGGGCCCTGGCGGTAGGCAACGTGGAACTGTACAAGCAAACCTATGCGCCGCTGCTCATGGATGTGATCACGGTTTCCGGCCCGGACTGCTTCCTGCGGGAAAGCGGCGAAAGCTGGGAAGCGCATACCCGCAGGATGTTCGCGCACATGCAACAGACCCTGGAGCAGCATCATGATGAAACCTGCGCGGTCATCCTGGAGCCGTTGGTGCAATGCGCGGGCAACATGCGCATGTACCATCCGATGTATCTCCAGCTGTTGCGCGAAGCCTGCGAGCGTTACGGAGTGCACCTGATTGCCGATGAAATCGCCGTGGGCTTCGGCCGCACCGGCACACTGTTCGCCTGCGAACAGGCCGGCATCACGCCGGACTTCATGCTGCTGTCCAAAGGACTCACCGGCGGCTACCTGCCCTTGTCGGTGGTGCTGACCCGCGACGAAATCTATCAGGCCTTCTACGACGACTACACCACGCTGCGGGCCTTTCTGCATTCCCACAGCTACACCGGCAATGCCCTGGCCTGCCGGGCGGCGCTGGCGACTCTAGACATTTTCCGGGAAGACAAGGTCATCGAAAATAATCGCGTACTGGCTGCGCACATGGGCAAAAGCGTGGCCGGTCTCGCCGAGCATCCGCACGTGGCGGAAATCCGCCAGCACGGCATGATCCTGGCCATGGAAATGGTGAAGGACAAACACGCCCGCGAAGCCTATCCCTGGCAGCAACGCCGTGGGCTCGCGGTTTACCAGCATGCATTGAAACGCGGAGTGCTGCTGCGGCCGGTGGGCAACGTGGTGTATTTCATGCCGCCCTACGTAATCACCCAGCCGGAAATCGACCTCATGGCGCAGGTGGCCGCGGAAGGCATCGAACTCGCCACCCGGGAGAATTGAACCATGCGTATCCCACGCGTGTATCACCCCGAGCCCCTGAAGGACTGCGAGCAGGCAAGGCTTACGCCCGCCGGCAGCCGGCACGTGCTTACGGTGCTGCGCCTGAAAAGCGGCGCGCCGCTGGTGCTGTTCGACGGCTCCGGTTTCGAATTTGAAGCGCTGCTGGAAAAAGCCGACCGCAGGCAGGCACTGGTAAAAATCTCCCGCATGCACGGCCCGGTGGTGGAATCCCCATTGCGCATCACCCTGGTGCAGGGCATCTCCCGCGGCGAACGCATGGATTACACGGTGCAGAAGTCGGTGGAGCTGGGGGTTTCGGCCATCCTCCCGGTAGTGACGCAACGCAGCGTGGTGCGCCTGGACGAGAAAGCCGCGCTGCGCAAGCAACAGCACTGGCAGCAGATCGCCGTCAGCGCCTGCGAACAGAGCGGCCGGGTGCGGATACCGGAGATTCCGTTGCCGGTGACATTGGCGCAGTGTCTCGCCGCCCGAGAGCAGTCGCGGCTCAAGCTGCTGCTGGATCCACGGGCCGTGGACACCGTCGGCGGACTGTCCGAAACGGCGCAGCATGGCGTGCAGTTGCTGGTGGGGCCGGAGGGCGGACTGGCGGACGATGAACTCGATGCGGCCAGGGGCGCCGGATATCTGGGCGTGCAGTTGGGGCCGCGGGTGCTGCGCACCGAAACCGCGGCGCTGGCGGCCCTCAGCCTGCTGCAGGCAAAGTGGGGCGATCTGGGCGGTCTTTAGCCGCCAGTTCCACTCACCTCATTTATAAGGGCTCATGGAATAGGGTCGTTCCGCGGGTGAAATGCCCCAATGCCTGTTGGGCTGGGCCTGCATGACGAAGCGCAATACACCGCCGTCCATGATGTCCTTCTGCCGGAGGTAGACGCGATTCAGCGGTCTGCCGTCCAGGCTCACCGAGCCCACGTAGGGATCGGCTGCATCCAGCTTTTCCGCGATCACCGTGAAACGCCGGCCGTTGGGCAGCCTCAGCACCGCGCGCTTCACGAACGGCCGGCCGATCACATATTCATTGCTGGCTGGCGCCACCGGATAGAAGCCCAGCGCCGTGAATATGAACCAGGCGGACATCTGGCCGCAGTCATCGTTGCCCACCAGGCCGTCGGGTGTGGGCGCGTACTGGCTGTCCATGATCTGCTTCAGGCGCTGCTGGGTCATCCACGGTTCGCCGGCGTAATCATATAAATAGGCGATGTGGTGGCTGGGTTCGTTGCCGTGGGCGTAGTAGCCGATCAGTCCGGTGATGTCCTCCACGTTGGCGAATTCCTTGGGATTCACCTTGGTATCGAACACCGCGTTGAGTTTTTGGATCAGCCCCTGGTCGCCGCCTAATTCATGGATCAGCCCGCCGATGTCCTGGGGCTCGTACCAGGAATACTGCCAGGCGTCACCCTCGGTGTAATCGCTGCCGTAGCCGGCGGCCGCCGGATCGAAGGGCGTGCGGAACTGGCCGGTGCTTAAGCGCGCGCGCGCAAAACCGGTCTTGGGATCGAATTCGTTGCGCCAGTAACCGGCGCGCTTGTAGAACTCGGCAGCGGTTTTTTTCCGCCCCATGGCCTGGGCCATGCGCGCGATGGTCCAGTCGTCGAAGGCGTATTCCAGGGTCTTGGAGGCGGCCTCCGGTTCCTTGTCGATGGGCACGTAGCCCAGCTTGATGTAGTACTTGAGTCCGCCGTAGGGCCCATAGGTGGCAGTAGCCACCATGGCCTTGAGTGCTTCATCGGCGGAATAGCCACGGATGCCTTTCATATAGGCGTCGGCGATCACCGCCACCGCGTGATAGCCGATCATGCACCAGGTCTCCAGCCCCTGGAACGACCACACCGGCAGCATGCCGTAGGGACTTTCATGCTGGAAAGCCATGAAGGAGCGGATGAAGTCATCGGTGCGCCGCGGCGGTTGGATCAATGTCAGCAGCGGATGTTCGGCGCGGAAGGTGTCCCACAAGGATAGGGTGGAATAGAAATCGAAGCCTTTGGCTTTATGCACGGCGTTGTCGGGTCCCCGGTAGCGGCCGTCCACGTCCATGGACAGGTTGGGCGCAATCATGGTGTGGTAGAGCGCGGTATAGAAACTCTTCTGCATACCGGGCGAAGCGTCCACGTTGAATATCGACAAAGCCCGGGTCCAGGCGGCACGCGCCGCCGTGCGGGTGGCGTCAAAATTCCAGCCGGGCATTTCCTTGTCCAGGTTCTCCATGGCGTTGTCTTCGCTCACCGGCGATATGGACACCTTCACCAGCAGCACCGGATCTTTGAGCAAGCCGAAATCGAACACGCCCACCAGGCCGCGGCCCAGGATCTGGGCGCGTTCGGCAGGGTCGTTGGCGGCGGGTGGCGCAAAACCTTTGTAATCAAGGGGGGCTTCCCGGTCATACAGTTCGTGGCCGGTCATGGGCCGTGAAAAGCGCATGGCGAAATACAGCTGCCGTCCCGGCGCCCAGCCGCGGGTGATGCGGTAGCCGGTGACCGTGCCGTCGCTGCGTATGCGGATGCGCGACCACAGCACCTTGCCCGGATAGTTGTAAATGCTGGAACGCAGATCCACCAGCACGTGCGCGGGTTTGTCCGTGGGGAAATGGTAGCGTTCCAAACCCACGCGCCGGGTGGCGGTCAGTTCCACCCGGATGCCGTAATCCGAGAGCGTCACCGCGTAATATCCCGGCTGTGCGATTTCACCGTTGTGGCTGAAGCGCGAGCGGTAGCCGCTGTCCGGCTTGTCGATTTCACCCGGATCCAGCCGCACCTGGCCGGCAATGGGCATCAACAGCACGTCGCCCAGGTCCGAGTGGCCGGTGCCGGAGAAATGTGTCTGGGAAAACCCCAGGATGGTCTTGTCCTCGTAGCGGTAGCCGGCCGCCCAGCCGTAGCTCTTGTGGAAATCCAGAATCTGGGTATCGGGACTCACCTGCACCATGCCGAAGGGCACGGTGGCGCCCGGAAAAGTATGCCCGCCGCCGGCGGTGCCGATGAAGGGATCCACGGAATCGTAGGCCTTGTTGGCGGTATGGGCGGCATAAACCGGCGACATGGCCAGAGTAATCAGCATGGCCATGCCGGTCACGGCTGGACGAAAACTACGCATCTGCATGACGAAGCCCCCTGTAGCTTGCGCATCCCGGCGATGGTTTGAAAGCCTGGCTAATCATAATATAGTGCAGCGGGTTTCTCAGACCCGCCTTCAGCCATACACCGGAACCCTGGGCGCCATGAATAAAAACCGACTGGCCTTCGGCGTGGTCACCGCCGTGTTCTTCATGTGGGGCTTCATTACCGTGCTCAATGACGTGCTGGTGCCGCACTTGAAGTCGGTGTTTTCACTGAACTACGCGCAGATCATGTTGATTCAGTTCACCTTCTTCGGTGCCTATTTCCTGATGTCCCTGCCCTCGGGCAAGGTGGTTTCGCTGGTGGGTTACAAAAACAGCATCATTATCGGCCTGGGCGTGACCGGGCTTGGCGCGCTGCTGTTTTATCCTGCCGCCGCGATTCCATCGTATGGGGTTTTTCTGGCCGCGTTCTTTGTCCTGGCCAGCGGCATCACGCTGCTGCAGGTGGCAGCGAACCCCTATGTGGCCCTGTTGGGTGCGCCGCGCGGCGCCTCCAGCCGGCTGAATCTGTCGCAAGCCTTCAATTCCCTCGGTACCACGCTGGCGCCAAAGCTCGGCGGACTGATCATCCTCTCGGGCACTGTACTCAGCGCGGCGGCTTTGGCCAGGCTGGATGCGGCGCATCGCCTGGCCTATCAGTTACACCAGGCGCGCCTCGTACAAGGCCCTTATATCGGTATTGCCATCACCCTGTTTGCGCTGGCGGCGATCGTCTATCTGTTCCACCTGCCGGTTATTGATGCAGCGGAAAAACATGCGCCTCAAACCAGACACCCATTCCGCGAAGTGCTGCAGCACCGACATCTGCGTCTCGGTGTGGCCGCAATCTTCCTGTATGTGGGCGCCGAAGTATCCATCGGCAGCTTCATGATCAACTACATATCCCTTCCGGCAATCGGCGACATGCCGCAAATACGCGCGGCGGGTTTTGTTTCGCTGTATTGGGGCGGCGCCATGCTGGGTCGCTTCATCGGTTCGGCGCTGCTGCAGCGCATCGATTCGCGCAAGTTGCTGTATCTGTCCGCCTGCGTGGCCGCCTTGCTGGTTATCACTACGATGCTGTCCCGGGGAATGCTGGCGGTCTGGAGCGTGGTGGGCATTGGACTGTTCAATTCCATCATGTTTCCCAACATCTTTACCATCAGCATAGAAAAACTCGGGCCACTGACCGGGCGCGCCTCCAGTCTGCTGGTCATGGCCATCGTGGGTGGCGCCGTCATTCCCGAGCTGCAGGGAATGCTGGCGGATCATATCGGCGTGCAGCATGCCTTCATCCTGCCGCTGCTTGGTTATCTTTATATAGTGTTTTATGGCTTCAAGGGTTCGCGTCTGGACTTGCAGTCGCCACTGGTAACTCAATCTGAGCCAGGTCCACATGCCTAGCATTATCAGTTTCGGCGAAGCCCTGATCGATTTTCTGGCTGAAGTGGAGCTGAAATCCGACACACCCGGGCGCTTCGTGCAGCACGCCGGCGGCGCGCCGGCCAACGTGGCGGTAGCCGCAGCGAAACTGGGCACACCCGCGGCGTTCGTCGGCATGCTGGGCCAGGACATGTTCGGTGATTTCCTGCTGCACAGTCTGAATGCGGCGGGCGTGATCACCGACTACCTGCTGCGCACTGACCGGGCCAACACCGCGCTGGCTTTCGTTTCCCTGGACGCGCACGGCGAGCGCCAGTTCAGTTTTTACCGGCCGCCGTCGGCGGATCTGCTGTTCCGGCCTGAACACTTTCAGGATGCCTGTTTCAAGGACGCGGCCATATTCCATGCCTGCTCCAACAGCCTGACCGAACCGGGGATCGCCGGGGCCACCCTGGAAGGCATGCAGCGCGCCCATCAGGCCGGCGCCCTGGTGAGTTTTGACATGAACCTGCGCCTGAATCTCTGGACCGGGACGGCGGATCCGCGCCCATGGATCTGGCGGGCACTGCAGGAGGCGGAGCTGGTAAAGCTCAGCGCCACGGAACTGGCGTTTCTCGCCGAGCCATTGGAGGGGGAAGCAGGCGCTTTGAAAGAGCTGTGGAAAGGCCGCACCCGCTGGTGTTGGGTCACCCAGGGCGCCGGACCCATCCGCTATTTCACGCGCCATTCGCAGGATAGATTGCCGGTATTCAACGTGCAGGTCGTCAACACCACCGCCGCCGGGGATGCATTCGTGGGCGGCCTGCTGAGCTGGCTGGTGCGCGAAGGCGTGAACGCTTCCAATCTGGTTGCCCTGCTGCAGGATCAAGCGCGCATGCAGTCAGCACTGCGCTTCGCATCCGCCTGCGGCGCGCTGGCTGTCACACGCCACGGCGCCTTCCGGGCCATGCCAACCTTGGCCGAGGTGCAGCAATTCCTGCAGGCACATCCGTGAACCGGCAACCGGATTTCCGCTCACCGGAATTCCTGCGCGCACACATCGCCCACACCATGGGGTTCTATCATCCGCGCGCCGTGGATCCCAAGGGCGGTTTCTATCAATACTTCAAGGACGACGGGGCAATCTATGATGCCAACCACCGGCATCTGGTGAGCAGTACACGCTTCGTCTTCAACTATGCCATGGGCTACCTCGAATTCGGCGATCCGACCTATCTGGAGGCGGTGCGTCACGGCGTACGCTACCTGCGGGAAGTGCACCGGGATGCCGGCACTGGCGGCTATGCCTGGACCATCCGCGATGGCAAAGCCGAGGACCGCACCAACCACTGCTACGGTGTGGCTTTTGTACTGCTGGCTTACGCCTGTGCATACAAAGCCGGCGTGGCGGAAGCCGCCGGCTGGATGGATGAAACCTGGTCGCTGCTGGAGAAACGTTTCTGGGATGCCGAAGCCGGTCTGTACCGCGACGAAGCCTCGCCCGACTGGGTGTTCACGGATTACCGCGGCCAGAACGCCAACATGCACATGTGCGAAGCCATGCTCTCCGCCTTCGAGGCCAGCGGCGAACCGCAGTTCCTAAAGCGCGCCTCAGTGCTGGCGGATCACATGACAAGGCGGCAGGCGCAGATGGCCGCTGGCCTGGTTTGGGAACATTACGACCGTCACTGGCAACCAGACTGGAACTACAACCGCGACAACCCCAGACACCTGTTCCGTCCCTGGGGTTTCCAGACGGGCCACCAGGCCGAATGGGCCAAACTGCTGCTGATTCTGGAGCGGCACCATCCGCAATCCTGGCTGCTGCCGCGGGCACGCCAGCTGTTCGATACCGCCATCATGCGCGGTTGGGATACGGAATTCGGCGGCCTGTATTACGGTTTCGACCCGCAAGGCCGGCCCTGCGACACGGACAAATATTTCTGGGTACAGGCCGAATCTCTCGCGGCCGCAGCACTGCTGGCGGTGCGCAGCGGCGAACCAAAATACTGGTCCTGGTATGACCGGATCTGGTCCTATGCGTGGCAGCATTTTGTCGATCATAAATACGGCGCCTGGTACCGCATCCTGGACCGGGAAAACCGCAAATACAGTGATGAAAAAAGTCCTGCAGGCAAAGTGGATTACCACACCATGGGGGCCTGTTACGAAGTTCTCAAAATGCAAACCACTTAGTAGCTATCATCGGTTCTCCGGGATTTTTACCGGCAAAAAACCGCACAGTGATCCTGGACTTTTAAAACATTTCAGTGAAGGGGAAATGTCCATGCCAAGCCGCAAACACTTCGTCCACGACCTGACGTTGCTGGTCACGCTCGCGTTCTGCACAGCCACCACCCTGGCCCGGAATCATCCCGATTCGCCCGCCGCGTGGGTAAACCCTTTCATCGGCACTGCCAACGGCGGCAACACCTTTCCCGGCGCCAGCCTGCCATTCGGCATGCTGCAGTGGAGCCCGGAAAATACCCGCGGCCAGCACAACCATGTGGCCGCGCCCGGCGGCTATCAATACCACGCCACCCGCATCCGCGGCTTCAGCCTCACCCATCTGTCCGGCACCGGCTGCCGCGGCGCCAGCGGCGATGTGCCGTTCATGCCGGTGATCGTGGCGGTGAAAAGCTCGCCATCCGCGGATAACGACGACCGCATCTACGCCAGTGATTTCAGCCATGGGCAGGAACGTGCGGTACCGGGCTATTACCGCGTGCGGCTGGACAACGGCGTGGACGTGGAACTGGCGGCGGCCCTGCGCAGCGGCCTGGCGCGGTTTGCGTTTCCCGCCGGCAAGCCGGCAAACCTGTTGATCCGGGCATCCGATTCGGAAGCGGGGAGCAGCGCTGCAAACGTGCGCATCGATCCGCGCACGCGCACGGTGACCGGATCGGTCACCAGTGGCAACTTCTGCGGCTATCTGTCCAAGCTGGACCAGCGCAGCTACTACACCCTGTATTTCGTGGCCGCATTCAACCAGCCGTTCGCCGCCACCGGAACCTGGCAGGACACGCAAGTCTCACCCGGCGGGCTGTCGGCCCGGGGTGGCACCCGTTACGGCGACAAGGGCTTTCCGCCACCGGATAAGGGGTCCGGTGCCTGGGTGAGCTTTGCCGGCCAGCAGGCAAGCAACGTGGTGGCGCGGGTCGGCGTTTCCTATGTGAGCCTGGCGGATGCGCGCGCCAACCTGAATGCGGAGATTCCCAAAGGCATGACCCTCGCCCGGGTTCGCCAACACGCATTCGAAACCTGGAACCGGGCGCTCTCCCGCATCACGGTCAGTGGCGGCACGCTGGCGCAACGCCACGTGTTCTACACCGCGCTGTATCACGTGCTGCTGCAACCCACCATCTATAGCGACGTCAATGGCGAATACCGCGGCTTCGATCAGAAAATACATCACATCGATGCCCGGCAGCGGGTGCAGTATGCCGATTTTTCCGGCTGGGACGTGTACCGCTCGCAACTGCAGCTGATCACCTGGCTGATGCCGCGGGTGGGCAGCGATTTCGCCGAGTCGCTCTACAACCAGGCGCGCCAGAATCACGGCGAGTGGGACCGCTGGACGCACAATTCCGGCGGCACCCACGTCATGAGCGGCGATCCCTCGGTCCCGGCTGTGGCGGACATCGCCGCCTTCGGCGGCCACCGGTTCGATCTGCGCGGCGCGTATGCCTCCCTGAAACGGGCCGCCACCGTGCCCACCGCCCACGACCTCAGTGACGCGGGCTGCAACGTGGAATGCGTGGGCGAGCGGCCGTCCCTGGACCAGTGGCTGAAGCTGCACTACATCGCGACCCGATCCAATGCCTGGGGCGGCGCGGCCGAGACCCTGGAAGACGCCACCGATGACTTTGCCCTGGCGCAACTGGCCGGGCGGCTCGGCAGGAAAAGCGACTATTCCTATTTCCTGTCGCGCGCCGGCTACTGGCGCAACCTGTTCAATCCCAAGGCCACCGCCAACGGCGGATATATACAGAACCGCAATGCCGACGGCAGCTGGCCGGCGTTCACGCCTTCCACAGAGGATGGTTTCGTGGAAGCCAGCGCTTCGGTGTATTTGTGGATGGTGCCCTTCGATGAACGCGGCCTGTTCCGGCTGCTGGGCGGCGAGCACACCGCCGCCGCGCGCCTGGATGGGTTTTTCCACAAACCGGATGGCGGCTGGGCGCTGACCAACGCCGGCCCGCTGCACGCCGAACTGGACAACGAACCTTCGGTGGCCACACCGTGGCTGTATGACTACGCCGGGGAACCCTGGAAAACCCAGCAGACCGTACGCACCGCGGTGAATACGCTATGGCTGGACACGCCCGGCGGCATTCCCGGCAACGACGATCTGGGCGAAATGTCGTCCTGGTATGTGTGGGCGGCATTGGGCCTGTATCCGGAAATTCCCGGCCGCGCCGACTTGCTGCTGGCGAGCCCGCTGTTCCCTCACGTGGTGGTGCAGCGCCGCCATGGAAACGTGGTGATCAACGCACCGGATGCCGATGCGGATAGGTTTTACGTACAGGCCTTACGCCTGAACGGCAAGCCTTGGAGTCGTCCCTGGCTGGCGACTGAATTCGCAACCCGCGGCGGACGTCTGAACTTCATACTGGGGACAAAACCCGAGATTCGCTGGGGCAACGCTGCCGGCGATGCGCCACCTTCGTTTCCACCGCCCGCCGAGGCCCGACCATGAACACGCGCGTCATGTTATTCATTGTGATGCTGTTCCTGCTGTTGCCGGTTTCCACTGTTCAGGCACAGGCAGCAAACCAAAAATCATCCGGTGTAAATGCGCCGCGCATGGCGGCTCGTGTGAAGCACGAATTCCTGCACGCCTGGAACAATTATGTGCGCTATGCCTGGGGTCATGATGAACTGCGCCCGCTCAGTCAAAAACCCCACGACTGGTACGCGCAATCGCTGCTCATGACCCCGGTAGATGCGCTCGACACCTTGGTGCTCATGGGGTTGAATCAGCAGGCGGATCGTGACCGGCAACTGATCGACACACATCTGTCCTTCGACAAGGACATTTACGTCAAGGTATTCGAAATCAACATCCGGCTGCTAGGCGGGCTGCTGTCAGGCTATGAACTGACCGGTGACCAGCGCCTGCTGGCGCTGGCGGATGATCTTGGCAAGCGCCTGCTGCCGGCCTTCAACACGCCTACCGGCCTGCCCTACCGCTACGTGAACCTGAAAACCGGCGCAGTGCGCGGCATCGTATCCAATCCCGCCGAAACTGGAACGCTGATCCTGGAATTCGGCACCTTGAGCCGGCTCACCGGCAACCCGGTGTTCTACGCCAAGGCCAAGCGCGCGCTGCTGGCCACCTTCCAGCGCCGTTCGGCCATTGGCCTGGTGGGCGACGGCATCAACGTGCTTACGGGCCAATGGACCGGCACCGATTCCAGCATCAGCGGCGGCATCGATTCCTATTACGAGTATCAGCTCAAATGCTGGAAGCTGTTCGGCGACCAGGACTGCCGCCACATGTGGGAGACCAGCATCGCCGCGGTCAACAAGCACCTGGCCGATGACCGTCACGGCGAGCTGTGGTACGGGCACGCGGATATGTACACGGGTAAGCGCACCGCCACGGAATACGGCGCCCTGGACGCCTATTTTCCCGCGGAGCTGGCGCTGTCGGGCGAACTAAAGCGCGCCGAACGCCTGCAGGCCTCGTCATATAAAATGTGGGACCTGCATGGCATTGAGCCGGACGTGCTGGACTACAAAACCATGCGGGTGCTGGATCCCGAATACCCCTTGCGTCCGGAAATTATCGAATCCACCTATTACCTGTACCAGTACACCCATAATCCCTACTACCGTTCCGTGGGCCGCCGCATGTTCGACCAGGTGGTGAAATACTGCCGAACACCGCATGGCTATGCGGCACTCAGCAGTGTGATCACCAAGCAGCAGGCCAACGCCATGCCCAGTTACGCGCTGGCGGAGACATTTAAATATTTCTACCTGCTGTTCGCCCCCGCCAAGACGCTGGACTTTCACAAAGTGATCTTCAACACCGAGGGCCACCCGTTGCAGCGGAGCATCGATCAGCGAAAAACTTGACGCCTTCGCTTGCGGGCGAGTTAAGGGAAAAGTCAGGAGATGTTTTTGATGCGGGTGGCTTCGTGCATTGAAACTAGCCAGTCTTCAAAATCAGCATTGACGGACCCGTCAACCGGCAGCCGCATAAGTCGGTTGACCACTGCTGATCCACTGATTACACCGGCTGCACCGGCGGCGATGCCTTCACTTACATGGCGAGGCTCCGAGACACCGAATCCCAATACGGCCGGCGGCGCCGCACGCGCCTTGAGCTGCATCAGCAGTTCGGGCGCGGGCAATCCGGCCGCCAGTTCCGTGCCGGTGATGCCGCGGCGTGTCAGCACATAGGTATATCCAGCACCGAGCCTGGCGATGCGATCCAGGGCTGTGTCATCCGCGTTCGGCGGTGCGATGAACACCGGGGCCACGCCGGCGTCACGCGCCGCGGCTGCAAACGGCTCGCCTTCCTCACTGGGCACATCGGCGATCAGCACCGAATCCACGCCTGCAGCTGCGGCCCGCCGGTAAAACTCCTCAATGCTGCGGTGCACCACCAGATTGGCGTACACCAGGAGCCCGATGGGCAGCTCTGGATTTTGTGAGCGCACCGCCGCGATCAGTTGCAGGCAGCCAGCGAAATTGGCGCCCGCATCCAGTGCGGCCCTGCTGGCGCGCTGGATGGTGGGACCGTCGGCCACCGGGTCCGAAAAAGGGATGCCCAGCTCAAGTGCGTCGGCATGGCGCGCAAGGATTTCAAGATGCAGGGCGCATGCGACGCGATCCGGAAACCCCAGCACCGTGAACGGTATGAATGCCCCGCGATCCGCCCGGGATAGCGCAGCGAAACATCGCGCGTAACGTCCGGACATCAGGGCGACTCCGCGGACAGGCGCCGGCGTACCAGCTCCAGATCCTTGTCGCCGCGCCCCGACAGCCCCACCACCAGCAGCATCTCGCGTTTCGCACGCCGCGCTTCGGCCAGGGCCCAGGCCAGCGCATGGGCGGATTCCAGCGCCGGCAGGATACCCTCGGTGCGGCACAGTTCGCGAAACGCTGCGAGCGCTTCCGCATCATTCACCGCCACGTACTCGGCGCGTCCGGTTTCCGCCAGATATACGTGCTCGGGACCGACGCCCGGATAGTCGAGGCCGGCGGATACGGAGTGGGATTCCTGGATCTGGCCTTCCCGGTTCTGGAGGATGCGGGTGAATGCGCCGTGCAGAATGCCCGGGGTGCCCGCGACTACCGTTGCCCCATGCCGCCCGGAAGCCAGGCCCTCGCCGCCGGGCTCCACACCCACCAGGCGCACCTGCCGGTCGGGAATAAAATCGCTGAACAGGCCGATGGCATTGGAACCGCCGCCAACACAGGCCACCACGGTGTCGGGCAGGCGGCCCTCCTGCTCCAGGATCTGGGCTCGGGCCTCGCTGCCGATCACGCGCTGGAATTCGCGCACCATGGTGGGATAAGGATGCGGGCCCGCCGCAGTACCCAGCAGATAGTGGGTTTCCGGGTAGCTCCCCGCCCAGTCGCGCAGCGCTTCATTAATGGCGTCCTTGAGTGTGCCGCTGCCGTTTTCCACCGGCACCACTTTCGCGCCCAGCAACTCCATGCGAAACACATTCGGCCGCTGGCGCTCACAATCGCGCACTCCCATATAAACGGTGACCGGCAGGCCCAGCAGGGCACCCGCCAGCGCGGTGGCGACCCCGTGCTGGCCGGCGCCGGTTTCGGCGATGAGCCGGCGCTTACCCATACGTTTGGCCAGCAATGCCTGGCCCAGCACCTGATTGGTCTTGTGGGCGCCGCCGTGCAGCAGGTCCTCGCGCTTTAGATAAATGCGGGCCGAGGTACCGGAGGCGAAATTGCGGCACAAGGTGAGCGGCGTCGGCCGCCCGGCGTAATTCCGCAGCAGAACATCCAGTTCACGCTGGAAACTCGCGTCGCTGCGCGCCGCCTCGAAGGCAGCCTCCAGTTCATTCAAAGGCGCGATGAGGATTTCCGGCACATAGCGGCCGCCCCAACGGCCAAATCGGCCCGGTTTCAGTTCAGCGGCCATCTTCGCTACCCCGCCGTCCCGGTGATAACCGCAAGGTGTCAAACAACGCGCGCAGGCGCGTTGCACTTTTGATTCCGGGAGTCGCTTCCACACCGGAATTCACATCCAGCGCCCAGGGACGCAGCCTGGCAACGGCCGTGATGTTATAGGGTGATATGCCCCCCGCCAGCACGCACCCGGAAAGATCCGCCTGGGCGAGTGCGCCGGTATCCAGGGGTATTCCGCTGCCTCCCAGGCAACCCGCGCGCCCGGTATCCAGCAGCAGGCGATCGGCGGCATAGGCGCTCGCTTGCAACGGCATTTCAGTCGCGGACACAGCTTTCCAGATGGCGCAGCCGGCCGGCAGCTGGGTGCGCAAGGCCTGCATGTAGGCCGCATCTTCACCGCCGTGCAGTTGCACGGCGGTCAGCTGCAACTCGCGCGCAGCAGCCGCCACTTGGCGTAACGGCTGATTCCGGAATACGCCCACCCAATCGAGGGGCGCGGCAGCCTGAATGCGGCGGGCGGCGGGCAGATCTATGCGGCGCGGTGAACCCGCCGCGAAAATCAGCCCGCCCATGGCGGCCCCGGTTTTCCATGCCGCGGCCGCGTCCTCGGGCCGGGTGAGACCGCAGACCTTCACGCGGCCGAATACCAGTTCGCGCGCGCTGCGCCCGGGATGCGGGCTGCGTGACAGACTGGTGCCTATGAGCAGGCCATCCACCAGGCGTGCGAGGCGCAGCACGTCCCGCCGGGTGGCAATGCCCGATTCGCTCACCACGCGCCGGCCAGGCGGCACCAGGGGCGCGAGCTGCTCGGTGACTTCCAGGTTCACCTCCAGTGTCTTGAGATTGCGATTATTGATACCAATCAACGGCGCCCCAAGGGTAAGCGCGCGTTCCAGTTCCTGTTCGTTGTGCACCTCCGTCAATGCATCCATGCCCAGCCTGCCGGATGCCTGGAAACACGCACGCCAAGTTTCATCGTCGAGCACCGAAAGCATCAGCAACACGGCATCTGCGCCGAAGACGCGGGCCTCGGCAACCTCTTGCGGCCCGAGGATAAAATCCTTGCGCACCAACGGGGCACGCGTAACGCCGCGAACTTGAGAAAGATGAATCAGCTGCCCGCCGAAAAACTCCGGCTCGGTGAGCACCGAAAACGCATCGGCAATGCCTTCGTAATCCGCGGCCAGCGCCGCCGGATCGTAATCGGCGATGATGGTGCCAGCTGATGGAGACGCTGCCTTGCATTCCAGGATGAATGCCGGCCATGGGCGGGCGAGTGCATCGGCCAGTCCCGGGCCGGTGCGCGGCCGCGGTTCGCCCGCGGTTTGTGGCGGCTGCGATGCTAGCCGCCGGCGCTTGGCCGCGAGGATGGCTTCAAGCGCCATGGGAAATCGTCCGCAGCCGCTCAAGCACGCCGGCTGCACGCCCATCGGCGATTGCCGCCAGCGCCGTTTGCGTGCCGGCGCGCAGATCCGGCACCAGTTCCGCGGTCCACAGCAGGGCACCGGTGTTGAGCGCGACCGCATCCCGGTAGGCGCGCGGCCCGTTTCCTGCAAGCATGGCGTGCAACGCTTCGGCGTTGTGTTGCGGGCTGCCGCCGGCAAGTTCCTCCACAGGCTGAAATTCAAGTCCGGCTGCTTCCGGCGTCAGTTCGATATACTCGATTTCTCCGTTCGAGATCCGCGCGGCCTGGGTCACCGCATGCAGGGCGATCTCATCGAGGCCGCCGCCGTGGACCACCAGTGCGTGACTGACATCCAGTGCCGCGAATGCTTCCGCCAGCGGCGGAATAAATTCAGGGGCATACACCCCCGCCAGCTGACAGGGGGGCGCAGCCGGATTGACCAGCGGACCCAGCAGGTTGAATAGCGTGCGCGTAGCCAATGCCCGGCGAACCGGCATGGCGTGGGCAATGCCCGGATGGTATTCCGGCGCGTGCAGGAAACAGATGCCCGCCTCATCCAGGCAACGCCGTGCCAGCACCGCATCGGCCTGCACGTTCACCCCCAACGCCGTAAATACATCGGCCGAGCCTGAGCGGGAGGATACCGAGCGGTTTCCGTGCTTGGCCACGGGCAGGCCGCAGGCCGCGGCCACCAGTGCCGCGCCGCTGGACACATTCAGCGTGCATTTGCCGTCGCCACCGGTGCCGCAGGTATCGGCAAACAGATAATCCGGGCGCGGAAACGGCCGGGCAGCGGCACGCAGGGCACGGGCGGCGGCGGCAATCTCGGATCCACGTTCGCCTTTCACCTTGAGCGTGACCAGCAGCGCGGTCAGAAGCACTGGATCCAGTTTCCCCGCAATCAGCTGGGCAAACAGGCTTTCCAGCTCCACCGGTTCCAGGTCTTCGCGCCGGTACAGGCGTTCCAGACTTGCGTTCATGACACCGCCCATGCCAGCACCCGGGCAACCAGACGGCTGCCGTCCCGGGTCAACACGGATTCGGGATGGAACTGCACACCCAGCATGCGTCGCTGCGGATCCTCCATTGCCATGGGCAGGCGCACCCCGTCTTCATCGATCCAGGCGCAGGTCTGGAATCCGGGCGGCATGCGGGTGACCACCAGCGAGTGATAGCGCCCTGCGACGAACGGGGTTTCAAGGCCTGCGAATATGCCTTGTCCATGATGCTGTACGCTGGCGGATTTACCATGGGTGATACGCGGCGCGCGGCCCACTTCTCCTCCGAAGGCCGAGGCCAATGCCTGATGGCCAAGACACACGCCGAATACCGGCAGGCGTGCGGCGGCCCGCCGCAGTAATTCCACCAGCACACCGGCATCCTCGGGACGGCCCGGACCCGGCGAAACCACCAGCAGTTCATTGGCTTCAAGCCGTTCAACCAGCGCTGCCAAAGGCGCGTCGTTACGCCACACCTCGACGCGGCAGCCGAGCCGCCGGAATTCATCCACCAGGCTGAAACTGAAAGAATCGAAATTGTCCAGGAACAGAATCGAAAGCATGCGCTCAGCCATGGTCATCTCCCATGCCCGCGCCGAGTGCCGCCAGCACTGCGCCCGCCTTGCGGCGTGTTTCATCGGCCTCTGCGCGTGGCTCTGAATCCGCCACCACGCCGGCACCCGCCTGCACCCGCGCTCGGCCGTCACGCACCAGCGCCGAGCGGATCACGATGGCGGTGTCCAGGTCGCCGCTGGCGGTGAGATAGCCTACGGCGCCGCCATAGGGCCCACGTCGTTCAGGCTCGTAGCGGCGCAGCAGTTCCGCGGCGCGCACCTTCGGTGCGCCGGTGAGGGTGCCCATGTTGAGGGTCGCCCGATAGGCATGCAGTGCGTCCAGACCAGGAGCCAGCTCGCCCACAACCCGCGAAACCAGGTGCATGACGTGCGAATAGCGTTCCACCTGCATGAGTTCCGTGACGCGCCGGCTGCCGGGCACCGCCACGCGCGCAACATCGTTGCGGGCCAGGTCCACCAGCATCACATGCTCGGCGATCTCCTTTTCCGAGAGTCTCAGTTCCAGCTCGAGCCGCGCGTCACGTTCCGCATCAATTCCGCCGGCATCACTGAACCCGCGGGGTCGGGTGCCGGCGATGGGCCGGATCTCCAGGCGGCGGCTTACTGCGTCAACTTTGAGTGCGCTTTCCGGTGAGGCACCGAATAGTACCGTGTCGTCTTCAGCGAGATAAAACATATACGGGCTGGGATTGGCCGAGCGCAGACGCAGATAGGCCGCCAGCGGGTCCTCACAGGGCGCCTCCCAGGCGCGGGACGCCACGATCTGGTAAACGTCCCCGGCCGCGATGTGTTCCAGCGAGCGCGCCACGAGTTCAGCGTAGCCTGCGTCCGACAGGCTTGCATGCGCATGCACCCTGGGAGTTTCGCCTGGTGTATACGCCGGTGCACGTTGGCATAGTTGCGTCAATTCACCCAACCTGCGGCGCGCTGCGATGCCGTCCGCGTTTAAGGTCAGAACCGCCAGAGTGGTGCTCGCATGCCGGTGATCGATGGCGATGACGGCACCGGCCAGATGGAATGAAAAATCCGGATAACGGGTGGGATCGCTGGCGGCCGCTGGCAGGGACTCAAAAGCGCCCACCAGGTCATAGGCAAAACATCCAAACCCGAAAATGCGCGCGGCCTTTTCAGAGCCGGCAAGACCCAGGATCGCGGCCCGCAGCGGCTCAAGCACCGATGGCGCTGCGAGCACCGCTGCTTCCTCCGTCGAAGTCGCGGAGGGCGGCGGGTAACGGTAGATTCGCGAGTTTCCACGGATTAGCGGTTCTCCTCCCAGACTCTGGGAGATTTCCGCGGCCAGCGGTTCCGCATCCGGCCGGCGTGCGGTCAATGTCACCTCGCCATCGCGCGCAATGACGCTCAGCCACGGGTCCAGGAAGATCAGGCTTTGGGCGCTCTCGCGGGCGCCGGCATCCGCGGTTTCAAACAGCGCGGATGGTCCAGCTGCCGCAGCTGCTGCGGCATATACCCGGAGCGGATCTGCCGCTCCTTCCAGACGCCGCACCAGAACCGAGCAGGAAGCGCTCATAGGTGCCTGCCAGATGCTTCCACGTAGGGCCGCAATTCACGCATCAGGCGCGCGAAGGCTTCCGGTGAAAGCGATTGCCGTCCATCGGACAGGGCTTCCGCCGGCGATGGGTGCACCTCGATCAGCAGGCCGTCGGCGCCGACGGCGGCCGCGGCCTTGGCCAGCGGCGCCACCAGTTCGGCAATCCCGGTGCCGTGTGATGGATCCACCAGCACCGGCAGATGCGTGTTGCGCTTGAGCCAGGCGACCGCATTTAGATCGAGGGTATTGCGGGTGGCGTTCTCGAATGTGCGGATGCCGCGTTCACACAAAATGACGTTATTGTTGCCTTCATTCAGGATGTATTCGGCCGAGAGCAGCAGCTCTTCGAGCGTCGCCGACAGTCCGCGCTTAAGCACCACCGGCATGCCGCTCTTGCCGGCGGCGCGCAACAGTGTGTAGTTTTGCATGTTGCGCGCGCCGATTTGCAGCGCAGCCGCACACTGCATGAAGCCCGGGAGATCCGCAGCATCCAGGATTTCCGTCACCACCGGCAGTCCGTAGCGTTCAGATGTTGCAGCAAGTAATCGCAAGGCTTCCGGACCGCGCCCCTGGAAGCTGTAGGGGCTGGTTCGCGGCTTATAGGCCCCGCCACGCAGCGCGTGGGCCCCGGCCGCAGCGACTGCGGCTGCGGCGGCATCAATCTGAACCGCACTCTCAACAGCGCATGGCCCGGCGATCACCACGAACCGGTCTGCGCCTACCGCCACACCACCGAGTTTAACCAGCGTGTCATCCGGATGCAGGCCGCGGCTGGCGCGCTTGTAGGGGGCTTTTTCGCGCACCACTTCCTCGATCAGCGGATGGCGATCAAGCGCAAGCTTTTCCATTGCTGAATTCGGCCCCACCAGTGCGAATGCGCGGCTGCCGTTGCCGGCCACCGCCAGCGCGGTCATGTCCTGTTCACGCAATTCCGCCAGCAGCCGTTCCCGCTGGTTGTCCGTGGCCTCGGGTTTGAACACGAAAAACATGGCCGGCACCTCGATTTCTTAAGCACATAAAAACAAAAAGCCCGCATCGCTGCGGGCCTTTACCAGTTTACTGACGCCAGGGCGTCAATCAGACAGGGTCAACCCGCAGCCGGTCCTCCGGGCCGCCACCACCAAGCCTGATTAACACGTAGTGCGTTCATGGGTATCAAGTTAGCCAGCGTTTGTGTATTTGTCAAGATGGAAATGCAAAGAGTTTGTTCAGCGCGAACAACAAAGCGTGCGTAGCCGGTCAGTGATGCATCATCAGGCACTGCTGCGCCGGTGGGGCATGGCTTCCAGAAGCTTGGTCTCGATAGACTCAAGGTCCGGAATTACGGGGCGTTCGTTGGCCATGCGCACGCGATTCAACACCGGCACATCTTCACCGTAGGCAGTATCCGGGTCTACGCTCAAGACCGTGGCATTAATGCGCACCAGATAAGGATATCCCTGCGTCATCATGGCGAACACCGGCGGATCCAGCTGGCCACCGATGGTGAACATGATGGCGATACGTGTGCGGTTGGCGCGTTCGGGAATCTTGCGGTTGCATAAGCCTTCAAACGAGACCAATGGAATCTCCTGGCCTTGCCAGCTAATGAGTCCCAGCAGCCATTGCGGCGCACCCTTGATCTGCCGCGGACGTGTATAGCCCATGACTTCCGCCACCGACAACCGCGGCAGGATGAGCTTGCCTCCCGCAAAGGGGATCAGCAAGCTGTAGACTTCTTCCAGGGCCTGTGCCATTACCTATTACTCCCAACGCACGTTTTGCGGATGAAAGTTGCTGACCAGTTCCTGGATATTGGTAAGCAATTCTGTTTCCTGATAAGGCTTGCCCAAATACCTGTTTACGCCGATGTCCATGGCGCGTTTGCGGTGTTTTTCGCCGGTGCGCGAGGTGATCATGATGATTGGTATACTTTTAAAGCGCTCATCGTTGCGCATGTTTTGCGCCAATTCATAACCGTCCATGCGCGGCATTTCGATATCCAGCAACATGATGTCGGGAACATGCTCCTGGAGTAGCGCCAAAGCATCCACGCCGTCTTTGGCGGTGCTTACACGCATGCCATAACGCTCCAGCAGGCGCTGGGTAACACGGCGTACGGTGATGGAATCATCCACCACCATGGCTAGAACACGCTTGTCTTCCTTGGAAATTACCCGTTCCTGCAACGGCACAGCATCCGCCTCCATCTGCGCGGAGGTACGGATCAGCAGCGATACGTCCAGGATCAACAAGATGCTGCCATCGCCAAGGATGGTGGCACCGGATATGCCGCGGA
This sequence comes from Gammaproteobacteria bacterium, assembly GCA_028870845.1. Taxonomy (GTDB): domain Bacteria; phylum Pseudomonadota; class Gammaproteobacteria; order Natronospirales; family REEB76; genus REEB76. The sequence continues at coordinate 15,350 of JAGWOR010000019.1, read as the reverse complement.
TGCTGCTGACCTGCGGTCCCACGGATTTCACCACTACTTCCCGGCTGCCCTGCATGCCTTCGGTGATGAGTGCGACATTGGCTTCCGCGCCGTGCACCAGCAACAGCGGCACCGTGGTTAATTCCTCAGGAAACTGCGGGGCACCTATGCCAAGCAGGGTTGAAAGATGCTGCAATTGATAAGGCCGTCCGCCATACAGATAGGCGGGATTCTCGTTGGCCATCAGGCGTTCCAGCTCGGTACGTGAAATGCGTGCGATGCCTTCGATGCTGGGTAGCGGTATCGCATACGGCTGTTCCGCCATGGTTACCAGTAATGCCTGGGTAATCGCCAGCGTGAATGGCAGACGTACGGTGAATTTAACGCCTTTCCCCGGTGTGGAATCGATCCGCAAGGTACCGCCCAGTTGTTTGATTTCATTGGATACAACATCCATGCCTACGCCGCGGCCGGCCGATTGGGTGACCTGATCGGCGGTGGAAAATCCGGGCTCCAGAATCAAGGCCATTACTTCGCGCTCACTGAGCTTGGCATTCACCGGCGTGAGCCCCATTTCCTCGGCCTTCTTGCGAATGGCCGGTAAATTGAGCCCGCCACCATCGTCCATCACCTCCATGACCACTTCGGAGCCCTCGCGGCTGAGTACGATGGTGATCGAGCCCTCGAGGGGTTTCTTGCGCTGTTTACGCACCTCTGGCAATTCGATTCCATGGATCACGGAATTGCGCAGCATGTGTTCAAGTGGCGCCATGATGCGCTCCAGCACCTGACGGTCCATTTCACCCTCCGAACCGGAAAACTTAATATCCACTTGCTTATGGACCTCGTCAGCCGTCTGACGAACCACCCGGCGCAATCGCTGCGCGTACCTGGAAAAAGGCACCATGCGTGTGCGCATGAGCCCGTCCTGAAGCTCGGTTGCAACCCGGGATTGTTGCAACAACAGTGTTTCAGCTTCACGCGCCTGGCCCAGCAGTAAACCCTGCAAGCTCACCAGGTCACCGGTGGACTCACCCAGTGCACGGGAAAGTTGCTGCAGCATGGAGTAGCGGTCGAGCTCCAGGGGATCGAAATCCGGGTTATCCGTCCTGCCGCTCTCCTGCTGGAACTGATGCAGGATTTGCGCCTCGGTTTCAATCTCGAGTTTGCGCAGCTGGTCACGCAAGCGCACCACGGTCTGTTCGAGTTCCCCGAGATTGAAATTGATGGAATGCATCTGTTGTTCCAGGCGTGAGCGGTATATGCCGACTTCACCTGCATAATTGAGCGCGTTCTCCAGCAAATCTGCCCGCACCCGCACCAGTTCGTGCTGGATACGCGAGCCTGCACGCCGGTCCGCGGCGCCGCCCATGGCTGCCTCAGCGGCATCCGCCGAATCATCGCTTTCGCTTTCCTCCTCCGCATCCTCTTCAGTTGCAGGCATGACGGTTTGCAGTGGCGGTTTCTGGGGCTTGGGCGTCGCTACGGCGGGTTTCGGCTCAAACCGCACATCCGGCGTCTCGGGTTCCAGCTCCTCATCCACACGATGCCCATGCATCTGGCGCAGGTTTACCGCCAGATCGTCGGCATTCACCATGGGTCTGCCCGAGTGGCTTTGTTCGAGCATTTGGTGCAAACGGTCTAAGGAGCGGTTGAGAAGCGCTACCAGTTCGGTCGATACGGCGATACGCCCGTCAACCACATCGGTGAGGACGGTTTCAAGCTCATGGCTGAGATCGCCCATCGGCGTCAGTCCCGCCATGCGGGCCCCGCCCTTCAAGGTATGCAGGTTGCGTTGCAGCTGCATGACCAGGTGCGAATCATTGCGTTTCTGCGACCACTGGGTGAGGGTGTTGTCGGTCGCATCCAGCAGCTCAGTGGCTTCCTCGAAAAAGATCGCCGCCAGCTCAGGATCGTAATCCTTGAGATCCGCAAGTTTCACGTAATGCAGCGGCTGATCTGCTTGGCCGGTGACCGCATGCTCCGCACGCCCGGCTGGCTTTGCCTCCTCGGCCGGAGTCAACAGGCGGGTATTCACTCGCTTGATCAGTGCCGCATCCGGGGCGGCGGCCGCTTGTCCGTTTTCAATCGCGGCAACCGCGGCGCGCACAGAATCCCTGACCGATGACAGCAGAGTGAGTACCTCTTCGGGCACAGGTTGATCCTGCGCGCTGAGATCCATGAGATAACGTTGCACGGGTTCCATGATTGCCGCCAGCGCCTCAATGCCGGCCATGGATGCGCTGCCATCCAGGGTGTGCATGGCTCGCACCAGGTCTTCATCAGGAACACGTTTGTCCGGATTATCCCGGGCATGTTCGAGAAATGCCGTCAGTACTTCCAGGTGCCCTTTGGCTTCACGTGTGAAAATTTCAAGCAGCCTTGATTCAGGGCCTGGGCTGGCCGCAGGTTCTTCCGCCGCGGGCGCGCGTTTGCTGCGTTTCCTGGGCGGCGGATGCGGTTCCTCCGCGGGCGCGGAAGTTCCGCTGCTTGCCAGTGGCAACGCGGGCTGTTCACCATGGCTCAATGCAATGGCGGCTTCCATCAAGGGTTGGAATTCAATCTGTGGCTGCGTGCCAGCCTCCAGTTGCTGCACAAGCTCGGGCAGGGCAGAAATGCCGCGTTCCAAAAGGACGAACATGCCTTCAGTCGGCTCGATGGTTTGATCAATGACCCGGTTCAGCATGTTTTCAAACGACCAGGCAAATTCACCGATCAGGCGTGCACCGACCATGCGTCCACTACCCTTCAAGGTGTGCAGTGAGCGCCGCACCGACAACAATGCCTCTCGATCCGTTGGGCTGGAACGCCAGCGCGGGAAATTTTCCCGCAACGAGCGCATTTCTTCCCGGGCTTCATCCAGGAATATTTCAAGAATTTCCGGGTCCACTTCTCCCAGCGGCACCACAGCGGGTCCGGCTGCCGATGGCCGTACGGGTTTCTGTGGCGCCGCTAGTGGTGCATCTGGCGGCGCTTCGGGCGCCTGTTGAGATTCCGGCGGTGAAATTAGATTCTGCGCCGGCGCTAACGGCACAACATTGTCCATGGCAACGGTCGATGCCGGTTCGATGACGATGCTTTCGGCCTCAGCCACCGAGGTAATCAGGCCAGTGGTGGGTACCACTTCAGGACTGGTGGCCTCCAAAACCTTTTCCGGCTCAGCCTGGCCGACAGGGAATCCAAGGTTGGCAACGCAGGCTTCGGCGTTATCGAGCATGGATATGGGGTTTCCCCGGCCCTGTTGTATGGCTTCGAGGTAGAACTCGACACTCACGATGGCGTCCGCCATACGATCCAGTTCATTTTGGGTAGGCATCGCCGTGCCGCTTAAAAGCCGCTTGCTGATGTACTGGCGCATGCTTTCCAGCAGCGCCACCACACGATCCATCTGCAAAAACCGCAGACTCGCCTGGATTTCGCCAATGCGCTGCGGCAGGGATTTCAGGCCGTCCACACTGGCCGGATCATTCACGAAATCTACAATCGCCTCTTTGATTCGCGCCAGATTAATGATGGATTCGCGAATCACCGCGTTCTGGACGTCGCGCAAACCGGCGCGCTCGCTTCCCGGCAGGCTGCCCGCCTGATCGCCCGCTGCCGGCGCTACCAGCCCCATCATGGCCTCATCAAGCTGATTTTCAATGCGCACAATGCCGCTGGCGATCTCCATGGTCGCAGCTTCGTCCGCTGCACGCCGCCCTTCGATGATTTCCTTGAGGTGCGCGCGCTCCGTCTCCAGGCCCATGCGCAGATCCGGAAGACCCAGCACATTCAGGGTATCAGCGACTTTCTTGAGCAGCGTATCCAGAGGCACGAGTTCAGAGGTATCGGACTTTCCCATGCGCACGAATATGTCGAGCGTGTCTTTAATGCGCGTGATGTCTTCCTGGATCGCGCCGGATACCGTGCGCATTAAATTGATATTCGGGCCCGCGAGCTTATCTTGTGATTCTTCCTGTGCGGCCTCCTCAGCCAACAAGTCGACAAGCTTGAAGGATTCCTTGATGGCCGCGATGCGTTGTCCGTTGGTAGTTGCACGGCCAATGTAATACAGCAGATTGTTGACCAGCTCCTTGGCCGGATCTTCGGAAACCTGCAGTTCTCCCTGATCCACTAGCCGCTTGATCTGCCGGTCGACCTGACCGAGCAGCTGCTTGAGACTCACGTCCGGCTGTATGCCGCCCTCGCGCAATCCTTCGATGACACCGCCTACAATCCACCAAAGCTCGAATACCGCAGGCGTGGTAGCCACCTGCTCGAGTTTTTCTGCCGCATCCGCCAGCACCGCCAGGTGTTTTTCCGCCTGGTCGTCTTTATACCAGTTAAGCAGCGCCATCTGGAACTTGGGACGGATCTTGGCTGCGAGACTCTTGATATCAACGATTTTGGCTGATGGCGCATGACCGACAACGCTCGCCTGACGTCCAGCCAGGTTGTAAGCGAACAAGGCGCTTTCGGAAAGCAGTGGCTGTCCGCGCACGGCACGCAGGTCATTGAGCAGGGATAGCAATGCCAGGGGCATGTCACGGCGGCCGCCGATCACGCGTTCCAGGTAATCTGGAAGCTGCAGCATGGCGCGCATGATGACTTCAAATGCGGCGTCACTGCGCTGCAATTCACCGGACTTCAACCCGCGCACCACCGATTCCATTTCTTCGGCGAGCATGGCGGCGCCGTACACCTCGACGATCCGCAGCGTGCCTTGTACCTGGTGCAGCAACTCCAAACACTGGTTCAGGGATTCGTCACTGTCCGGACGCTCGACATATGCTTCCAGCGCCTGACGGGCGCGCGCCAGGGTGTGATCAAGTTCGTTCTTGATCCACAGCAGCGAATCCGAAGCGACCTGGCTCATATCCTTACCCCGAAGCTCCTAGGCATGCTCAGGCTGCGCTGCCCTGCGCCTGCCTGGACGGAACAATCACCATGGTTTCCTGGTTACTGCCGCCGGGCAGCTTAAATCCGGACACCGACTTGCGCATTTCGGTAGCCAGCGCCGCCAGCTTGCCGATGGACTGCGCGGTCGCCATGGTGCCCTCGGTGGTTTGTGCGGTGATTTCTCGAATGACATTCATGGTGCGGGTCATCTCGCCGGCGGTCTGGGCCTGCTGGCGGGCGGAGTTGGATATGCTCTGCACCAGGGTAGCGATATTGTTGGCGACTTTCTCAATCTCATCCAGAGAGGTACCGGCGTTTTCCGCGAGTTGCGCACCGCTCACCACGCCCGCGGTGGATTGCTCCATGGAAATGACCGCTTCATTGGTATCGGTCTGAATGGTTTTCACCAGCGCTTCGATCTGGCGCGTGGCATTGGCGGATCGTTCCGCCAGACGCTGCACTTCGTCGGCCACCACCGCGAATCCGCGCCCGGCTTCACCCGCCATGGACGCCTGGATGGCGGCATTCAGCGCCAGGATGTTGGTTTGTTCGGCGATGTCGTTGATGAGTTCCACGATATCGCCGATTTCCTGCGAAGACTCGCCCAGCCGTTTGATGCGCTTGGAGGTTTCCTGGATGGTCTCGCGGATATTGCTCATGCCGTCGATGGTGCGGCGCACCGCTTCGCCGCCTTTGTGGGCGATTTCCACCGACTGTTGCGCGACCTTAGAGGAACGGTCGGCATTCAACGATACCTGCTCAATGGAATGCGCCATCTGGGTGATGGAAGTAGATGCGGTGTTGATCTGCTTGCTCTGGTTCTTGGAGGCTTCGGCCAGGTGCGTGGCGGTGGCCTGCGTCTGGCGCGCGGCCGCATCCACCTGCACTGCGGTGTCATTAATGGTGCGCACCAACCCGCGCAAGGCTTCCAATGCATAGTTGATGGAATCCGCGATGGCGCCGGTGATGTCCTCGCTTACCGTCGCCTGCACAGTAAGGTCGCCGTCCGCCAGTGAACCGAGCTCATCCAGCAGCCGCAGAATGGCCTGCTGGTTACGTTCATTCTGGTCACGTTGCAGGTTCACGGAACGGCGGGCGTCCCCGCCGATCACGTAGATCCAGAGGATCATGAGCAACAGCAACAGACCGATGGCACCGAATACATAGGCAACAATCGGCCGGTACAGGCGGTTGCCGATCTGCTCCTGGTAACTGGTGTCGATGGCCCGGGTGGTGGTCAGCATCTGGCTACTGAGTCCATGCAGCGCCTGATTGGCCGACTGCACCGCCGCCAAAGTCTTTAAAAGCGGTGGGATGGAGTTGAGATTTCCATTGAGCTTGACCGACTGCTCATTGATACTGCGCAGCGAGACTAGCAGCCCCGGGTCGGTAATTGCAGTGATCCCAAGCTGGGAGTCGCCATCCAGCATGGCGCGGGTGATGCGGGTGAAATTCTGGATGGCGTCGGGCAGTTCCTTGCTGACGAAGCCGGTATCGCCACGGCCGCCGGTTACCAGCAGATTCACGTCACGCTGGATAAGTTGCCCGTAATAGGCCTGCTTGGCTGCGTACACCAGCGTGTTCCTGCCGCCCGTGCTTTTAGCCAGCTGGGATGTCAGATCACTCCATGACTGTATAAGACCCGGCATGGACTGGTTGATGCCGGTGGCCGCCTGATTGGCCGACATAATTGAATCATGCGCACCAAGAATCGTCTGCACCGCGGTACGCGCCTGTTTCCATTGACCCTGGAGCACATTGAGTTCCGATTGCACGTCACCTCTGGCCGCGGGCATCAGGGTTTTTGGGTCGCCGTTGGCCATCAGGCTTATGGAGCTGTCAAATTGATCACTGGCTTTATGCAGATCCTGGAATGCGTCCGCGCTGCCCGCCAGCGCCTGGTCCGCGGAGTTGCTCATGGTCTGGGAAAGCAGCGACTGTTGCGCATTCAATGACAGGAATTCGCTGTCATGGCCGGAGTTGCCGGCCACCATCACCAGGTCCCAGACCGACAAGCCGATCAATATGACCGCCAGGAACAACAGTACGTATAAGGCCTTGTTGGAGCGTTTCTGAATCTCAGCCATTTTTGTTCACCTTGAAAAAGTCTGTTTCAATTTCAGCCTGTGCATTAATGGATTACAGTTCAGCGCGCGGCGTCCAGAAACAGGGGATTTTCAACCAACCCCGGCATGCCCAACACACCCCAGAGTTCTTCGCCCGCACTGTAGGCACCCGAGATAAACGGCGTCATGCCCGGCAGCAGGTCCGGCAGGTTTTCAGCACGCTCTGCATCCATAAAACGCCTGAAACCGCGCACTTCGCCTACCAGCAAACCCGCTGGGATTTCAGGATGATTCACCATCAACACGCGCGTCATTCTGTCGATGTCGGTTGGCGCGCCGCCAAAAAAAAGATTGAGGTCCGTAATCGGCAATAGCTGGCCGCGGATATTGGCAAGTCCCAGGAGCCAGGGTTTTGCACCTGGAAGTTTGGTAACTCCAGGGAACGGCAATATTTCGCGGATTTCATCACGTGCGGACACCAGATAGGCATTACCCACACGAAATCCGACGCCAACCCACTCTTCCTGCTGCGATGTTTCACGGCCACGACCAGAGGCTGCCACACGGCTGCGGCGCTCGAGCTCCTGGAGAAGCTCAAATGGCTTGTTGCGAAGTTCTGAGATCGCCAGCGCCGTATCAGCCATGTGTGACTTCTCGGATCTTGTCAACCACTTGTTTCTCAGTAACCGGTTTGGGCAGGTAGGCGACAGCGCCCTGGCGCATGCCCCAGATTTTGTCAGTCTCCTGGTCCTTGGTGGTTACGATCACTACCGGTATCGAGGAGGTTTCCGGATCCTTGGAAAGCTGGCGTGTGGCCTGGAAGCCGCTCATCCCCGGCATGACCACGTCCATGATGATGGCATCGGGTTTTTTGGCGCGTGCTTTCTGAATGCCTTCCTCGCCGCTTTCTGCGCTCAAGGTTTCAAATCCGTGTTTCTCCAGCCATGTTTTAAGCACATGGACTTCCGTGGGTGAATCGTCAACGATAAGTACTGTCGCCATCTATAGTCTCCTGGGAGTCAGTCTTTGGCGGCGCCTGCTTGCGCCGGGTCCGGAGTTTTATGTACATGATGCTGTATTGCCTCCACCAATTCGTCCTTGGTGAATGGCTTGGTCAAATACTGTTCCGAGCCGACGATGCGGCCGCGGGCGCGGTCGAACAGCCCGTCCTTGCTGGAAAGCATGATGACGGGCGTTGCCTTGAACGTCTGGTTGTGCTTGATCAGCGCGCAGGTCTGGTAACCATCCAGCCTGGGCATCATGATGTCCACGAAAATGATGTCGGGTTTGTGATCGGCGATTTTGGAAAGCGCTTCAAAACCGTCGACCGCGGTGAGCACTTCGCAGCCCTCCTTCGCAAGCAGGGTTTCGGCGGTGCGGCGGATGGTCTTGCTATCGTCGATAACAAGCACCTTCAGGCCCTTCAGATCGCCATTGGCTTCATTACTGGCCACGCTTACCTCCGCCACCTGTTGAAACTCCCGTCCGTGGCTGATTTTGGAAAATCCCCATGGCACTGCCATCTTAACCTGCGATCAATGCCCGGAACCCGCCGCCCGCAGCGCCCCCTCCGTGGACCGCCGGGGTTCGTTACAATGCGGGCTGCTCCACCCCCCCCCGGTAGCCACCACATTGAAAGTTTTATCATAATATCCATGCTTAATCCATTGAAAGCAATGGGACTTCGAGCCAGCCCAGCTGGCCCTAAGGACGTGAGGTAGCCGAGCCAGTCATGCCCCGGACAACAATCAAACTTGGTGTGGTGATGGACCCGATCGGCCACATCAAAGCCGCGAAGGACACGACCCTCGCCATGCTGCTGGCCGCTCAGGCACGCGGCTGGGCGTTGTATTACATGGAACAGGCGGACCTGTATCTGCGCGATGGTATTGCACGCGCGCGCACTCGCCAGCTCAGCGTTACCGACGCCGCCAATGGATGGTATTCATTTGGCGGCCAATTCGACCTGGAATTGGGCGCGTTGGATGTGATCTTGATGCGCAAAGACCCGCCGTTTGACATGGAATACATCTACAGCACATACCTGCTGGAAAGAGCCGAACATGCAGGTGCTTTGGTCATCAACCGGCCACAGGCGCTGCGTGACGCCAACGAAAAAGCCTTTACCGCCTGGTTCCCGCAGTGCTGCCCTCCCACCCTGATGACGCACGATATGCAGCGCATCCGCCAGTTTCTTGCTGAGCACAAAAAGATCGTGCTGAAACCGCTGGAAGGCATGGGCGGCACGCTGGTATTTGTCATTAGCCTGGGTGACCCGAATTTTTCGGTAATCCTCGAAACGCTGACGGAACGAGGCACGCGCTTGGCCATCGCCCAAAAATTTGTTCCGGAAATCAGCGAGGGTGACAAACGTATTCTGATTATTGATGGGGAACCAGTTCCCTTTGCACTGGCTCGGGTACCAGCGCCGGGTGAATCCCGCGGAAACCTGGCTGCCGGCGGAACCGGGGTGGGTATTCCTCTCACTGAACGTGATCTATGGATATGCAGCCAAGTGGTGCCAACATTACAGGCCAAAGGATTGGTATTCGTTGGATTGGATGTAATCGGAGATTATTTGACGGAGATCAATGTCACCAGTCCCACCTGCGCACGTGAACTGGACGCACTTTACGGCCTGAATATCGGCGAGCAGTTCATGGCGGCGATTGCAAGCAAGTTGTCCGAAAGGCGGCGCCCGTGAACGTCGCCCTGTCATCAGCACCCAGCATCACCACGCGCGAAAGGCTAGTGACCACGCTGTTCTTCGCCGTTCTGGTGCATGCCATCGTCATTCTTGGCATCACTTTTGCGCCTGGTACACCTGGAGGAGGCTCGACACTCGAAGTTACCCTGGTACAAACTCGCAGCGTGGTGCCGCCTTCGCGAGCGGACTATATCGCTCAGGTCGATGAACAGGGCGAAGGCAATACACGCAAACTGGTGCGCCCACAAAGTCCTTTATCCATGCCCTCGGCATTGGATAATCCGGGTTTGCCTGACGGCGAAGACGCCATCACCAACGCCGGCCGTGGCGCGGAAAGCAGTAAACGCAAAGGCTTGAACACCGCCGACACCGCCGACCAGGATGCGGTGGTGACCACAAAGGCACAAACCGGCAGATTTGCAAACTCGCATTCCGCGCCTTCGCCTCGCAGCAGCGACCAGCGGGTGCTGGTAGCGCGCCTTTTGACCCAAGGCGACGATTCGCTCATGCCGACAGACGATCCGGTGCAATTGCCTGAGGCAACCAATCCTACACCCCATGAGACCTTTGTCTCGGTAAATGCACGCGCATCACGTTATGCTGAATATCTGGATGCCTGGCGGCGTAAAGTCGAACACATCGGCAACCTGAATTTTCCAGCGGAGATTCGCACGCGCCACCTGTCTGGCTCCCTGGCTTTGGAGGTGGCACTGAATTCCGACGGCAGCATTCGCGATCTCATTCTGCGTCAGCCGTCGCCGTATTCACTGCTGGACGAATCGGCCGTCAAGATTGTGCGCATGGCGGCACCATTTCCGCCATTTCCGCAATCCTTCCGCAAAGACACTGACGTGTTGCGATTCATTTATGTATGGCGCTTCAACGGCGGACGCCTGGATACACGCCGCGGGGGTGTCGAACTGCCTGCCGGACCGGGTTAATGCATGTAACGTCTTGTCGAACTCCCGGTTTGCGCGGATACTTGAATCCATGACCCAGGATTTCCTCGTCAATCATTTTCTGGTTGCAATGCCCTCGCTCAACGACCCAAATTTCCACAAGAGCGTGATATTCATCTGCGAGCACAATGCGCAAAGTGCCTTGGGTATCATCATTAATAAACCCACCAGCATTGTGTTGAATGACATCTTCAAGCAACTCGCCATCACGGCCAAAGACGAGAGAATCGCCCGGCAACCGGTATTTCAGGGTGGCCCGGTGCAGACGGAACGCGGATTTGTGATCCATGAACCGCCGGGCAGCTGGGAATCCTCCCTGATCCTCGGCGATTGCCTGGCGGTCACCAGTTCGCGGGACGTATTGGCCTGCATGGCGCGCGGCCAAGGGCCGCAGAACATTTTCGTGGCCCTGGGCTACGCCGGCTGGGGGGCTGGCCAGCTGGAAAGCGAGATGGCCAGCAATTCGTGGCTGAGCACACCCGCGAATCGCAGCATTATCTTTGAAACCCCCGTGGAACAGCGCTGGCAAGCCGCCGCACAATTACTCGGTGTGGATATTGCATTACTCACGGAGGACGCTGGACATGCCTGAGGCCGGTGCGGTGGGTGCGCTGGCATTCGATTTCGGCTTGCATCGCATCGGCGTGGCGGTTGGTCAGAGCATTACCGGCAGCGCCACCCCGGCTGGTGTTATCAGCGCACAGCAAGGAGTACCCGACTGGAAAGCCATTGACCGGCTGATGCAGGAATGGCAGCCCGGGATTCTGGTGGTCGGACTACCTTATACTATGGATGGCAGTGAGCAGCAGATTTCGCAGCTCGCCAGACGCTTCGCCGCTGATCTCGGGATACGTTACCCGACGCCGGTGCACATGGTTGATGAACGCCTGTCGTCTCATGAAGCACAAGCGCGTCTCAAGGAACTGCGCCAACAGGGACGCCGCCGGATCAGGCGCGGAGACATCGACTGTGTCGCAGCTTGCGTGATACTGGAAAGCTGGTTTCATGCCGATAACAATCATGTAAAGCGGAAACCTGCATGAGCGACAATCAGTTCGGCACCGATGGACACCTGCGGCACCTGCTGACACTTGCGGAATTCCCCCGCAAGACAATCACTGGAATTCTTGACCGTGCCGAACAGTTCCAGTTCCAGTTGGGGCAGGCAAACCCGCAATACGATCTGCTGGCCGGTACCACGGTCATCAATTTGTTCTTTGAGCCCAGCACCCGCACGCGCACCTCCTTCGAGCTAGCTGCGCGCCGTCTGGGTGCCCAAGTGGTCACCCTGGACATGGCATTCTCATCGACCACCAAAGGGGAATCGCTGGTCGATACCTTATACACGCTGGAATCCATGAATACGCAGTTGTTCGTGGTGCGCCATCCCGCAGCGGGGGTCCTGGAAGAAATGGCGCGACATGCGCTGCCACATGTGCACATCGTCAATGCGGGCGAGGCTCATATTTCACACCCCACCCAGGGATTATTGGATGTGCTGACCATCCGCCGGCACAAAAATAATTTGGAAAATCTGTCGGTAGCAATCGTTGGCGACATACGCCATTCCCGCGTAGCGCGTTCCGCGTTACATGCACTGACGGCAATGGGCACCCGGGATATCCGCCTGGCGGGTCCGAGTGAATTCCTGCCGAACGACCTGCCGGGCGAAAAATTCACCAACCTGGACAAGGCACTGGAAGACGCCGACGTAATCATGATGCTGCGTATCCAGAAGGAACGGATGCAGACGGACCTGATTCCTGACCAGCATGAATACACACGCCGTTACGGCCTGAATAACACCCGCCTGAAGCTGGCAAAAACCGACGCTCTGGTGATGCACCCTGGCCCCATGAACCGCGGCGTGGAAATCACCTCTGAAATCGCGGACGGCCCCCGCTCCGTGATTCGCGAGCAGGTGACCAACGGCGTGGCCGTGCGCATGGCCGTGATGGCGGAATTGATGGGCAAATAGTGAGACCAGCGTGAGAGCCGCTACTGACAACAGCAAATCCGCCAAAACTGAGCGCGGCAGCATATTTCTGGAAGACGCCGAAGTCCTGGATCAGAAGGAATTTCCTGGCCGGCAGTTTGTGCTGCGCCTCAAGGCACCCGCATGCGCCAGCCGCGCCCAGCCCGGCAGCTTTGTCCACCTCACCTGCGATGCCGCACTGCCCATGCGTCGCCCCATGTCCATCATGCGGGTTTCCCGCGAGCAGGGCTGGATCGAGTGCCTGTACAAAATTGTGGGCACCGGCAGCCGGCTGCTGGCGGGGCGCCAGCGCGGTGACATTCTCAGCTCCCTTGGGCCCATCGGCCGGCCGTTCACCCTGCACAGCGAACGGCCGCGGCCATTGCTGATCGGCGGTGGTGTCGGTATTCCGCCCATGGTGTTCCTGGCCGACAGCCTGCGGCAGGACAAACGCATGGCGTGGAAGCCGCTGGTGCTTATGGGCTCGGAAATACCGTTCCCCTTCAACGCCCGCCCATCCACCATCCTGCTGCCCGGAATGCCGGACGGCGTGATCGGCTGCATGCCGCTGATGGAAGACTGGGACATTCCCAGTCGCCTGGCCAGCCAGCAAGGTTATGCCGGGTGCTATGACGGCATGGTCACCGAGCTGGCACGCCATTGGCTAAAGACTCTGGATAAGGCCAGCCTGGCAGAAGTGGAAATATTCGCCTGCGGGCCCACTCCCATGCTCAGAGCCGCGGCCCGTCTGTCCCAGGAAATGGGTTTGCCCTGCCAGGTATCGCTGGAGGAATTCATGGCCTGCGGCGTGGGCGGCTGTGCCGGCTGCGCGGTTAAAGTGCACACACCCCAAGGCCCGGCGATGAAGCGCGTGTGCGTGGACGGGCCGGTGTTTGAAGGTACAGCAGTATTTCCTGTTGTTTAGATTCTGGGTTCCATTCTTTTAGTTAGCCTCACTCCTGATGCGATTTCTTGCCAGCTCTCAGTGCTGTTGACTATCAGTGGCCGATATTCTGATTCAAAAATGCCAGCATTTTGTCGTAAAACACCACCCGGTGAGCAAGCTTGAAATACCCATGCCCTTCATTGGGATAGTACAGCCACTCGTATTTCTTTCCGGCCTTATCCAGCGCTGACCTCATTTCGTTTGCCTGACCAATTGGAACTGTCTCGTCTGCGCCACCATGAGCGAGAAATAGCGCAGCCTTGATACGATTCACATGATCAACGGGTGATGCGGCGCGCAAGGCGGCAAGATTATCGCCCAATGTATTGCTCAGATAAGCGCCCATACCATGGCTGCTGTAATACATTTCACCGCCCCGGTCATGTAGCATGACCAGGTCATAGACACCCGCGTAACCAACTGCGCACTTGTAAAGTTCAGGCGTCTTGACTACGGCTTCAAGCGCCGCATAACCTCCGTAACTGCCGCCGTAAATGCAAATTCGTTTGGGATCAGCAATCCCCTGGTTGATCGCCCATTCGGTAGCGTCGGCCAAGTCGTCCTGCATTGTGCCGCCCCATTGATAAAATCCGGCGTTTTGAAAAGTCGCGCCATAGCCCCCGGATCCACGGTAATTCACCTGCAGTACAGCATACCCATGATAGGCAAGGAATTCCGTTTCAGGATCAAACTGCCAGTGGTCTCGTATACCAAATGGTCCTCCATGTGGGTTGACCACCAAGGGCAATGGTTTGTGCTCCCCTATTGGGAGTGTCAGGTAACCATGAATGGTTAAGCCATCGCGCGCCTTGAAACTAATTGGTTGCATTGCAGCCATGGCTTTAGGATCAATACCTGGCAATACACTAAAAAGATAACGAACCGAGTGTTTCTGACCATCATATAAGTAATAATCGCCGGGATTTCTATCACTGGATACAAAAACCACAGCATGTTGTCCACTGGCGTCAATGCTCGTGATATTGACATTTTGTCCGGAGAAACTGCTTTCCAGGCTGGCGAGCAATTTTGCCTCTGGTGCCTTGGGGTGCAGCAGAATCCATTCAGGCATATCACCCCAATATTCGAATCCTATCAAGGTTTTTTGATCGGGTCCCGTAAGCCAAGTAGTGTCAGAAAACGTATTGTCGATATCGTAATGTGGATCCTCATAAAGCAGTGTTTTCTTCATAGTATTCGGATCAATAAGATACAATCCCATGGTTCCGTCCGGACCATAACCTTCGTAATAAAATTTATTTTCATCGACGGTGAATTGCACTGGCCCGATCGCGGTGTAATTGGGCTCACTGTCCACCAGCGACGATAGGTCTTTCCATTCCACCGAACCTGGTTTACGGTATTTCAGCACCCATTTGAAAGTTTTCATATTGGTGCCAAAAGCCAGTCTCACATGGCCGGCATTATCAGCATAGACACTGCCGTATTCCATGGGGCTCACCAATACCTGATGTCTTTTTGCCGTGTCTACATTTACCCGATATATGACAGGGTCGGCACCACTGCTGACAATCTGGTCAGAAATCAATATTTCGTGCGGGCTATTCGTCGAAGCGTAAACAACGCTATTGAAGTGATATTGAAGTGCGACACCTTTCCCAACATGATAAGCCAATGTTTGCAGATTGCCTCCATTCACATTGATCGCCCAGATATCGCCCGTTAGCGATGGCTGATCAAAACTGCCAGTCTGCGTTGCGGTGGTAAAAACCACGCGGGTATCATTTACCCACCAAAGCTGGTAAATCATCTGCTCGCCCTCAACGTGGTAATGGGCGGTTACACGCATCGAATTCGTGTCAATGAAGCTCAGTTGTTC
>JAGWOR010000018.1 GCA_028870845.1 Gammaproteobacteria bacterium | reverse complement strand
GTATAAATGTATTATCTAAAATAATTTAACTTTGAAACTTATACCGTTAGTTCTTGCTTTGATGTTTGTTACTGCGATATTTGCGGTTGTTACAATATTATTTTTAATTCTGTATTTATGGAAACTAGATAAAAATAAACATCCGATTACTTACGCAAAACAAGTAAAAAAAGCGAAAATAATATTAATTGTTTTAGTTGCATGGTTTTTATTGGTAATTGTCAATTTTATATTACGAATACATCCGGTCTGACAAAATTTATTCATTCATATAGATCTGGCGGTCATCGCTGTGCTGGAAGGTTCGGCGCGCTTTTGCGTTTCTGCCGACCGCGCCGGCAACAATCCCCATGATATTTCAGCACCGCCCGGCAGCGTGATCTTCATGCGCGCGCCGGGCTTTGCCGGCAACGAAGACGGCCGGCCGTTTCATTGCGTGCTGGATGTGGAGTCCGGGCGCTACACCCTGGGAATGCGGAATAATTCTCAAAGCTAATTCGTCATGGCTTTGACTTTCCGGCTTGCGTCAAGGCGCCTTCGGAACATACACTTCTCGCGACCCCCGGATCAGGTGCATGGATACTGTCCAGGTAATTCACCTCATCCGCAATCGGAAACCCAATGTCAAAGGATAAGCTTGCAATGCCGTCCGGTCTCGCGCTGCTGCGGGACCCGGCCCTGAACCATGGAACCGGCTTCACCGAAGCCGAGCGCGACCAGTACAGCCTGCGCGGCCTTCTGCCGCCGCGCGTGCTCACCCAGGATGAGCAGGCCCAGCGCGTGCTCACGCACCTGCGCAAGCTGACGGATCCGCTGGAGAAATTCGTGGCGCTGAATTCCCTGCACGACCGCAACGAATCCCTGTATTTTCGGGTGCTGTGCGAGCACATCGACGAGATCATGCCGCTGGTGTACACACCCACGGTCGGCCAGGCCTGCCAGAAGTTCGGCCAGATTTTCCAGCGCCCGCGGGGTTTGTTCATCAGCGCCAATGACCGCGGCAAGATCCGGCAGCTGTTGCAAAACTGGCCCTATCGGGCGGGCATCATCGTGGTCACCGACGGCGAGCGCATTCTCGGCCTGGGCGACCTGGGCGCCAATGGCATGGGGATTTCGGTGGGCAAGCTGGCGCTGTATACCGCCTGTGCCGGGGTGCATCCGCAACTCTGCCTGCCGGTCACGCTCGACGTGGGCTGCAACAACGTGGAAATGCTCCAGGATCCGTTCTATGTGGGGCTGCGCCAGCCGCGCCTTACGGGCGCCGCCTACGACGGGCTATTGGATGAATTTATCTCCGCCGCTACCGAAAGGTTTCCGGGAGTGGTGGTGCAGTTCGAGGACTTTGCCAATCACAATGCATTCCGGCTGCTGGCGAAATACCGCGATCAGCTGTGCACGTTCAACGATGATATCCAGGGCACCGCGGCCGTGGCCCTGGCGGGCATCTTCTCGGCCCTGCGCATTACCCACGGCAGCATCACCCAACAGAAAATGCTGTTCCTGGGCGCAGGGGAGGCCGCCGCCGGCATCGCCGACCTGGTCGTAACCGCCATGAAATCCGAGGGGCTCACGCAAGCGCAAGCGCGGCAGCGCTGCTGGATGGTGGATTCGCGCGGGCTGGTGGTGAAAGGCCGCGCCGGCCTGGCGGAGCACAAACTGCCCTATGCCCACGAGCATGCGCCCGTCGGCGATTTGCTCGCCGCCATCCAGGCCCTCAAACCGACCGCCATCATCGGGGTGGCCGCCGTCAGCGGCGCTTTCACCCGGGAGGTGCTGGAGGCAATGGCGCGCAATCATGAGCGGCCCATCGTGTTTGCGCTTTCCAATCCCACTTCCCAGGCCGAATGCACGGCCGAGGAGGCCTACCGCTGGACCCAGGGACGCGTGCTGTTTGCCAGCGGCAGTCCCTTTGATCCAGTGAATCATGGCGGCAAGACCTATATCCCGAGGCAGGGCAACAACTGCTACATCTTCCCGGGCGTGGGCCTGGGGGCGATCGCCAGCCGCGCGCGCCGCATCACCGATGAGATGTTCATGGACGCGGCCCACACACTCGCGCTGCTGGTGACCCAGCAGGACCTGGACCAAGGCAGCCTGTATCCCGCTCTGCCGCGCGTGCGGGAGATTTCGGCGCGGATTGCCGCGGCCGTGGCCGAAACCGCCTACCGGCGTGGCCTGGCCGGCAAGCCCAAACCCGCCGACGTGCCGGCCGATGTGCGCGCGCAGATGTTCGATCCGCACTATTAGACCGTGATTGGGCGTGTGTGCGGATTGCGCCCGGGTTTACCGTCCGGGACCGCCGTCATCGAAACCGTCGCCGCCGCCGATAAAGCCATCGCCGCCGTCCTCATCCGGGTACCATCCATAGCCGAAACCGAAGTCCGGGCCATACACATAGGGTGCACAGCCGTTATACCAGCAATAGCCGTTATACAGACTGCCTTCGTTGGAAATGGAATACCGGTTCGTCGCGGTGTGGTAGGGCATGGCGGCGCAGCCTGTCAGTGCCATGAGCGCTACCGCTGCCAGTAAACCTGCTTTTGTGAATAGCCTTTTCATACGTCACCTTCCTTGCTGTGGGTTGAGTTCTTTGGTTACCGGATTCACTCTACGCGCGCGCGCGGACGACGGCGCGGGGTGAACGAAATGTAATTCCCCGTATCCGGCGAAAATTCAATGCATACTTAAATTTAATTGCGCGCGACCGGCGTGTGCAAAGTCGCGCACTTGCTGCGTTGCCTTCATGGTCGTGACTGCATGCCTGTTTGGATTCGAACTACATGCAAAAAGCGATGTCTAAAACAATGTCAAAGGCGGGTGACGGCGCCTTAATCTGCAACTAACCGTGTGTGCATTTCGATGGCTTATCGATATTTATGGCTTCCGCTTCACATCGTCCAAACCGGAAAATCAGGCCCACATGTGGCTGTTTTCTGCGTATCTGCAGCCGTTGTAATTCTCGGGTAAGCTATTGGGCGTTTATTGCTGGTAACTTCATCACGCACTAAATCGGTCTTTTAGAAACGGATGTTCACAATGTCAGCAGGAGGCAGGACATGGCCGAAAGACCCGCTATCTGTATAGTCGACGACGATCCCGAAGCACTGGCCGCCATGCTGAACGCGCTGGCGCGGCGTTTCGGCGGCGATTACCACGTGGTCTCCCACTTGTCCCCGCTAGCGGCCCTGAAAGCCATCGGCAAGCTGGCGCAGGAAAGCGAGGAGCTGGCCCTGGTGATCGCTGACCAGCGCATGCCGGAAATGACCGGCCGTGAGTTCCTCGGCAAGGTGCGTACCCTGTTGCCCAGTGCGAAGCGCGCGCTGCTGGTGGACTGGGGCGACCGTGAAGCTTCGCCCACCATTCTGCAGGCCTGCGCTCTGGGCGAACTGGACAATTACCTGTACAAACCCTGGACGCCAGCGGAAGTGCACCTGTATCCGCTGATCAGCGAGTTCCTGGCGGAATGGACCCGCATCCACCGCCCCGGGATGGAACTGGTGCACATCGTGGGTGAGCCACAGGACCCGCGCACCAATGAAATCCGCGAGCTGCTGAACCGCAACGGCATTCCCTACGGCTTCCTGCAGACTGGTTCGCCCGCCGCCATTCGTCTCATTCAAGAACGCGGGACCCAGCCGCCAAAGTTGCCAGCGGTGTTCCTGCACGACGGTGAAGTGCTGGCCAACCCAACGGATGCGCAGATCATGGACGCGGTGGGCGAAAGTCCCGGCGAACTTTCCTGTGAAGTGGCGGTGATTGGCACCGGTCCCGCGGGGCTTACGGCCGCGGTATACGCCGGATCCGAAGGCTTGCGCACCCTGGTAATCGAAAGCCACGTGATCGGCGGACAAGCCGGCGCCAGTTCGCTGATCCGAAATTACCTGGGATTCCCGCGCGGCATCAGCGGCGCCGAACTCACCCAGCGTGCTTACCAGCAGGCTTGGCTGTTCGGCGCAAAATTCGTGTTCGCCCGAGAAGTATCAACGCTGCGCGCCCACGGCGGCAGGAGAATCCTGATGCTGTCCGACGGCCGTGAGATCGAGGCCCAAACCGTGGTGATCGCCACCGGCGCGAAATACCGGCGCCTGGAGGTGCCGAACCTGGAACGCTTCGTGGGCCGGAGCATTTTTTACACAACCTTCGGCGAATCGCGCCTGGTGAACGGCCTGGACGTGGCGGTGGTGGGCGGAGGCAACTCCGCCGGCCAAGCCGCCATCCACCTGGCTGCATTTGCCAGCCGGGTTACCCTGATCGTGCGAGCCGGGACTCTGGAAAAGGGCATGTCCGACTATCTGGTTCAGCAGATCAGGAGCACCCCCAATATCGACGTGCGGATGGGCACGGAAATTGTAAGCGGAGATGGCAGCGAACTACTGGAGCAGCTGGCGATTCGAGACAGTGCCAGCGGGCACATGCAATACATCCCCGCACGCCTGCTGTTCGTATTGATCGGGGCCTTGCCCAACACCGGCTGGGTGGCCGGATCCGTGCAATGCGACCACAAGGGTTTTATCCGCAGCGGCCACGATGTGGACCGCGCCGGGTGGCCGCTGGCCCGCGAACCCATGAGCTATGAAACCAGCCTGCCGGGCGTATTCGCAGTGGGTGACGTGCGCCGCGGTTCGGCAAAACGGGTGGCGGCGGCGGTGGGCGAGGGCGCCGGAGCGGTGCAGAACGTGCATCAATATCTGCAGGAAGCCCGGCGCGCGTCCCCGGCCGCCGGCCGGTAATTGGCGGCCGGCGTTGCTGGCTCCAGCGCCAGCGCACCATAAAAACCTACAGGCCTGAAGCCACGGCGCCCGCGTGAATTGGCTGTTTGGGTGACCTGGATCAACGCGTTACGGGTGCAATAGGCGTAGTGTTATTTATAGATGGTCGTTGCTTGTGGAGCACGCCCGCCTGAACCAGGACCCCGCTAGGGGCCTGACTTGATGCCGGAGGCTAAAAGTGGCGGGTGTCGCAGACGGCGGCCATCACTTGTTTAGCTGTGCGCCCCTTGGCTGGGGCGGCGGCCGCTAATATCCATCAAATCCCCCGCCCGTGAATAAAAATAATTTCTGCATAAGATCGCATCGATGCGGTTGACATCGCGCGTTGAATTGTGGATTCTTGGTGCCGTATAAGCGTGGTGATGGAGTCCGCCCACAACCGCCCAAAAAAGGGCTAATGACTCCTACTGAACCCATAGTGAGTTCAGAGGAGTCTGTTTATGGCTTACCGCAAGGTATGTCTGCGCGGCGCGCGTGAGACCAAGCGCCGCCCAAAATCCAGACTAGCTATCAATTGCCCGATTCGGTGGGCGGCGTGACGGCGCGCGACATCCTGGCACAGATCGCCCAGGTTCTGGCGGTGCTGGTGCTTTCGCCCCTGATCCAGGGGTTCATCCTGCGTTATG
This sequence comes from Gammaproteobacteria bacterium, assembly GCA_028870845.1. Classification (GTDB taxonomy): domain Bacteria; phylum Pseudomonadota; class Gammaproteobacteria; order Natronospirales; family REEB76; genus REEB76. The sequence goes on along the minus strand of JAGWOR010000018.1, from coordinate 42,846 downwards.
AAGAACGGGTGCAGCTTTCCCGCGGACCGGCGCTGCTGCAGCCCTACCGCGACCTTTGGAAGCTGTTCCACAAACAGACGGTGGTCCCGGACAGCGCCTCCTGGGTTTACTGGGCGGCGCCGGTGGTGGCCTTCACCGCCATGCTGACCGTGCCGCTGCTGATCCCGGTGCTGACCAATTATCCGCTGCCCCTGTCCAACATGGGTGACATTCTGGGCGGCGGATTGATCCTCACCGTCGGCGGTTTCTTTGTGAATCTGGCCGCGCTGGACAGCGGCAGCGCCTACGGTGGCGTCGGTTCCAGCCGCACCGTGATGCTCTCGATCCTGGCCGAACCGGCCCTGATCCTGGTGTTCGTCGGCATCACGCTGATGGCCAAGGCCATGCTGCCGTTCGTGGTCAACCACTTGCTGGTAGCCGACAGTTCCGTGTTCTGGGGTCCCACCCACCTGTTCCTGGTGCTGGCGTTCTTCCTGCTGCTGCTGGTGGAAACCGACCGGCTGCCGATCCATTCCAGTACCCACATCGAGGTGTACATGATCGAGGAGGCGCGCATCCTCGAATACTCGGGCCCGCTGCTGGCGCTGCTCAAATGGGCTTCGATGATGAAGCAGTTCATCCTGTTCACCATTTTCTGCAACGTGCTGATCCTGCCCTGGGGGCTGTCCGTGCAGGGCACGGCCATCGGTATCGGTGGCGCAGCATTGGCACTGGTGCTCAAGTTTTTCCTGGTCGGCGCCGTCATGGTGGCGGTCGAAACCATGCAGTCGCGGCTGCGGTTCTACCGCTACCAGGAGCCCCTCGCGGCATCGTTCCTGCTCGCGGTTCTGGCGATCATCGCCAACCAGATACGGTGAGCCATGCTGGCAACCCACCTTGATCCATTGGCCGCCTCCTGGTTCAGCCTGATCGCCATTGCCAGCATGCTGCTGTCGTTCGTGATGCTGGGCTCGCGCTGGCTGAAGAATTATCTGTACGCCTTCGGCGCGCAGTCGTGGCTGATTGCGCTGCTGTCCGCCATGGTCGGTTATTATGGGCATTATCCGGAGCTGTATCTGATCGCAGTGCTGACGGCTTTTTTCCGCGGTTTGTTCCTTCCGTATCTTGTGCTCCGTATCCTGAGACGTTTGCGCGTGGACCGTGAGATCCACCTCAGCATTCGGCCATCCACCAGTCTGGTGATCGGTGCCGGTGCGGTGGTGTTTGCATTGATCATCGCGTACCGCATTGCCAATGCCGTGGGTTTTCCGCAGAACATCGTGGTGCTGGCACTGACCGTCATGTTCACCATGAAATTGGTGGGGTTTTTGATGCTCAGTATCCGTTATGAAGCCATCAGCCAGATACTCGGCCTGCTGGTGCTTGAGAACGGCATTTTCCTCGGGTCCCAGATCCTGGTGCCTGGCATGCCGACCCTGATCGAGATGGTCATCCTGTTTGATCTGCTGGTGGCCGTGGCGTGTTTTGGAGTGCTGGTGCGCTATCTGATGCTGCACGTCGGCAGCACCAGCACGCTGCAGCTCAAAAAACTGGTGGGCTGAGGCATGAGCGGGACTGCAATCGCCATCTGCATCATTCTTGGCGCACCGCTGGTGGCCATGCTGCTGTCAGGCGTGGGTCCGCGCCCGCGGGTGGGCGAGATCGCCAATCTGTGCGCCAGCGTTCTGGTGTTGATCGCCGCCTGTCCACTGCCGTTTGTCACCGCTGCGCCGTTGACCTACTGGGATAGTTACCTGGTGGTCGACCGGCTGGGAGCCTGGGTGCTGCTGTGCACCGCACTGGTGTATTTCCTGGCATCGGTGTTCAGCGTTGGGTACATGCGCCTTATGCACCATCCGGAACGGCTGCCGACTTTCTATGCCTTGTTCGCAGGCTTTGCCTGGACCATGCTGGTGGTGCCGCTCATGAACAATATCGGCGTGTTCTGGATCGCCATCGAGCTGACCACGCTGGTAAGTACGTTTCTGGTGGGTTATGAGCGGGAGGCGGAAAGCATGGAAGCCGCCTGGAAATACATCATCGTGGTCTCCGCCGGCATCAGCCTGGCGTTGTTGGGCACGGTGCTGTTGTACTGGGGCGGCAGCCTGGTGTTGGGACCCACCTACGAGATGACCTGGCAGGCGTTGCGCGATGTCGCCTCGCGCATGAATCCGCTGCTGCTGAAGCTGGGCTTCCTGCTGGTGCTGGTGGGTTATGGCACCAAAGTCGGGCTCGCACCCATGCACACCTGGTTGCCCGATGCGCACAGCGAAGGCCCGGCACCGGTGTCGGCGATGCTCTCCGGCGCGCTGCTCAACAGCGCCATGCTCGGGATCGTGCGCTTCCTGTCGATCACCGATGCGGCCCACAGCGGCGGCATTCCGCGCTACGCCCTGATCGTGCTGGGCATTTTCTCGGTGTTCATCGGCGCGCTGTTCATCGTGCGCCAGGAAGGCGTCAAGCGGGTGATGGCGTACTCCAGCATCGAGCACATGGGGATTCTGGCCCTGGGGTTCGGCTTTGGCGGGCCGCTGGGCATCGCCGGGGCGCTGTATCACATGCTGAACCATTCTCTGAACAAATCGCTGATGTTCTTCGGCGCGGGCAACGTCATGCGGCGCTACGGCACCAAGGAGATGCCGGCAATCCGCGGCGTTTTGCGGGAATTCCCGGTCTCTGGAGTATTGTGGCTGGCGGGCGCCATTGGGATCACCGGCGCGCCGCCGTTCGCCACTTTCCTGTCCGAGTTCATGATCCTGCGGGCCGGCTTCGCCGACGGCCAGGCCTGGGCCGCCGTCGCCATGTTGGTGCTGCTGGTCGTGATTTTTGTCGGCTTTCTGAACCATTTCAGCCGCATGTACTTTGAAGATCGTCCGCATCAACCCGCGACCGGGCCGCGCGTCAACACCTGGGGCGTCATTCCCATGTGGCTTGCGCTGCTGCCGCTGCTGGTGCTGGGCGTGTGGTGGCCGGCGTCATTGATGCAGCTCTTCGGGGAAGTGGCTCGTGGATTGGGAGTGTCGCCGTGAATGCTGCCCGGCACGCAGCCGTGCAACCGTCGGATTTGCGCGAGCGCTGCCGGCAGCTGCTTGCGAACGGCGGCAGCATGCACATGGCGTGGGCGTGGTTTCCCAAGCCCGGCGCGCCGCAAGTCCTTTACCTGGCAGCGGAAGGCCCGAGGGCCCCGTTGCAGGTGTGGCGCTGCGATGCGAGTAACGGCAGCTTGCCGAGCCTGTCGACCATTGCCCCGTCCTTGAGCTGGTACGAACGCGAGATCTCCGATCTATGCGGCGTGCGGTTTGACGGGCACCCCAAGCCGGAACCTTTGGTGCTGCAGGAAGGCGCCGCGCCCGTCTGCCCGCCGCTGGCGCCGGATTATCCCCCTGACTCGCCCATGTCCTTCACGCGGGCCCCGATCCAGATACCCTTCGTGGTGGGCAAGGATGTTCAGGAGCTGCCGTTCGGACCGGTGCGCGCCGACGTGATGGAATCGGCCCAATTCCTGTTCTTTTACCTGGGCGAGCACATCCTGCATTACCAGCCGCGGCTGTTCTTCAAACACCGCGGCATGGAAAAACGCTTCGAGCGGCTGGCCTGCGGTGCCGGCGCGGTGCTCGCGGAACGGGTTTCCGGAACCGGCAGCGTGGCGCACACGCTGGCCTATTGCCAGGCCGTCGAACAGGCTTGCGGCTGCGCCGTTCCGCCGCGCGCCCAGGCGGTCCGGGTGTTGCTGGCCGAACTGGAACGCCTGTACAACCATCTGCATTATTTCGGCCACTTGGCGGACACCACCACGCTCAAGGTCGGCAATGCCGAAGGCAAGTGGCTGGAGGAAAAGGTCAAGCAGCTCAATGGGCGCCTCACCGGCAGCCGCTTGTTGCGCAACATCGTGGTGCCGGGCGGGTTGCGCACCGACGTCACGCCGCCGGCCGGTCTGTCATCCAGCCTGGAGTCACTGCGCGAGGAAACCGCCGGCTACCTGGCAAAACTGGCGGAGACCAACAGTTACCTGGATCGTCTGATCACCACCGGCGAACTCACGGCCGCCGGCGCCTGGGAACACGGCGCCACCGGTCCGGTCGCGCGGGCTTCGGGCATCGATCAGGACCTGCGCCGCGACCATGGCTACGCACTGTATCCACAACTGCGGTTTCCAATACCCACGCGGAAAGCGGGGGATGCCAACGCCCGTGCCCAGGTGCGTGCGGAAGAAATTCTGTCGAGCTTCGGGCTCATCGACGAGGTTCTCCAGACCATGCCGGGTGGGGCTATTCGCAACGCTCCGAAGCCGGTGCCGAAGGCTGAGGGTTTGGGCTGGGCCGAGTCGCCGCGAGGCGCGCTGTTTTACGCCGTGCACCTGGATACAGACGGCCGGCTCGCGCGCGTTAAGATCGGCTCGCCGTCGTTCGCCAACTGGCGCGTGTTCCAGTACACGGTGCGCGACAGCAACATGATGGACTATGCCATCAACGAGGCCAGCTTCGGTCTCACGGTCGCCGGCTGCGACCGCTAGGAAAAGCCATGCCCAATTGGACACTATTCGGACTCGCACACGGCACCGCCACCACCGACTGGCCCGCCGCCGGCCCCGACGCCGGACAGGAAGGCGTGCTCGGCATGCCGCGGTTTGCGCCCGAGAAATGCCAGTCCGGCTGCCGGGAATGCGTCGAGGTATGCGTCACCCAGGCGCTTAGTATCCACCCGGATGATCCGGCCCGCTTGAACCTGGACTATGGCCGCTGCATCGCCTGCCAGCTTTGCGTGGAGGCCTGTCCGACCGAGGCGCTCACCGCGTCGGGGAATTGGGCATACGCGGTCCGCGAGCGCGCTGACCTGCACTGGCAGCAGGCGCTCCACACCACCGAAGCGAAACAGCTCCGCAATGCCGTGAGCCGTACCTTCAGGAGCAGCCTGCACATCCGGCACGTGGATGCCGGCTCGTGCAACGGCTGTGAATCGGAACTGCAGGCACTCAACAACCCGTTCTACAATCTGCATCGCCTGGGAATATTCTTCACCGCCTCGCCGCGCTTCGCGGACCTGCTGCTGGTGACGGGCAGCGTCACATACGCCATGCGCGAGCCGTTACTGGCGGCGTACGAAGCCATGGCGGAACCACGGTGGGTGCTGGCCGCGGGCACCTGCGCGGTATCCGGCGGCGTGGCCGCCGGCGGCTACAGCTCGGGACAAGGACTGGAGGGTCTGCTGCCGGTGGACGTGTGGCTGCCGGGCTGCCCGCCGAATCCCGCCGCCTTGATCCACGCTTTGCTGGTGTTGCTGGAGCGTGCGCCGCCAAAGGTCAAGGGAGGGCGGCATGAGTAACGCATTGCTCACCGCGATTCCCGCCCTGTGGTGCCTGGCGGCGCTTGTCAGTCTGATGCAGGCGCCCGCAGCCTGGGGACGTGGTTTGCTGGTGCTGGGTTGCGCGGCCGCGATACTGTGGTGTTTGATTTCGTTGCCGGACGGCATGGCTCCGCTCACCTTCGCCACCGGTTTGGGTGCGGGGCGCCTGGCCCTGGCTTTTACGCCCAGCGCCGTCTGGCTCATGCTGTTCGGAACGGCTGCGGCCTTGCCGGCCTGCTGGCTGGGGACACCGCTGACCGGCCGGCGCGGCTGGGTGGCCGGTGTCACGCTGGCGCTGGTGGGTGCGCTGGGGGTGTTGTTTTCGCAGGACGCTGTCGCCTTTCTGGTGGCGTGGGAGATCATGAGCCTGGGCGGCGCTTGCATGCTGTTGGCCGAGCAGCGGGATGCCGCCAATGGCCGCCGCATCCTGATGATGCTGGGTTTGCTCGAAGTCGGCAGCGTGGCGCTGGTGGCGGCCTTCCTGGTGCTGGGCGCCGCCGCCAGTAGCTATGATTTTGCAGATTTTCACACGGCGGTCCTGTCGCTTTCGCCCGCCATGCAGATGCTAACCGCTGTGTTGCTGGTGATCGGTTTTGGCGCCAAGCTGGGCCTGCTGCCGTTCTATGAATGGTTTCCGGAGGCTTATGGATCCGGCAGCGGCGCCAGCGGTAATCTTCTGTCCGGCCTGGTGCTGAATGCGGCATTTTTTGGCATCGGCCGCGGGTTTGTGGAATGGTTCGGCGGCAGCCCGGTGTTGCCGGGAATCGGAGCGGTGCTCATCATCGCCGGCGTCATCAGCGCGGTGTTGACGATTCTGTACGCCTTTCAGGAGGACGACTGGCGTGAACTGCTGGGCTTTTCCACCGCGGAAAACGCCGGCATCGCCGTCACCGTGCTGGGCGCAAGCCTCTTGTTCCTGAGCGACGGCCACCGGAACCTGGCGGCGCTGGCCTGGACGGTGAGCCTGCTGCACCTGGCGGGACACTCGCTGGCGAAAGGCGCATTGTTCCTGACGGCGGACGGCGTCTATGGCGCCACCGGCAGTTACAGTCTCGCCCAGCGGGGACTGCTGCGCCGCAGCCCGTTGTTGCTGGGCATCGGCGCCGTGTTTGCGGCCATGAGCCTGGCCGCCATGCCGCCGCAGGCGGGATTTGTGAGCGAATGGTATGTTTTCCAGACCGTGTTCCAGGGTTTCCATCTTTCCACCATGAGTGGGCGCCTGATCCTGGCACTGGCCGGGGCCGGCCTGGCACTCACCGCGGCGGTGGCGTTTGCGACCTTCGTTAAAATCATCGGCATCGGTCTGCAGGGCAGCGGCACACCGGAGGCGTCGCCGATCCGCGGCCGATTCGCCGTGGCCGCCGGCTTGCTGGGCGTCGGCGTGCTGACGCTGGCGGTGGGAATGCCGTGGTGGCTTGGCGCACTGCGCAACGCGGTGGTCTCGGATTTCGGCACGCCCGCGACCAGCGCGATGCACGCTGGCTGGATGCTGGTGCCGCTGACCGCGAAGTTTGCCTTCATCTCGCCCAGCATGCTGGCCATCGTGTGCCCGCTGCTGGCGCTGTTGCCGCTGGCGCTGCTGGTGTGTTCGCGGCGTTTCCCCGTGCGCAAAGCGCCAGTGTGGTACGGAGGCCTGCCGCGCGACTCGGAACGCGTGGCGACCACTTCGCTGACTTTCGCCAACGCCATGCGCACTTTTTACGGATTCGTCTACCGGCCGACACTCGATGTCAAGCTCGAACAGGCGGGGCCCGGCTATTTTCTGAGACAGCTGCGCTTCACGCACCGCGTCGAGCCGCTGTTCACGCCCCTGGTGTTTGACCCCCTGGTGGGATTCGCAGACCGGCTGGCGGCCTGGCTGCGGCGCCTGCAGTCTGGGAGATTGACGGACTATCTGGCCATTCTCGGTCTCTTGTTGTTGGTTATCATGATCATCGGTGCGTACTGATGTACAGGAGTGGTTGATCGATGTGGACGTATTTTGGAGTGGCCGTGGGTGGGGCGATCGGCTGTTGTGCACGCTATGGCATGACGCAACTGGTGCAGCTGGTGTACGGCCGGCAGTTTCCTCTGGCCACCCTGATCATCAACGTAGCCGGCTGTTTCCTGATGGGGTTCTTGTTCTTTGAGACTCTGGAACGCATCACGATTTCGCCGGCGCTGCGTACCGCCGTTCTGACAGGCGGTCTGGGCGGGTTCACCACTTTTTCGACCTTTGCAATGGAGAGCCTGCTGTTGTTGGAGGACGGAAAAAGGCTTGCCGCGTTCCTGTACCTGGCGCTATCGGTCATTCTCGGGCTAACCGCCGCCCTGCTTGGGGCGTATGCGGCACGCAAACTGTGAGGTGAACTGTGGAAAAAGACATGCTGCTTGTCCGGTTATACCTCAGCGAAGCCGATCACGGCAGGAAACACAACCTGATGGATGAAATCATGGAGGTTCTTCACGACCAACATCGGGTGCATGGCGTGACCGTGTTCCGGGGCATCGCCGGGTTTGGCGCCAAGGGCGTGGTGCACTCGGCCGACCTGCTGCGGCTTACGGCCCGGCTGCCGCTGGTGGTGGAGTTCTTTGACGAGCCGGAAACCGTGCAGACGGCGCTGACGGCGCTGGAACCGCTGATTCCCTCCGGGCACGTGGTGTCCTGGCCGGTGAAGGTGCGCGTGGCAGCGAATTAACTGTCATGGTGTCGCTCAATGCCAGCCAGAGGCGCTACCTGCGCAGCATATTGGATTCCGTGGGCACGCATCTGGCTCAAATCACCCAAATTGCGAGCCTAGAAGAGGCCGGCGAAACCAACAGCCGCGGGTTTTCCCGGAGTGACGTGGAGTGCTTAACGGCATTCAGCCGGGAACTGCGGACCCGCATGGACCGGCTGATCGCGGAATTCCGGCTGGATCACGATAAGGCCGACCGGCTGCCATCGAAACGATGGAATGTGGTTACCCGCCTGGAATTCATGAGCGTGGAGCTGGCGGAGCTGAGCAGGAAAAAACTTTCCGGTTTTGGACCGCTGGACGACGCTGCGTTTCGTTCCATCATGCATCGGCTCAACGAATTGCAGGTGCTGATTGACCGCCAGAAGCAAATGCTGGACCCGGGCTAATCACCGCGACTTCATGCAGCCTGCTGGGATCCGTACCGGGTTCGACTTTTCCCAGGTGTGCGCAGATAGGCATATACTTTATATATAAGGACGCGGATTTCAGGGATTGTCATCAGGAGCAGGCTATGAATTCCTTACGTTGGAGTGTGGTGGTGCTGGTTTTCGGCGCTCTGGCCGCCTGTGGCGGCAGTTCGGGTTCATCCACCGGCGGCTTCAGTGTGCTGCCGGCCAGCGCCTCGGTGCCAGCGGGCGCCAGCCAGCAGTTCAGCACCACCGGCGGCAGCGGCGGCATGCTCACCTGGTCGGTCAATGGTGTTACCGGTGGCAGTGCCGGCACCGGCACCATCACCGGCAGCGGCCTGTATACGGCCCCGTCCGTGCCGCCCACCACCCAGCCGGTCACCATCACCGCCAGCGATGGCGCCAGTACTGCTTCAGCCCAGGCAACCGTGACCTACTCCGACAAATCCCTGAATGGCAGCTTTGTGTTTCACTTCAGCGAGCTGCTGGGCGGCAACGCCACCAATGCGGTGGGTCTGATTACTGCGGATGGCAACGGGAATATTACCGGCACCGAGGATGTGAACGGAACCAACGGCCAGTTCAGTCAGGTGGCGGTCACCGGCCATTACAGTCTTTCAGCGAATGGCTTGGGTAGCCTGACCATCAACGGCGGTTCCGCGGGCGCGCTCAGCATGACCCTGAACCTGATCTTTGGCGCAGAGCAGGGCATATTGACGGACGCCTCCAGCGGCGCTGTCGGCGCCGGCAATCTTTACCCGCAAACCGGCCAGGTGACTGCCGGCGGCGATTTGAGCGGACCCTATACCTTCAGTTTCGGAGCCTCGCAGCTGGCCCCCAATGACAACGGCATCGGCGTTCTGAACCTGTCGTCGCCTTCCATCACCGGTACAAACTTCGACGAAAACAATGGCGGTGCCTATACTCTGTACAGCAGCGTGACGGGCAGCTACACGGTCGGCAGCGGAAACCGCGGCAACTTGACGTTGACTTTGGGCACCACCAGCTATCATTACGTCTTCTATGCAGTGTCGCCGCAGCAGCTCGAACTCATGTGCACCGATACCGGTTGCAGCGACACCGGCGAGCTGGATGCGCAATCCACCCAGGCGGTGGTCTCCGGCAACTACGTAATCATGGGCATCGGCAACGGCACCGGCCAGACGCCGGACGCCTGGATGGCCACCGGCAGCGTGACCTCCACCAGCGGCACGAACGGCAGCCTGAACCTGACCCAGTTCGAGAACAATAATGGCGTATATGCAACCCTCACCAATGCCTCCACCTATACGCTGCAGACGAACGGCCGCGGTGTGACGGACATCACCACTCCGGCGGGTGCCCGCACCTTTGTGTTCAACATTCAGTCCGTCGGGTACTGGAACCTGCTGGAAAAATCTTCCGGGTTTGGCAACATCAGCGGCTTCGCCAGCGCCACCCAGAGCCCCGCCAGCATTCCGGCAGGGCAATACGTACTGCTGACGGTGAACCAGACTCCGGCATCCAGTGTTGCCGGTACCACCCAGGGCATCCTCCAGATCAGCGCCTCGGGCCAGGTGACGGGACAGGAGCAGGTAAATAGCGGCGGCAGCCTTTCGACCCTGCAGGTATCCGGCAGTATTACCGTCGGTACCACTGCCGGTACGTATAGCATGACACTCAACCTGGGGGGCGGACTTACAGCAAACTACATAATGGCGGTGGTGGCGCCGGGTGAGTTGACGCTGCTGCGCACTGACAACACCAATGTGGACGCCGGCGATCTGGCGGTCCAGTACCAGACCCAGTAATCCGCTGCCGGGTGTACGGCAGCGTCAATCACCGTCAGGAATACTTTCGGGGATTCTAGAAAATCCTGCTAAGCACCTGAACCGGGAGAAATATCCTGCCGGAAATCACGCTGTGTGGCAGTGGCCGGAAAACGCCGGTGGGAACGGTTTGCGGCGCTTCGAATCCAGGGCTTGATCGTGCTAGTCTTGGACCGGCTGTCCACACGGGGGAGTCACTGGGACAGCCGCAATAAACCAATGGAATCGGGAGGGATTCATGAAAAGGCTATCCGCATCATTTTTATCGGTGGTATTCGCAGTCGCGTTGCTGGCCGGGTGCGCCACCGCCAACTCAACCTACGGCACGGATTTTTCCAGCGACAACGTCAGCAAGATCGTCAAGGGCAAGACCACCGCCGCGGATCTGATCACGCTGTTCGGCCAGCCGTACTCCAGGACCCAGGGCGCACCCGGCCAGGAAAGCTGGATGTGGACTTACAGCGAGGCACATTCGCAAGGCGAAAGTTGGATGTTTGGTTCCAATCAGAAAACCACCAGTTACTCCAAGACCCTGTATGTCACCCTGAAGCATGGCGTGGTCACCACTTACAGTATCTCGACGCAGGGCACGCCCCCCACATCCAGCAGTTCCTTGAGTCTTCCCTAGAAGGAATTCCGGCAGCTTTAACTCTCCCCCGGCTGGCAAGCCGGGGGAGAGCAGCGTTGTCTTTATGCAATGGCCTAGAGCGTGCTCAGGTAATCCGCTACTGCGCTCATCTGATCATCGGTGAGATGCTGGGCGATGGGCTTCATGATGTCAGCACCCTTGTCGTTGCGCACCCCCGAGCGGAAGTAGCGTAACTGCGCCAGCAGGTACTGAGTGTTCTGGCCCGCCAGCCGCGGGAAAATGCCATTGCCGTCGGCCTTGGGCCCATGGCAGCTGGCGCAGGCGGGCACGTCTTCCTTGAGGATGCCGTGCAGGAAGATCTCGCGCCCCTCCTTGGCCGCGGAGCTTGCCGGGAAAGGCTCGGCCGGTGGTTGCGACGAAAACCACACCGCCACCTGCTTGATCTGGTTGTCACTCAGTCCCTGGGCGATGGGCCACATGTACATGGTGGCGGGCGGATCGGCGCGGCTGCCGTCGCGGAATGCCTTGAGCTGATCCTCGATATACGCCGAGCTTTGCGCCGCCAGCCGCGGTATGAAACCCAGATCCGGATTGTTGCCGTGGGTGCTGTGGCACATGTAGCAGGTGGTGCGCACAATTTCCGGTGCGCTCTTGCCGGGTTGCTGCGCCTGGGCGGAGACCGCGGTGAGGCACAGGCCCAGCAGGCACGCAAGTGAGCTAAACAGGTACTTCATCTCTGTCCGCCTTATGGTTGTCAGGAATGGTGTCGTCAGTATACAACCACTCATGCAGGTGTTGTTCCCGGGAAAAACCCGCCGGCGCACGGCGGCAGCCGCAGCTGGCGTGGATGCGGGACTTCAGTGTGCCAAAAGATATTCGAACGTCAGCATGGCCTGGCTGCTGTGGTAGCTGTAGACGGGGATGTTGGAGCGGTTATCCATGTAACTGCAATCGAGACGCAATAACCAGTGGGACGACAACGCGTATTTGAAGCCCAGGGACGGATTCCACCAGTTGTCCTCACGGAACACTTCCAGGTTCACGCCATTCTGCAGCACGCTGTCGGCACCCTCGTAGTGGCTGTGTTCGTAATCCGCCTCCAGGTAGAGACTGGTGGTATCGCTCAATCGCCAGTTGAAGATCGCGTACAGGCCGTTGACGGTGGGGGAGGCGCTGAAAAACTCCGGCGGCGCGTTGTAATTGTTGCGTTCGTTGAAATCGAAGTTGTATCCCAGCGTGAGGTCGGAATGTGCGTATTTCAGCGTGTTTTCCACGCCCACTGACTGGTGCCAGCCGCTGAGGTAGGCGTAATTGCTGCCACCAAAGATGCGGGTGTAACGATAGGTAAAGTGCCAGATGTCGCCGGAGGCAGTGGCATAGCGGGTGTTGGCGCTTACCGTGCCCAGGGCTTCCAGTTGTGCGCTGCCGAGGGTGAGGTTGCCCGCATACACGCCCAGCTGGTTGCGCCAATTGCCGTTTTCCCAGCGGTAGTGGCTGCCGAGGTGCAGATAGGTCTGGTCGTACTGGGTGACCGAGGGGTAATCGATACGGTAGTAGGTCCCCACCGCCTGCCAGCCCCGGTGTTCGTCACCGCTCAATTGATCGATGGCTCCGGCCAGCAATGAATACATGCCGGAACCGCGTTGCGCTGGCGTCAATGTGGTGCTCTCGGAAGTCAGCGCCACGTTGCTGTCGTAGCCTGCGCCGGCGTCCGCGAACGCGGTCCATTGCGGCGCGGGTACTGGTGCGGCGCCGAGCGTTTCCAGGGCCGCGGATGCCAGCGCCCGCAGGCCGGGCTCCTGCGCGCCGGCATACGCCAGGTTGAATTCACTGCGCGCGCGCACTGCATCCTGCAGGCGAATGGCAATCAATCCCAGGTTGTAGTGGCTGAGCGCGGCAGCCGCGGGCACGGATAACAGCGCGGTGAACTCACGGCGCGCATCCTGGTAACGCCCGAGGCGGTAGTAGGTGACGCCCAGATCGTAGTCCAGTTGCGGTGCATGCACGCCCCGGTTACGCGCCGCTAGAAACTGATCGAGCGCCTGCCGGTAGTGTCCGGCCTTGAAGGCCGTCACACCCTGGTTGTAGGCCTGAGTGCCGGAATCCGGGACGGATGCGCCTGCCGCGGCAAAGGCACAGGTGAACAGGGCCGCTGTGGCCATCCATGCAAATCGCTTTGCTTGCACGCGTCTTCCCGGTCAGGATTTGATCTGCCGGACGGGTATCGGCCATCAGCACGGCTGGAGGTATCCGGTCGTGGTTAGTTTACCCGTTGGCTGCCATGCTTCGCATCCAGTACAGGAAAACACCCAGGAAATAACTCCCGAGCAGTGCGCGGAACATGAATCCAGGTGCGCTGATTCGCTGCTATTTGTGAGACTCAAACCGGTACGTGACACCCAGAAACAGGGTCAAGCTGCCGGAACGCTCCACGATGGGGCTGTCCTGGATGGAGCTGGCGAAGTGCAGGTAGCGGACGCTGCCCAGGAACTGCCAGCGTTTGGCGAACGGTACCCGCAGGCCTAGCTGCAGGAATGGATTGGCGGCCCGCCCTGGGGAGTAGGCCGGACGTCCGGGCGCAACTTCCGCCGGGCTGACACCGTAGTAATAATCGGTGAGCGGCGAGTTGTACCAGGCCAGGCCCACGCCCGGCGAAAGCGTCCATCCCTGCATGCGGAACGGATGCTGGTATTCCAGGTCCGCTTCCATGCCGTTGTAACGGTGCAGCAAATCCGAATACAGGCCGGCGTTGATGCGGCCCCAGTCGCCGAACAGGCTGACACGCGCGCCGCCGTCGATGGACCACTTGCGGCTCTGGATGCCGGTGAGTTGCGGGGATTCGCCGGCGCTCAGGCGATTGATACGGGGTTTGGCCAGCAAGGCGATGCTGTAATGCGTGCCGTTGAATGCCACGTAGCCGACACTGATACCGGCGAGAAAAAAACGCCCGTTGTGGTAGAACACCAGCGGCAGCGGTGTCACCTGAGGGTTTACTCCCAGGTATCCCGGCTGGCTGACGGCCAGACCCAGACCCAGGGACCAGGCTGATCCGGATTGTTGCGCAGCCTGCGAGATGATCTGATCCTCGGGGCTGGTGGGTGTCTGTGAGTTGGCGCTGTCCTGGGCTCCGGAGCGCAGCGGCAGTCCGGCCGCGAGCATGGTTAGCATCACGATTGCCAGTAACCGGTGATGGCCGGCAGCGGATTGGCGCCTGTACATGCAGCTGTGTTCAGTGAAGCTCACGGTTTGTTTCCCGGTATGGTATTGGCTAAAAGCGGTAGCGCAGGCTCAGATAATAACCATGTTCGGCTAGCCGGATATAGTTGCCGTCTTCCGCGCTTTGCTCGTACTGCATGTAATAACGGTCATACCAGCTGAATCCCACTTGCAGGCTGGCGTCCGCAGCATAGGCGAGTCCCAGATGTTCGGATTGATTGGTCTGGGTGACGTACACTTTGCCACCCTCGTTGCGCAAGCTATACAGGCGCGGCAAATGGCCGCCGGTGAATCCAGCCTCCAGATCCAGCCTCGAGTCCAGCGGATATTCGAAACGCACGCCGAATTGCGGCACCGGCAGTTCCTGGGTGATGAAATCTTCCTTGGTGCGGTCGCCGCTCAACTCGCCCGGATTGGCCGAACCGGCCGGATGGCCCTGCAGACTGTAGGTCAGCCCCACGTAGGTGAAACCCACCATGGCATCGAGCTTGATTCCGCCGGTGCTGGCATAGAGCGGCTGGCGGTACAGTCCGGTGAATTGCCAGTTGTTGACCCGGCTGGCGTCGCTGGTGAGCGGATAACCACCGGCCAGCTGTACGCCGTTGAAATACACCGGGGCGGTAAATTGGGTTTCACCATAGAGGCGCGCCAGATCCAGGTGCAACACCAGTGCCCGGCCGTTGCCGAGCTCGTCATCCGCGCCGATGATCACATGCTGTACCTGGTGGATGCCGAGTTCCGGGCCGATGTACAGCGGTGTGCCTTGAACGTCGTTCTCGCGCACCTGGATCATTCCGCCCGGGGTGCCGCGGCCCAGGGACAACTGCAGTTGCCAGGGCGCGGCGCGCGCGGCCCACGGCAGGCAGCCCAGGGCGATTGCCGCCAGCCGCAGCGCACATTGAGGCAAGCCTTTGTGAAGCGCATTCACAGGAAAGCTCGGTTGCAGCCGGGCAGGTTTTATGTGGCAGCGGTCCGCATCCGCGACCACACGGCTTTCAGGCTGCGCGACGGGTAGCGAGCCGTCAGGCGTTTCAGGGCAAAAGGCGATTGGCCCGGGGTGTTGATGCCGGCGGTGGTGGTGAATGCTGCGCGGTAGCCGGCGCCCTTTACCAGCTCACTGATTTCCTCGTTCCAGTCACCGTACGGGTAGCAAAAGTAATCAATGGCGCGGCCGAACAGGTCTTCCAGGATGCGTTTGCTGGCGTGGATTTCCTCGCGCGCCTGCCGCCGGCCGATACGCGTGAGATGGGGATGGGTGAGCGAATGCGAACCGATGTCGTGTCCGGCGGCCAGCCATTCACGCACCAGTCCCGCATCCATCAATGGCTCCTGAATTTCACCCGCGTCCCGGTCCCACAAGTTGGTTTTACCGAGGCAGCCGGCCACCAGAAACTGCATGGCGCGGTATTGGTTGTCTGCCAGCGGCCGCAGTCCGTACTGCAAGGCGCTGACATAGCCGTCGTCAAAGGTGAGCACGATATGTTTTTGCGCGTCACCAGCCGACATGACCTCGGCCAGGGTTGTCGTACTAAACCCGGCGGCATGCAGTTCGGACAGTTGCTGCGCGAACAGGTCAGTGCCCACATATAAACCCTTGATACGCACGCCGCGCGGCCTGGGGCCCAGTTTGTGGTAGGTCAGCACCGGCAGCCCCTTGCGGAATGATTCGCGGAACGGATTCAGCGAATGGTAATAGCTCAAGACTGCAGCATCCCGGATTTCGCCTGCGGCAATGGCTCGTAGGCCGGGGAAGCTTTTCCCGCCGGCAGCAGTGACTGATAAATCTCCAGCACGCGCTGTGCGGTATCGGCGATGGACAGGCGCTGGGCGATTTTATGGTGGAGTTCCCAGCGCGCGGTTGCTGACATTGGTGGTTGCGTGGCCCAGGCGTGCATGGCCTGCGCCAGCGCTTGTACGTCATCGGGCGGGACCAGGCTGCCGCAGCCGCCTACCTGAAAGGCCTCGGGAATGCCGTCCAGATCCGAGGCGATCACCGGCCGGCCGCAGGCATGCGCCTCGCATACCACCAGTCCGAAGGCCTCGGTGCCGACTGCCGGATGCACCAGGCAGTCCACCGCGTTCATGACCATCGGCATGTCGCTGGAATGGGGCACCAGCTGTACTTTCCCGGTCAGCCCGAGATGCTGGATGTCGTCCTGCAGCATGTCTTGCATGTTGCCGCGGCCAATGAGCAGAAAGCGCGCCTGCGGGATTTCGCTGTGGATGCGGGCTGCGGCCTGCAGGAATTCCCGCTGGCCCTTGCCGCGCGGGAAATCGTAACCGCCGGCCACCGCGAACACGAAATGCTCCGGCTCCAGGCCCCAGGCATGGCGCTGCTCTGAGGCATCGAAGGGCTGGAAGCGGCGCGTGTCGATGCCGCCGTACACCACGCGGATCTTGGAAAGCTCGCCGGAGAGCGGCGGCCGCGCACGGCGATCTTCTTCGATGGCGGCCGGTTCGAACACGCCCTGGTTCAGGATGCGGGCGGTGAAATCGGAAACCGCAATCAATGCATCGCATTGGCTCAGCAGGAATCTGCGGCTCAGCTGCGAGCGCGGGCTTTTGGCCATGTGGCGGGTGATGACCACGGCCGGGTGAACACCCGACAGCCGGGCGGACAACACCGCCGGCCAGTAATCCCGGCCATGATGGGCATGTACAATCTGGATGCGTTCGCGCCGGATCAATGCCGCGGCGCTCATCACGTACTTCAGTTTTGAATGTCCGGCCCGGGGGATGACCTGCAGCTTCAGCCCCAGTTCGTTCACCTGTTCGGACAGCACCTGGTCATCCGGGCCCGCGACCCATACCGAATGTCCGGATAACTGCAAGGCTTCCGCCAGCTGCAGGCACTGGTCGTCGGTGCCGCCGCCGTCGAGTTTGGAATTCAGCTGCAAGATGCGCAGCGGCGCTGCGGTTTCACCGCCGGCTGGTATTTTCAACTGCGTAGTCATTCCCATGTTTCCCCAGTTTTGCATATATCCTCGGTAAATTTTCCGTACTTCAATCCCATCCTGCGCGCTTGCGGTGTATTCATATATATATGTTACACATCGCAGGTTTCAAAACCTGGTATGCCAGCCCACCATCACCCCGTGGGGCATTAGACTAAGGAAAAACGGCATTTTCCAGTTGTGGGCAAAAATGCCGAAAGCGGTGCCCAGAGCCCAGCCTGAAAGCACGTCGGTCTGCCAGTGGCCATGGGTTTTCATGCGCCCCAGCGCGTCATACAGGGGCAGGGCTTCCAGGCCCCAGACCCAGGGATGGTCCTGGTGGTATTCGAGAATGAATGGCGTTACGAAGCTGGCCTGCAGGGTGACTTCGCCGCTGGGGAAGCTCTGGCAACAGCTGCCCTGGAACCAGTGGTTAGGACTGGAACTCTGGCTGGGACGCGCCCGGCTGAAAGTATATTTGAGCGCCTGGGCAGCGAGCGATGAGAACGCCGAGGCATCGATACTTTGCCAGAAAGTGCGGCCGATGCGGTTCTGGCCGCCGAACCACAGGCCGCCGCCGATTTCCGTGAGCACCACGCCGTATTCCAGATCCAGCTGGTTGCTGCGCTTCCAGATTCCCGAATCGTCGTATGTCAGGCGATGATCAACATTCAGCAGGCTGCCCACTCCGACGATGAGCGGGATGGCGCCCAGCAGGTAATAACCGCTGCGGTCGCCGGTCCAGGATGCGTTCCCGGCATCCTCCTGCGTTTGCTGTTCACTGGTGGCCGATGCTTGCTGTTGGCCGGAATCCGCAGCATCTGCAAATGCGAAACGCGGTGCTTTGCAAAAGGCCAGCTGGCAATCCGATGGATGCAACATGTCTGGTTTGCCATATTGCCTGATCGCAAATACGGAATTGCAGTCGGAATGTTGCAGGGAAAGCAAACAGGCGTCGGTATTTACAGTGCTATTGCCGTTCAGGGGTTTCAATCCGGGCTGTGCATGGGAAGCAGCCATCAGGCACAGGAGTGCTCCGCAAACCAGCGTTTTCAATGGCGTCATTTTCGGCTTCTTGTGGGTGGGGAATGATGCGGTTACAGGCAGCGCCGAATTCACGGCGGTGTGTCGTTGTCGGGGGCGCCGGAGTTGTTGCTGTCCTTGCGGGCTTCCTTGGCAGCTTCCGTGGCTTCCCGCCGGGCTTTGGCGGATTCGCGGATCGCGGAGGCACGCGTGTGCTCCAGGCTTTTGATTCCGGTCTTGTCCCGCGGATGCGGAGCAGGTTTGGCCATGGCCGCCGGCTTTTGCGCTCCGGGAGTAACCCCGGGCACGGGGATGATGATGGTCTGGGCTACGGTCTTTTCAATGTCCGCATTCAGCGGCACCACGGTCATGGTGACATCCAGGCGCGCAGGTTCAGGCGGTGGTGGAATCGGGGCGTTGCCCGCGAATGCATTCACATTCAGGCACAATGCCATGATTGCGACCAGACCAGTGAACAACTGCTTCAGCATGGCGCGAATCTCCGACATCAGGTGCCCGTGTCAAATTGATGGGTTAAACCATGCCACAGCCGCACAGCCAGGGGATTGGGCTGGCTGGCAAGCACCGCCAGGCTGAAGCGGCGGCTGCCGCCGTTCTGGCTGAGTTCCGCGGTCAGCACGCCATGGGTTCCGGCATGCGCCACCACCGGCAATTTGAGCAGGTTCTGGCCCTTGCGCAGCTCGCCGACCCAGCTCACGTGACGCAATCCCGGCTGCCCGGCCAGCTGCATGCCCTGCGGCAGGTCGATGGTGAAACGCACGTTTGCAAGCGCCGACCCGGAGTCGAAGCGCACCCCCACCGTGGTAGGTTGCTCGCTTTGCAGAATCAGGGTGCCGTTGTGGAATACGTATTCCGGGGTCTGCGTGTAGCGGGTCAGTGTCAAAGCCGTCACCAGTCCGGCCACCAGCACTGCGGCCGCCGCGGCCGCCACCATTGTGTGCTGCTGCCGGCGGGTATCAAATGCGAACACGCGCGCCAACAAGCGTTGTCCGGCGACTTCGGAAAAATCAGGCGCGGGCACGGCGGCCAGGGCCGCGCCCAGCAGGCGTTGCGCATGCCACGCCGTACGGCATGCCGCGCAGGTTTCAAGATGTACCTGGATCTGCGCGCGGGCCGCCGCCGGGATCTCCTCGGCAGGTACGTCCAGCAGTGATTGTGAGATTTCGCAGTTCATGTGGCTTCCAGCTCATCACTTAACACGTAAAAACCCGCCGCGGGGTTCCCGTGTTTGAGAAATATTTCCCGCACCTGGCGCCGGGCCCTGAACAGGCGGGATTTGACGGTGCCCAGCGGCAGTTTCAACAGCAGGCTGAGTTCACCCGCGGTGTGGCCTTCCATGTCGTGCAACACCAGGATGGCGCGCTGTTCCTGGGACAAGGTGGACATGGCGGCGCTCAGCCGCCGCTGTATTTCCCGCGAGTGCGCCAGTCTTTCCGGATCGGTTTCCCCGGAATCCGCCATTCCCGCCAGCTCGTCCCAATCCAGGTTATGGCGGTTGCTGAGCGGCTGACGGCGCGTGCGGCGCCACTGGTCCACGTACAGGTTGTGCAGGGAGCGGATCAGCCAGATGCCGGGTTGTTCCGGTTTGTCCCAGACCCCGGGTTTGCGGTACAGGCGCAGCAGCAGTTCCTGCACCAGATCTTCCGCATCCTGGGAGTGACCGGTGAAACGCCAGGCGATGCGGTGCAGCTGCTGCAGATGGGGAGAGACCCAGGCGGTGAACCGGGCTTGCCGCTCCGCCGGGGAAACTTGTGCATGCCTGAATGAAATCACGGACGGCATAACATCAGAAGACGCATGACAAAGGAAAATGGTTCCCGATTGGAATGATTATGGGCTGATTTAGCGGCGCGTGCACCGGCCGGGAAGTGAGGCCGCTGCCAGCCGCCCTGCAGGCGGCTTGAGTGACGCCGTCGATATCAGTAGAGCCGGTGGCGGAACAGCCAGCCGGCGGACGCCAGGCTGATCACGCCGATGGCCGCCATGGGCCAGAACTGGTTGATGAGCACACTGAACGAGGCGCCCTCCAGGAACACGCTGTGCACGATCACCAGAAAGTAGCGCAGCGGGTTGGCCAGTGTCAGCCACTGCACCGGCTGCGGCATGTTGGCGATGGGGGTGGCGAAACCGGAAAGGATCACGGCCGGCATCATGAACAGGAAGGAGCCCAGCAGCGCCTGCTGCAAGGTGGTGCACAGGGATGACAGCATCAGGCCGATGCCCACCACCGACAGCAGGAACAGCAGCAACCCCGAGTACAGCACCAGCAGGCTGCCTTTGAACGGCACGTGAAACCAGAATACCGCCACCAGCAGGATGAACGTGCCTTCGGCCACGCCGATGAGCATTCCGGGCAGCGATTTGCCCAGCAGGATTTCCAGCGGCGTCATGGGCGTGACCAGCAGCTGGTCGAAAGTACCCTGTTCTCGTTCGCGGGCCACCGACAGCGAGGTCACCGCCAGGGTCACCACCAGCACGATCAAGCCCGCCAGGCCGGGCACGAAATACCAGCGGCTTTCCAGGTTGGGGTTGAACCAGGCACGGGTCTGGAGGCTGGCGGGCGGGCCGGCGATGCCGTGGCTTTGGGACCAGTCGCGGTTGAACTGGTTGACGATGGTCTGGGCGTATCCCAATGCGATCAGTGCGGTGTTGGAATTGCGTCCGTCGATGATGATCTGCACCGCCGCCGGCCGGCCCATGGCCAGGTTGCGGCTGAACTGCGGGCCCAGGTGCACCACCATGAGTACGTCCCGGTCGGTGATCAGCGGCGCGATCTGCTGCTGCCGCTGGATGTTTTCCGTCAGGCGGAAATGTGGCGATCCGGAGAATCCCGCCAGCAGCTGGCGCGCGGCTTCGCCCCGGTCTTCCGAATATACCGCGTACTTCACGTTATTCAGGTCGAAAGTGGCGGCGTATCCGAATACCAGCAGCTGGATGATAGGCGGGCCGAACACCACGAAGCGGCTGCGTGGATCGCGCAGGATGGTGCGCAGCTCCTTGAGCGCCAGTGCCAGCGCCCGCTGCCACAAACCGTTCATTGCAGGCGCTTGTGCGAACGGCGGCGCGCCACCAGCAGGAACACCGCCGCCATGGCGCACAGGGCCAGGGCATTGGGAATGATGATCACCCACACGTTGCCGGCCAGGAACAGGGTCTGCAGGATGGAGACGAAATAGCGCGCCGCGATCAGGTAGGTGATGGCCTGCACCACGTGCGGCATGCTGCCCACGTCGAAGATGAAGCCGGAGAGCAGGAACGCCGGCAGGAATGTGGTCACCAACGCCACCAGGCTGGCCACGAACTGGCTGCGTGCCACCACCGATACCAGCAGCCCCATGCCCAGTGCCGCCAGCATGAACAGCGCCGCGCACAGGAACAGCAGCAGCAGCGAACCGTGCAGCGGCACGCCGAACAGCCACAAGGCCATGATCACCGACAATGCCATGCCACCCATGCCCAGCGCGAAATAGGGCACCAGCTTGCCGATGAGGATTTCACGCATGCTGACCGGTGTGACCATGAGCGCTTCCATGGTGCCGCGCTCCCATTCCCGGGCCATCACCAGCGCCGTGAGCATGGCGCCGATCAGCGTCATGATCACGGCGATCAGCCCCGGCACCAGGAAGTCCTTGCTGCGCACCGCGCTGTTGAACCACACGCGTTGTTCTACGGACACCGGCACCGCCAGCGGCCGGCCCGCAAGCCCGGCCTGTTGGGTGAGCCAGGAGCGCCAAACACCGCTCACGTAGCCCTCGATCAGTCGCGCGTTGTTGGCGTTCATGCCGCTCACCACCACCTGGATGGGGGCGTCGGGTCCGCGAACCAGGCGGCTGACGAAGTTGCCGCGCAGCCGCACGATGCCGTCCACGCGGCCGGCCATCAGCGCCAGTTCCGCCGAGCGCATGTCCTGATATGCCTGGGGATTGAAATACTCGGAGGCGTTGAAGGCGGCAGTGAAGCTCGCGGCCTCGGCGCTCGGCTGTTCCACCACCAGTGCCAGCGGCACATGCTTGGCGTCCAGGGATACTCCGTAGCCGAACAGCAGCAGCAGAATTACCGGCATTGCTAGGGCGATGGCGATGCTGCTGGGGTCGCGGATGATCTGCAGGAACTCCTTGCGCAGCAGCCCGCGCAGCCGCATGCGGCTGCCGCCACGGTTCTGCACGTCCGGGTTCACGAGGCCATGCGCATCTGCTCATGCGCCTCGATGAGTGCGATGAAGGCGTCTTCCATGCTGGGTTGCGGATGTTCGCGGCTGGCTGCAGCTGCCTTGATGTCCTCCGGGGTGCCGAGTTTGAGCAGTTCCCCGGAGGCCATGATCACCAGCCGGTCGCAATATTCCACTTCCTCCATGAAATGGGTGGTGACCAGCACCGTGATGCCCTGTTCGGACATGGCGCTGATGCGCGCCCAGAATTCCCGCCGCGCCAGCGGGTCCACCCCGGATGTCGGCTCGTCCAGGAACAGGATGCGCGGATCGTGCATCAGGGCCGCCGCCAGCTGCAGGCGCTGCTTGAATCCCAGCGGCAGGCTGCTGGCGTTGTCGCCGGCATAGCTCGACAACTCGAACTGCTCCAGCGCCCAGGCCACGCGCTGGCCGTGCGGTTTCCCCGTCAGGCCGTAGGCGCTGGCGAAGAAATCCAGATTCTGTTTTACCGTCAGGGCTTCATACAGGGAAAATTTCTGCGACATGTAGCCGATGCGGGCGCGCGCCTGGGCGGCTGCCAAGCGCAGGTCCACGCCGGCCACGCGCAGGCTGCCCCCGCTGGGTGGCAGCAGGCCGCACAGCATCCTGAAGGTGGTAGTCTTGCCGGCGCCATTGGCGCCCAGCAAACCGAATACTTCACCGGCACCGACACTGAAGCTCAGATTTCGCACTGCGTAGAAGTCGCCAAAACGGCGCGACAGGTTTTCTACTTCGATGACCACACCAGCGGTGGCCGTGCCGCCGGTACGCGGCGGCTGCAGAAAATCCATGGGCGTTTTTTCCGGCTGCAGCGCCTGGATGCGTGTGATAAAACTGTCTTCAAACCGCGGCGCAATCGGCGAGATGCGGGTTAGGCCGGAACCCGGCAGCAGTGCTGCGGCTTCCGGGGCGAGCGGCTGGTGCATGACGATGCGCACCGCCTCTCCCTGGATGACCGCGTCCAGCACGCCAGGTGCGCGGCGCAGGCGTTGCTGCAGCAGGCGCTTGTTCATGCCCGGCGCCTGCACACTGAAGGTGCGGCCGTTGAGGGCGGAGGCGAAGTCCGCGGGCGGCCCCTCTCCCAGCAGCCGGCCTGCATACAGCAGCAGCACCTGGTGGCAGCGTTCGGCCTCGTCGAGATAGGCGGTGCTCAACAGCACGCTCATGCCCTGATCGCGCACCAGCCGGTAAATAATGGCCCACAATTCCCGGCGCGACACCGGGTCTACGCCCACGGTGGGTTCATCCAGCAGCAGCAGGCGCGGCGGCCGCACCAGCGTGCAGGCCAGGCCGAGTTTCTGCTTCATGCCGCCGGACAGGCGGCCGGCAAGCCTTCGGGTAAAGGGTGTCAGCCCGGTCATGGACATGAGTTCCCGGTAGCGTGCTGCACGTTGTTCGCGGGGTACACCCTGCAGATCCGCGTACAGGTCCAGGTTCTCCTGCACCGAAAGGTCTTCGTACAGGCCGAAGTGTTGCGGCATGTAGCCGATGTTGGACTGCACCGCCAGGGAATCGCGCGTGGCATCCATGCCGAGCACCGTGATGCTGCCGCTGTCGGGCAGCAGCAGGCCGGCGATCAGCCGCATGAGCGTGGTCTTGCCGGCCGCATCCGGGCCGATCAGCCCGGTGACGCGGCCTGCGCTGAGCTTGAAGCTGACCTCGGACAGGGCCTGCAGTTTGCGCCCGCCGGACAGGAAGGTTTTGCTGATGTGGCTGACGTCAAGCAGGATCCCGGGGAACGGCTGTGCGGCTGCAGTCATTGGGCCGGCGCACAGCCCGGGGTTTGCGATTCCCGTGCGGCGGATTGCAACGGGATGATCACCGTGACCGGCATTCCCAGCCGCAGCTGGTCCTGCGGGTTGCACGCGAATACGCGCACCTGATAGACCAGACTGGAGCGCAGCTCGGTGGTTTCCACGGATTTTGGCGTGAACTCGGCGGTCGGGGAGATGAAACCGATCCAGCCGGGGTAGCGTTTGTCCGGATAACTGTCGCTGAGAATTTGCGCCTGCATGCCCGGATGAATAAGCCCCAGCGCTGGTTCCGGCACATAGGCGCGCACCCATACCGGGTTTAGCAGCGCCAGTGTATACACCGGCAACTGCGGCGAGGCCATATCGCCTGGTTCCAGGATGCGCGTCTGGATCACGCCCGCTTCCGGCGCATACAGCGAAGCATCCTGCAGGTTTTTTTGCGCCAGCTTGAGCCCGGCCTTGAGCGCTTGCAGAGTGGCCTGGGCGGCGGCCACATCCTGTTTGCGGGGACCGGCCAGCGCCAGCGCCAGTGCCTGTTGCGCCGCATTCAGCTGCGCAGCGGCCACGTCATACTGGGCCTTGTTATTGTCGAGCCGCGCTTTGCTGACCACGTCGCGGGCCGCCAGGTTCTGGCTGCGCTTGTATTGCAACTGCGCATAAGTCAATTGTGCCTCGGCAGCGTGCACATCGGCGCGCGCCTTGCGGATTTCCTGCGGCCGCGAACCCGCAAGTAACCGGTCCACCACCTGCTGCTGGGCCGCCACCCGGGCGCTGGCTTCGGCCACCGTCTGCTGCAGGCGTTCGCTGTCCAGTTGCGCCAGCAGTTGACCCTTGTGGACCTGCTGGCCCTCCACTACCAGCATGCTGGCGATACGTGCGTTGCCGTTGAAGGCCAGATCCACTTGGCGGATATCCACATTGCCGTACAGGGTGAGCCGTGAGGCATTCAGCTGTTGCCGGTGGTAGTACCAGGCGCCCGCCAGCACCGCCAGCAAAACAGCCGCGACGGCGATTGGGATGATGAGGCGTTTATTGGGTTTGTTCACGGAGCATGGCGCTTTGGGTTGGGCAATAATGCATGGGGCCCGATGCCGCTAGTGGCTTGACCCGGGTTGTGCCGGTTTTAGTGTGGGCGCCGGATATGGCAGCCAGGGTTCCAGAACCATGATTGCCAGCACAGGGGTCTGGCTGATTATAGCGATGGATTCCAGGCAGGCGCACCCGCGCCGCCAGCACTCCTATATATATGGTCAGGCATACCAAGCTTAGCCAGTCGTGCTGGCTGCCACCTTGATCCACGTCAGGTCTGGCAAAGGGCTGAACTCCAGGCCACCAATTACATCAAAACCAAAGTCTCCGCATGCCTGCTGGTGCAGGGCCCATTGGGTGCCTGAGGCTTATGGTAAAGGGCGCGCTCCCGGTCTTCGTGCCTGTCCGGCGGATGAGACAGGCGGCTCCGGATCCAGGCAGTGGCCACAACCATGGCGCATTCACTGCGAGTCGTGACATGGAGCTGCAAGTGTTCCAAGGGTTTGCGACCGGAGCTTGCAGCTTTGACCTAGATCATTATTAATTTTGCATACAGGCACGTATACTGCCTGCCGCACCCACGCCACACATCCGGGCATGCTGGGGAAATCACGGAGGAGCGATGGTTCCTGAACTTGGCCAGATTGCACTCATGCTGGCGCTGTGTCTGGCGCTGGCACAATGCTTTTTCGGGTTTGTCGGCGCGCAGCGGCGTGATGCCGTGTGGATGTCGGTGGTTCGGCCGGCAGCCACCGCCCAGTTCCTATTCGTGGGCGTGGCCTTCGTGGTGCTGGCTGTGTCCTTTTTGCGCGATGACTTTTCTTTGCGATACGTGGCCGAGAATTCCAACACCGCGCTGCCCTGGCCGTACAAGATCGCGGCCGTGTGGGGCGCCCACGAAGGTTCGCTGCTGTTGTGGACCATGATTCTGGCCATCTGGACCGTGGCTGTGGCCAGCTTCAGCCGGCGGCTGCCGCTGGAGTTCGTGGCCCGGGTACTGGCCGTCATGGGCCTGGTAAGCATCGGCTTTCTGACTTTCATGCTGTCGGTATCGGATCCGTTCACGCGGCTGCTGCCGCCGCCGCTCCAGGGACGCGACCTGAATCCGCTGCTGCAGGATCCGGGCATGGTGGGCCACCCGCCCATGCTGTACATGGGGTACGTGGGGCTGTCAGTGGCGTTTGCTTTTGCAGTAGCGGCGCTGCTCGGCGGCAAGATGGATTCCACCTGGGCGCGATGGTCCAAGCCCTGGACCATCGTAGCCTGGCTGTTTCTGACTCTCGGCATCACGCTTGGCAGCTGGTGGTCGTATTACGTCCTCGGATGGGGTGGCTGGTGGTTCTGGGATCCGGTGGAGAACGCCTCATTCATGCCATGGCTGGCGGCCACCGCCCTGATCCACTCCCTGAGCGTGACCGAAAAGCGCGGTACCTTCAAAAGCTGGACCGCGCTGCTGGCCATCACCGCCTTTTCCCTGAGCCTGCTGGGCACCTTCCTGGTGCGTTCAGGAATCCTGATTTCGGTGCACTCCTTCGCCAGCGATCCGCGCCGCGGCATTTTCGTGCTGGTGCTGATCGCGATTCTTTCCGGCGGGGCCTTGACCCTGTATTCCTGGCGCGCCCACAAGCTGGTCTCGGAGCAGGGTTTCAAGCCGCTATCGCGCGAAACCTTCCTGCTGCTGAACAACGTATTCCTGGTGGTGGCGGCGGCCGCCATCCTGCTCGGTACCCTTTATCCATTGATCATTGCGGCGCTGGGTCTGGGACAGATCTCCGTAGGGCCGCCGTATTTCAACAGCGTGTTCGCACCCTTGATCATCCCGCTCATCCTGCTCATGGGCATAGGACCCTATGTCTACTGGAAGTTTGACAATGTGCGGCGCTTGGTCAAGCAGTTGCGCTGGATCGTAGTCGTGGCCATAGCCGCCTGCATCGTCGCGGCGATCGCCGTGTGGGGGCAGGCGCCGGTATTCACCGTGGTCGGCATCGTGACGGGCCTGTGGTTGCTGGTGGGTGTCGCTGCCATTCCAGTGGTGCGCTGGCGCAGGCATCTGCCTTTCAGCCGTGGAGTGCTGGGCATGATTTTCGCCCATCTCGGCATCGCCTTCGTGGTGCTGGGCGTGTTTGTCACCACCAGCCTGAGCATGGCAAAGGATGTAACCCTGGCCCAGGGCGGCAGCACGGTATTGCACGGCTACCGTTTTAGCTTCGACGGCATGACCCAGGTGACGGGTCCAAACTACAAAGGTGTGCAGGCGCGCATCGTGGTGACCCGTGACGGCAAACCTATCACGGTCATGTATCCAGAGAAGCTCGTATATGTAGAGCAGCAATCCGATTCCACCAAAGCCGCCATCGATCCGGGTCTGTTCCACGACCTGTATGTCGCGCTCGGACAGCCGGTGGGCGACAATGAATGGAGCATGCGTTTTCAATACAAACCGTTCGTGCGCTTCATCTGGCTGGGCGGGCTGGTGATGGTGTTGGGTGGACTGCTGGCAGCCTCCGATCGCCGCTACCGCAAAGAAGTGCGTGTACGCAACGCTGACCTGGCCGGCGC
Organism: Gammaproteobacteria bacterium; assembly: GCA_028870845.1. GTDB lineage: Bacteria > Pseudomonadota > Gammaproteobacteria > Natronospirales > REEB76 > REEB76. The sequence continues at coordinate 15,279 of JAGWOR010000018.1, read as the reverse complement.
AAGCCTGGCGGCCGACAAGAACTAGACATGTGGCGTTATTTCATCCCCATCGCACTGATCGTCTTGTTGATGGCGTTTTTCTGGCGCGGCCTGTACCTGAATCCGGGCGTGGTGGATTCGCCGCTGATCGGCAAGCCGGTTCCGGCATTCAGCCTGCCGGCGGTGGCCGACGGCTCGCCGCCTTTGACCAGCGAGGATTTCAAGGGACACGTGTCGGTGCTGAACGTGTGGGCCACCTGGTGCATTCCCTGCCGTGAGGAAAGCGCGACGCTGGTGCAGTTCTCCAAATCCAAGCTGGTGCCGGTGTACGGTCTGCTCTACAAGGACCAGCGCCAGGACGCGGAACAATGGCTGCAGGAGAAGGGTAATCCATACCAGCTGGACGGGTTCGATCCCAAGGGCCAGGTGGCGCTTAATTGGGGCGTGTATGGCGTGCCGGAGACCTTCGTGGTGGATGCCAACGGCGTCATCCGCAAGAAATATGTGGGGCCGCTGACGGATTCCATAGTCAAGGACAGCCTCATCCCGCTGGTGAACTCGCTGAACCAGGAGAAGCCATGAAGCGCTGGGGTGTGGTGCTGCTGCTGCTGTTGTTAAGCGTGCCAGCGTTCGCCATCGACACCGAGCCGGCGCTGCCGAACGCGGCAATGCAAAGTCGTTACGAGTATCTGACCCACGAGTTTCGCTGCCTGGTGTGCCAGGACGAGGACATCGCTGATTCCAACGCCGCCCTGGCTGCCGACCTGCGGGCGGAAGTATATAGGCAGGTACTGCAGGGCAGGAGCAACGAACAGATCAAGCAATACATGGTGTCCCGATACGGGGACTTTGTGCTGTTCAAGCCGCCGTTCCAGCCCAATACCTGGCTGCTGTGGTTTGGTCCCGGGATTCTGCTGCTGCTGGGCCTGGGCGTGGCGTTTGTGCTGGTGCGGCGCCGCAACCAAAACAACAGCACGCTGGTGGATGATGAGAATGAAGTCGATGAACCCAGATGGTAGTCACATGAAAGTTGGGGGGCAGAGCTGATGTTATTCGTTATGATCGCCGCCCTCATGGTGATAGCGGCTGCAGCCAGCGTGGTGCTGCCGCTGGTTTGGCTGCGGCGTAAACGCATGCCGGGAGAGGCGGCCGCGGCGCTGGACGAACACAAGCGCGCTCTGGAGAAACTGGACGCCGAACTGGCCGGCGGTCGCATGAGTACCGCGGCATATCGCGATGCCAGGGCCGGGCTCGAGAGAGCCTTCCAGGAACGGCTTGGCCGGGTGGATTCCAAAACGCCGGCCGTGCCGGTTGACAAGCCCCGCTGGAAAATGGCCACATTTTCGGTGCTGGTGATGCTGGCGCTGGTCAGCGGGCTGTACGCGTCGGTTGGCAACTGGCGCGTGGCTTTCGAAGGCATGCAAAAGTCCGAACAGAATTCCGTGGAGGACATGGTGGCGCAGCTTGCCCATCGCCTGGCCACCACAGACTCCAAGAATCCCAAGGACTGGATGATGTTGGGCCAGTCGTACGTGGTGCTGGGCCGTTATGCCGATGCAGTGCCGGCCTACGCCCACGCATACACACTCAGCGGCGACAGCAATCCGGATCTGCTGGCAGATTATGCGGAAGCCATCATTCTGGCGGATCCCGGCAAGATTGCCACCGACGCCGCACCGCTGCTGACCAAGGCGTTGCAGGCTGCGCCTGACAATCCCAAAGCGCTGTGGTACGGCGGACTGCTCGCCATCGCACAGCACAACAAGCCGCTGGCCATCCAGCGATGGCAAAAACTGCTGGCGCAGAATCCGCCGTCCGGAATCCGGCAGCTGGTGGAGAAGCAGATACAAGCGGCCGGCGGATCGGTGACAGCTGACCAGCCTGCCAGTGCAACCGGTAACCCGGTGGCCGACGATGCCCAGCCGCAGACCGCCAAAGCCGCTGGCCGATACGTAATCCCCGTGCACGTGAGTATCGCTCCGCAGCTGGCCAAGATGTTGCCGGCGGACTCAACCCTGTTTGTATTCGTGCGGCCCATTGACAACCGCAGCGGTCCGCCGCTGCTGGCCACTCGCATGGCGGTGGAGAAACTGCCTGCCGATCTGGAGCTCACCGATGCCGATGCCATGATGCCCGGCACATCGCTTTCGAGCTACAAGCAGGTGGATGTGGTGGCGCGGGTCTCGTTGAAAGGCGGTGCCGAAGCCCAGCCGGGCGATTTGCAAGGCACGGCACTGTTCAAATTCGCCGGCAAACCGCACACTGCCAGGGTCGTCATCGACAAGATCATTCGCTGACAGTGCGCTAAACAGGTAACCGGGACAAAGGACGCAGACCTCGGTTATGAAATCATCCAGCAGACAGGCACGCCCGGCCGCAGACCAAGTGGCCATGTCGGACTCCCAAAAGCTCATCCACAGCCTGAGCAGCGCCGGTTGCTACCCGCACCCGGCATTTTCGATCCGCATCCTGGAAACCCATGCCTCTTGGGTGGTGCTCACCGGGGAATACGCCTACAAGATCAAGAAACCCGTAGATTTGGGCTTCCTGGATTATTCCAGCCTGGAAAAGCGCCGCCATGCCTGTTACGAGGAGCTGCGGCTGAACGTATTGCTGGCTCCGGAACTATATATAGGTGTGGTGCCCATTACCGGCACGCCCAGCGCTCCATGCCTGCAGGGGCAGGGACGGGTCATCGAGTATGCGGTGCAAATGCGTGAATTCGACCAGGCCCGCCGGCTGGATCATCTGCTGGAACAGGGCCGGCTCGGCCCCGCGGACATGGATGATGCCAGCGCGCACGTGGCGGCGTTTCACCTGGCCGCGCCCATTATGGAATCAGCCGGCCCTTACGGCCGGGGGCAGGATGTGCATAAACCGGTGATGGAAAATTTTTCCACTCTTACTGCGTTGCTGGGCCCAGGAAAAGCAGGTGAGATTGGCGCATTACGCAAGTGGAGCGACGCCGAGTACCACAAGCGCCGGCAGGATATGCAGCGGCGGCGCAATCTCGGCTGGGTGCGCGAATGCCACGGCGACCTGCACCTGGCCAATCTGGTGAAGTACCGGGGCCGCATCCTGGCCTTCGACCGCATCGAGTTCAGCGAGACATTGCGCTGGATCGACGTCATGAACGACGCGGCTTTCCTGGTGATGGACCTGCTGTACCACGGGCACGCGGATCTGGCGTTCCGCTTTCTGAATACCTACCTGCAGGACACCGGCGACTACCGTGGTCTGGTGATGCTGCGCTATTACCTGGTGTACCGGGCCTTGGTGCGTGCCAAGGTGGCATTACTGCAGAATCGCCCGGCGGCGTCCGCCAGCCGCGATGCTGATGCGCATATTGATCTGGCAAACGGGCTGATTCAGTCCGGTCAGCCCCGGCTCATACTTATGCACGGCCTGTCGGGCTCCGGTAAGACCTGGCTGAGCCAGCAGTTGCTCATGGCACTGCCGGCGGTGCGGATACGCTCGGATGTGGAGCGCAAGCGCATCCACGGCCAGATCATCGCGCAGGGCGGCGGCAATCAACCGGAATCCGGGCTCTACACCCAGGCCGCATCGCAACGTACCTATCGCGAAATGGCCGAGCTGGCTGCATGCGTCTGTGGCGCCGGCTGGAACCTGATCATGGACGCGGCGTTTCTGCAGCAATGGCAGCGGCATGAGTTTCATGAGCTGGCTGAGCGGCTCGGGATACCCTGGGTCATTGTGGATTGCCGGGCTCCGGAAACGGTGTTGCGTGCCAGGCTGGAACAGCGTGCAGTACGGGGTTCCGACGTTTCCGACGCGGACCAGGCAGTGCTGGAATACCAACTCAAGCATGCACAGCCACTGGATGAAAATGAACGGCAGTACAGCGTCGCTGTCGATACCCTGTCGCCGCCCGATATTGCCTCGCTGCTCAGCCAGCTGCGTTGCGCACAGCAGGGCGCCGGTTCTGCATCGTCCTAACCGGCTTAAGTCGCGCTTTCAATCATCCGGATCATTCAACAAACCCGGAATTATTGATCCAAGTCATGCGCCCGGGATCCGGGCCGGGTATGGTAATTGCAAGCCAGCTGGCGTTGTAAGCGCATGTCTGATCAGCGAACCCATCCGGCATCCGGAAGCGCCATCCAGTCACTGCTGCAAGCGGAGATGGATGCCGCAACGGCCGTGGAAACGGCGCGCCTGAAAGCCGCCCGCGCACTGGAAGCGGCGGGCGTGCGTGCAGTTGAGATTCAGGCGGCAGCCGAACGTCGCATCCGCAGGCTGCACAGCGGCAGCAAACAATCCCGGGAAAAAATTCTCCAACAGGCACAACAGCTGCAGGCCGACCGGCTTGCCGGTTTACGGGCGTCCTGGAAAGTGGATGAAGCAGCGGCCGCCTCTGCAGTCCTGGAATTTGCGCGCAGTTTGATCGGCGGGGACCGGTCAGCGGGTGATGCATGAGCGCACGTACGCACTTTGCCTACATGCAGGCCCGTTGCCAGGCGCGCTACTCATTGCAGCTGCGCGGCGAATGGCAGCGCCTGTCTGCGATCCATGATGTTGATGCATTCCGCGCCGCAGTGCTGCGCAGACCGATGCATGCATCCTTGAGCGGCCTGGTGACGGATCCTGGACTGCATGCCACCGAGGCGTGCTTGCGCAATACCTTCAGGCGCATCATCGACGAGCTTGCGGCCTGGATGCCGCGCGCCTGGAGGCCGGCGGTGCGAAGCGTGAGTGTGTTCGCCGACCTGGCCGCTATCCAGTTCCTTACCCGTGGCGGTGAGGCCTATGCATGGCTGCGGGACGATAAACAGCTGCAGGCATTTTTACCGGGGCACGTGCTGCAGCATAGTCCTTCCTATGCACATGCAGATTTTGCCCGCTTCCTGCAGCGTGCATCAGGCCAGGAATCCCTGCCCGAAGTCTGGGCACGCTACTGGCACGCGCTGTGGCCGGGGGTGGATGCCGGCATACGCAGTCAGCTGCTGCGGCTCGAGAATCTTGTCAGGCAGGGCCGGCGGCGTCTTGCGGATGCCGGCACTGACAGCAGCCAGGCGGAAATTTACGCGTTGCAACGGGAGTTTGCCCGGGTATTCAGACAGCAGGGGCAGACACCGGCCGCTGCTTTCGCGTATCTCGGCTTGAGCTGGCTGGAACTTGCGCGCATCCGCGCCGGCCTGCTGAAACGCAGACTGTCCGCTGCGCAGACCTGAGGGTTCGCCATGAGCATGCGTGCGCTCAGTGCCAAATGGTTCCATGTGGTGGTGCCGGCGCCGATGTTCGAGCATGCGGCGGAAATCCTGGCCGCGTCCTCCATGGTGGAACTGGACAGCAACCAGTCCAATGAGCAAAAGCCGGTGGATATGACCAGTCTGGTTCCGGATCTGGTCAAGTGCCGGGATATCCGCCAGCGCTACCAGGAATATCTTCCGGCCCCGCAGCTGCCTGAACACACCCATGCGGGCACGCCCGGCAAACTGCTGGCGCAGGCTTTGGCAAGCCTGGCGCAATGGGAGCATCTCAGTCAAAGCGTGCGCGCACATCTCGCAAAGTTGAGAACTGAAATCGAGGAGCTGCGGCTGTGGCGTGAGTTCATCAACGGCTGCCTGGCAAAGCAGTCGGTGTTGTCGTTTGAAAATATGGTACCCACGGCCGGTCATCTGGCCGGTGCGCTGCTGGTGCTGTCTGCGGATGCCGAGTTGCCGGAATATCCGGAGCGGCTGGTGGTGTATCGCATCAAAACCGAAACCCAGGTTTTCTTGCTGGTGGTGGGCACGCCCAGGGCCGGACAGGAACTGGACCAGATTCTGGGTGCCCGGGTGCTGTACAAGCTGCTGCCGCCAGCCTGGCTGGTGGCGGACCCCGGCGAATCGCTGTCCCTGATCGATACCCACCTCAAGCAACTGGACGCGGCACTCGGCAAGCAATCGGCTGCACTGGAAGATATCAATCAGCGGCTGGCGATTCCCGAGGCCTTGGGCATCGTGGAGCGCATTGGCTGGTCTGTGGAAAACCTGGGTGGCGCCAGCCTCAGCGAATACTTGGCGCACATCTATGGCTGGACCAGCGATACCGGCGGCGAGCGGCTCATGGGTTTGTTGCTGGATGCCGGCATACCCGCGGCCATCGAGTTTCCAGTACCACCTGCGGACCGGGTTGCGCCGATGCTGAGCGCCAATCCCCCCTGGGCCCGGCCGTTTGAACTGTTCGTGCGTCTGCTGGGCATTCCCGGACAGTACGAACCGGACCCGAGCCGCCTGCTGACCTTCATCGCGCCGCTGTTATTCGGATACATGTTCGGTGATGTGGGGCAGGGCGCGGTGATGCTGGTCCTGGGCCTGGTGTTGCGGCGGCGCTGGCCGCCGTTGGTGTTGCTGGTGCCCGGCGGGATTGCCGCCATGCTGTTCGGCTGGTTGTTCGGCAGCATCTTCAGCCTGGAACACCTGCTACCGCCTCTGTGGGTCAATCCCATGGATGCGCCGCTCACCGTTTTGCTGGTCCCAATCGCTGGTGGCGCACTCTTGATCCTGTTGAGCCTGCTGCTGAGCGGCGCGCGCGCCTACTGGAGCGGGCGCATCGGCGAATGGCTGCGCACCGACACCGGTCTGGTGCTGCTGTATTGCGGGGTATTGCTGTTTCCCGTGTGGTCGCAGGTCGCTGTGCTCGTCACTACCGCAGCCGTCTTCTGGTGCCTGTTTGGAATCATCCTGCAGAACTTCCGCCGCGGCGTCGGTGCAGTGCTGTCCCGGCTCATGGAGCTGGTGGAACGCGTGTTCCAGTTGGGCGTGAACACGCTCTCGTTTGTAAGGGTCGGGGCCTTCGCCCTGGCGCATGCCGGATTGTCCCTGGCGGTGGTGACCCTGGCGGACACCCTGCATTCCGTGTGGTTGCGGATCACGCTGCTGGTGCTGGGCAACCTGGTGATCCTGGGTCTCGAGGGACTGGTGGTATTCGTGCAGACCACGCGCCTGATCCTGTTTGAATTCTTTACGCGTTTTCTCCAGGCGGAGGGCCGCCAGTTCCATCCCTCCACACCGCCTACCGCGGCGCACTAGACAATCGAAGGAGACAGATATGAAATCAGATAAACGTTCCCGGCTGGCCATGGGCCTGGCGCTGGCATCACTGGCCGTCATTCTCGTCACCGCCACCCTGTTGTGGCTGCCGGCCGCACTGGGTGCTGCAGGCATCAGCGGCGCGGTGGACCCGGGCGTGGTGCGCTGGGGCTTCGTGGCGGCTGCCGCCGCCACCGGCATGTCTTCGCTGGCAGCCGGCTACGCCGTGGGCATGGTGGGCAGCGCCGGCATGGGCACGCTGGCGGAGAAACCGGAATTGCTGGGCCGGGTGCTGGTGCTGGTGGGCCTGGCCGAAGGCATTGCGATTTACGGATTGATCATCTCGATCCTGATCCTGAACAAATTGGGGTGATATGGGCGCGCCGGTTTTCATAGGCGATGAAACTGCCGCCGCCGGCTACCGCCTGGCGGGCGTGCACACACCCGCCTGCGATGCCTCCGGTGCGCGGACAATGTTCGAGCAGCTGCTCACACCGGAAACACCGCTGGTGCTGATCGGAGAAAGTTTTGTGACACACATCGGCGCGGCCAGGGTTTCCGCAGCCGTCACGCACGCACAACCGCCGGTGCTGGTGGTGGCGGATAGATTCGCGGCCGCTGCCGGAGACGAACTGCCGCATAGCATCCGTTCGGTGCTCGGAGTCATGACATGAGCGGGACATTTGCAGAACGCATGGAAAAGGCGCAGACGGAACTGATGGCGCATATTCTCGCGGTGCGCGACGCCAACATCGTAGAAATCGACGCGCACTCGGAGCGGGAATGCCGGCGCATCATCACAAACGCCCGCGAGCGCGCCAGGAATCTGCTGCAGACGGCGGTGGGTGAAGAACGGCGGGAGCGCGAACATCTGCAGCGCTCGTCCCGGGGCGCGGCCGAGCAGGCGGTGCGCAGCCTGCAGCACCAGTTGATGCGCGAGACCATCGATGCCGCCTACATCAGACTCAAGGACAGCTTACTGAAATTGTGGACCGACCCCAAGGCGCAATCCACCTGGCTGCAGCTGTCGCTCGGGGCCGCGGCCGCGCGCCTGGATGAAGGCGTCTGGCAGCTGCAGCACCCGCGGAACTGGCAACCGGCAGCGCATGCCGTCGTGCTGCAGGCGTTCACGGGCCAACATCCGGGTGTGCATCTCGAACCGCAGGAATGTCGGGAACTGGCGTGTGGTTTCCGCATTGCATCCAACGGTGTCCGCATCGACAGCAGCCTGACCGGTCTGGAAAGCGATGTGGAAGGAATCAAGGGCAGGCTGTTGGGCGTGCTAGCAACCTTGCCTGGATGGGTGAGAGATAACCGGGAGGACGCCGATGGCGGATAGCGGCCAGGCGGTGATCGTGGCGCTGGACGGCCCGGTGGTGCGGGCACGTTCCCCGGTGCCTTTCAGCATCAACGAAGCGGTGGAGGTGGGTGACAAAGGATTACTGGGCGAAGTGCTGCGCATCTCCGGTGAAGTGATCGTGGTGCAGGTCTACGAGGATACCGCCGGCCTGCAGGTGGGTGACCGGGTGCAGGGCACGGGACAGCCGCTCTCGGTGCAACTGGGCCCGTGGCTGTTGGGCGGAATTTTCGACGGCTTGCTGCGCCCCCTGAACGATGCAACCTCCGCCTACGTGCACCCCGGCAGGGTGCAGCGCAAACCGCAGCAATTTCATTTTCAGCCACGCCTGCAGGCGGACGCCGGCGTGCATGGCGGCAGCGTGCTGGGAGACATTACATCGCCGCAGGCAAAAAAACAGCTGCTGCTGGCACCGCCGCAAGTGCAGGGCAAGCTGGTGATGCTGGCGCCCGCGGGTGACTACCCGGATGACGAGATCCTGTGCAAGGTGCGGCAGGCGGATGGCGGCGAGCTGGGCATTGCCATGACCCAGAGCTGGCCGGTGCGCATCCCGCGACCCGCCGCGCAGCGGCTGGCGGCGCACGCACCGTTGCTGACCGGGCAAAGGCTCATCGACGTGCTGTTTCCGGTGGCGCGCGGCAGCAGCGCCGCCATGCCCGGCGGTTTCGGCACCGGCAAGACCATCCTGCAGCAAAGCATCGCCAAATGGTGCGATGCCGATGTCATCGTGTATGTGGGCTGCGGCGAGCGCGGCAATGAAATGGCCGAGGTGCTGGAACAGTTTCCGCAAATCGAGGATCCGCGCAGCCATCGCCCGCTGCTGGAGCGTTCGGTGATCATTGCCAACACTTCCAACATGCCGGTGGCGGCCCGGGAAGCCAGCATCTACACCGGCGTTACGGTGGCGGAATATTTCCGCGATCAGGGCCTGCACGTGGCGTTGATGGCGGATTCCACCAGCCGCTGGGCGGAGGCGCTGCGGGAACTGGGTGGGCGCCTGGGGGAGCTGCCGGCAGAAGGCGGATATCCGGCCTATTTGGGCAGCCGCCAGGCGGAATTCTATGAGCGTGCCGCACTTGTGCGCACGCTTTCCGGTTTGACCGGTTCGGTGACGCTGATCGGGGCGGTGAGCCCGCCGGGCGGCGATTTCTCCGAACCGGTGACCCTGCATACCCAGCGCAACGTGCGCTGTTTCTGGCCGCTGGACCGCGACCGGGCACGGGCGCGCTTCTATCCCGCCATCAACCCGCTGCAGGCCTACTCGGATGACGCCGCCAGCATGATTGGCTGGTGGCAGCAACAGGGCGCGGCGGAATTCGCCAGCCAGCGGCGGCGCCAGCTGGAGCTGCTGGAAGAGCAGGCGCATCTGGCGCGCATGGTGCGCATCGTGGGCAAGGATGCGCTGCCTGCGTCCCAGCAGCTCACGCTGCTGTGCGCGGACCTGGTGAACGATGCGTTTCTGCGCCAGTCGGCGTATTCGAAAATCGACTGTTTTGCCTCGCCGCAGCGCCAGATCGCCATGCTGCAGTTGCTGGATCATTTCATTCTCCGCGCCAGGCAGGTGCTGGCATCCGGCGCCGATATGGGGCACATCGAGCATCTGCCGGTGCTGCGGCGCGTGCGGCGCATGGGTGAGGAAATCAGCGAAGCGGCGCTGCCGGAATTCAAACAACTGCAGGACCAGATCGACGCGGAGTTCGCCGAGTTGCAGGCGCGCTCCGTATCAACGGAAGAAGCCGGTGTTTCCTGAAGTCGTCCTGAGCGGCGCCGCCAGCGGCATTCAAGGCCCGTTGCTGTTCCTTGAGCGCAGTCTGCGCGTCGGGCTCAACGAGGCGGTGGAGGTGTTGGGCGCGGACGGCGTGCCAAGACCCGGGCGGGTGGCGGCGTTGGATGAAAGCCGCATGGTGGTGGAAGTGCTGGAACCCACCCAGGATTTGGGACTGGCCGGCACGCGGCTGAGGTTCCATGGCAAACCGCTGCAGTTCGGCGTCGGCCCGGGATTACAGGGCAGGATTTTCGACGGCGTGGGGCGGCCGCTGGACGGTGGACCGCCGCTGGCCATCGTCGAAGAACGGCCCATCGCCGGCCTGGCCATCAATCCCACGGCCCGCGCCCTGCCCACGGATTTCATCGAGACCGGCGTGACCGCCATCGACCTGCTCAACAGCCTGGTGCGCGGTCAGAAACTGCCGGTGTTTTCCGGCGGCGGACTGCCGCACGCACGCATCTGCATCGAGATAGCGCAACACGCGCGCCTGCTGAAGCAACCCGAGGCCGGGTTTTCCATCGTGTTCGCTGGCATCGGTGTCTCGCACACTGCCGCCGAACAGTTCCGCAGTGCCATGCAGCACAGCGGCGCGCTGTCACACACCGCGTTGTTCCTGAACCTGGCCAGCGATTCCAGCACCCAGCGCCTGCTGACACCGCGCTTTGCACTGACCGCGGCCGAATACCTGGCGTTCACCGAAGGCCGGCACGTGCTGGTGATCCTCACTGACATGACCAACTACTGCGAGTCGCTGCGCGAAGTGTCTTCCAGTCATGGCGAGATTCCCGGACGCAAGGGTTATCCCGGCTATCTATATTCGGACCTGGCCACCTTGTATGAGCGTGCCGGCCGTATCCGCGGCCTGCCGGGCTCGCTGACGCAGCTGCCGGTGCTGACCATGCCGGGAGACGACATCAGCCATCCGATCCCCGACCTCACCGGCTATATCACCGAAGGCCAGATGGTGCTGGACCGGCAGCTGGACCGGCACGGCATTTATCCGCCCATCGCGGTGTTGCCCAGTCTCTCGCGCCTCATGGACCAGGGCACCGGCGCCGGTTATACCCACGAGGATCATCCGGCGCTGGCGGCGCAGCTGTATGCGGCCTACGCGCGCGCCAACCAGGTGCGGGTACTGGCCAGCGTGGTAGGCGAAGAGGGTTTGCCGGCCAACGACCGCCTGTACCTGGCGTTTGGCAACGAATTCGAATCGCAGCTGATCCGCCAGCAGGAGCCGCGCACCCTGGATGAAAGCATGCAGATCGGCTGGCGTCTGCTCGGCAGGTTGCCGCATGAGGACCTGAGCCGCCTGAGTGATGCGCAGCTGGCGCGCTACCTCAAGCCGGCGGACACAACCCATGCCTGAATACGCGGTATCGCGTGCCGCACTGCTGGAAATACGCCGGGAACGGCGCATGATCCAGGAGGGCCACCGTTTTCTGGACGAGAAGCGCATCCTCATTGCCCAGGAACTCCTGAAGCGCCTGGCCGGATATCGCGAACTCATGCAGCGCTGGGAGCAATCCCGGCAGCAGGCCAGGGAGGCGCTGAAAGCCGCACTGCTGCGTCACGGGCTGGAGGGTTTGCAGGTGTATCCGGTGCAAGCGCAGCCGCCCGGTTATCCGCCCGCCACGCAACTGCCGTTTTTGGGCATACTGCTGCTGCAGGAGACCCCATTGGAACAGCAATCGGAGCAACCGCCGCAACACCCGGATAATGTTGAGGCTTGCAGTCCGTCACCCGAGTCCCGGGCCTGTGCCCGCCAACATGCCGGGCAGTTGCAGCTGGCGCGCACGCTGGCGCTGGCGCGCGCCAACCTGCTGCGGCTGCGGGATGAATACCAGCGTACCGAACGGCGCGTGCGCGCCATCGAGAATGTGATTCTGCCGGAAATCGCCCAGCAGGAGAGCGCAGTCGCGGACCGGCTGGAGGAACTAGATCAGGAAGAGGTGATCCGCGCGCACCTGTTCGCATCCCGGTTGCGGCCGGCTGCGGAACTTTGAAATCCATGCTTATATATAGATAGCCATCGGAGCTGTCATGACCACTGACAAAGATCCGGACAGCGCGCCGGATATCGAACGCTACAAGGCCAACCTGCGTGACGAGATAGACGGCGCCAGCCTGTACACGGCACTGGCGGCGGCCGAACAGGACGAGGTGCGCAAGGATCTGTTCCTGCAGCTGGCCGAGGCCGAATCCCGGCATGCGGAATTCTGGCGCAAGAAACTGGAAGCCCACGGCATCCGCGACCTGCCGCACGTGCCCAGCCTGCGCACCCGGGTGCTGGCGCGTTTGGCGCGCCGCTTCGGCCCTGGCTTCGTGCTGCCCAGCATCGCCGAGGCGGAATTCGCCGACCGCGACAAGTATTCACGCCAGAGCGACGCCGCCACTTTGTCCGCCGAAGAACGCGGACATGCGGCGGTGGTGAACGCCGCGCTCCAGGGCAACCGGCCATCAGCAAGCATTGGCGCCGACATCGCCCGGGCGGAACGCTGGCATCGCGGCGCCTCCGGCAACAGCCTGCGGGCCGCGGTGCTGGGCGCCAATGACGGACTGGTTTCGAACTTCTGCCTGATCATGGGCGTGGCCGGAGCCGGCGTCGGCAGCAGGGAAATCTTGCTCACCGGTCTCGCCGGCCTGCTGGCGGGCGCCGCCTCCATGGCGCTGGGCGAGTGGCTCTCGGTGACCAATTCCCGCGAGCTGGCGCGCACCCAGATCGCGCGCGAACGCATGGAACTGGAGCAGACGCCGGATTCGGAACAGAAGGAACTGGCGTTGATATACCAGGCCAAGGGATTGAGCCGCGAGGAAGCGCAAAAAGTGGCCGCGGATCTGATGCAGAACAAACAGGCGGCACTGGACACCTTGGCGCGCGAGGAACTGGGTATCGATCCCACGCAGCTGGGCGGCAATCCGTGGACCGCCGCCGGCGCTTCGTTCGCGCTGTTCGTGGTGGGCGCGGTGTTTCCGGTGATCCCGTATGTATTCGGCCTGCACGCTATGCCGGCGGTGGCGGTCAGCATCAGTTTCAGCATCCTGGCACTGGCCGGCATCGGCATGGCCACCGCGCTGTTCAACGGCCGCAGCGCCTGGTTTTCCGCGTTGCGGCAGGTGGTCATCGGCTGCCTGGCCGCCGCCGTGACCTACGGCCTGGGTGCACTGGTGGGCAACATCCTGTCCTAGCGGGGCATTTCAGCCAAACCTCCGCGGTTATGACCTGGGTCAACGCATTCACGGCGGTGATGGCTATGCTGTGACCACGGGCAAGCCGGCGGTTATGCATGCGTTGTGGCGTGTCCGGAATCCAGATTCCCCAACTCGGGCACAGCGCTCATGCACGACAGTTTCAGCGCATCCACTCTGGCGCCAGTCCTGCAGGACCGGCGCCGCAGTTTTGGCTTCACCTCGCAGGAATGGTGGAGCCTCGCCGGACTGTACGGTTTCGTGGCCGTGCTGCATGTGGCCGGCTGGTCGCTGTTCCTGTACTACGCAGCCCGCTATCCGGCGCTGGTGGGACTGGGCTTCGTGGCCTACATGTTCGGCCTGCGGCATGCCTTCGATGCCGACCACATCGCCGCCATCGACGACACCGTACGCTTCATGCTGCAAAAGGGCCGGAAGCCGCTGGCCATCGGCTTTTCCTTCTCCCTGGGCCATTCCAGCGTGGTGTTTGCGCTGGCCATCGCCATCACCTTCGCCGCCACCGCCGTGAAGCACGCGCTGCCGGCTATGCGTGGCCTGGGCGGCATCATTGGCACCGGGGTGTCTGCCGCCTTCCTGCTGATCATCGGCGTTATCAACCTGCTGGTGTTGCTGGATATTCTCAAGGTTTGGCGGCAGGCGCGCACCGGCAGGCACAATCATGAGCACTTGGAAGAACTGCTGGCCAGGCGCGGATTCATGAACCGCCTGTTCGGTGGACGCCTGCAGTCGTTCATCACAGCCAGCTGGCAGATGTACCTGGTGGGATTCCTGTTCGGGCTGGGATTTGACACCGCCTCGGAGGTGGGGCTGCTGGCCATGACCGGCGGTGCTGCCGCCGGCAACCTGCCGCTGCCGGCGATTTTGTCTCTGCCGGTCCTGTTCGCGGCCGGCATGTCGCTGATGGATACCAGCGACGGGGTGCTCATGTGCAAGGCCTACAACTGGGCGTTCATCAATCCGCTGCGCAAGATTTTCTACAACATCACAACCACCACTCTGTCCATCGCGGTGGCGCTGCTGATCGGCGGCATCGAGGTAATCCAGGTACTGGGCTCGGCGCTGGATCTGCGCGAGCCGTTCTTCATGGCCTTCCGGCAACTGGATTTCGGCGCGCTCGGCTACCTGATTGTGGGGATGTTCATCTGTGCCTGGTTGCTGTCATGGCTGGTGTGGCGTGCTGGCCGCATGGAGGAACGCTACAGTGACCGTTATCAACTGCATACCCACGAGCACGTGCATGCCAACGGCGTGAAGCACGTACACCGGCATTTTCATTGATTGAAAACGCTCTGGCGCGGTTTGGATTACGACCACCGCTGTTACCAAATCAGGATTATTGTCGGACAGCAACAATTTGTTGATTTGATGCGCGCTTCCACGTGTTCAAGCGTCGTTGGATAAGGGTAATCATATTCAACTCGGGCCTCATTCATGCCTGGCATTTCGAATGTAACGGCAGACTTTCGAGCCGCAAAGAGGGTCGGTGTAGCCATCCGATGGATGATTGTGTTGTTTTCCATCCTGGTGCTTTCAATCATTAGCGCCGATGCCTGCTCCGCAAATGATCAGCCCGCAAGGTATGAAATTGGCGTCGCCTATGAACGCGCGATAGAGCATTTCCCGGGATGGTCCCGCGAGCAGGTAATTGCACGATTTCCGCTCAGCTGGAACTACGATATCTCGCAGACTTATACCTTGAGAAGCTACCTGGAATCGTCCATCGGCTACATCTATGGGGATGGAGAGGATCACACCTCCATTAGCATGGGTGGTGGTTTGCGTCTGGATCCAAACAGTTCTGCCCGGAGGGTTTATCTGCTCTTGGGGTTCAGTCCGACATTGTTATCAGATGTAGATTTTGGAAATAAAGAAATTGGCACCCGCCTGGAATTCTCAACGCAGCTGGCGCTCGGGATTTATTTGGATTCAGTGCG
>JAGWOR010000058.1 GCA_028870845.1 Gammaproteobacteria bacterium | reverse complement strand
TGACATCATCATCATCGCCCAGGGACGCATCGTGGCCCGGGGCACGCCTGAGGAAATCCGCCGGCAGAGCGATGAAACCGATCTGGAGGAAGCCTTCGTGAAACTGGTGACCGAAAGCGGAGCGGCAAGCTGATGCGCAAATTCTGGATTGTGTTCCGCAAGGAAGTCATCGACAACCTGCGCGACCGGCGTACCCTGCTGACGGTGCTGGTGTTCGGTCCACTGTTCGGCCCGATCCTGTATGTGGGCATGATGAACATCATGACCAACAAGCAGCTGGCGAACTTGAACGAACCGCTCAAGCTGCCGGTACAGGGCGCGCAATATGCACCGAACCTCGTCAGCTATCTCCAGCAGCACAATGCCGAAATCCAGAATGCCCCTGCGGATCCCCAACAGGCGGTGAAGAACGGTTCCGTGGATCTGGTGCTGGTTATCCCAAAGCAATACCCGGCGGCCTTCAGCACCGGTAAACCGGCGGTCGTGCAACTGATCATGGACCAGTCCAAGGATGCATCGCTCAAAAATGTGCGGCGTGCCAAAGAGCTGCTGCAGAATTACGGCCGGGAAATCGCCGCCCTGCGGCTGCTGGCGCGCGGTGTGGATCCGCGCGCACTGACGCCGCTGGCTATAGAGGACCTGGATGTCTCCACGCCCCAGTCCCGTGCGGTACTGATCCTGGGATTCGTGCCATATTTCTTCCTGTTTGCCGCCATCATCGGCGCCTTTTACCTGGCCATCGACGTGACTGCCGGTGAACGTGAACGCGGCTCCCTGGAACCCTTGCTGACCACTGCGGTGGCGCGCAGCACGCTGATTTCGGGAAAGCTGGCCGCGGTCACGCTGTTCTCGGCGCTCTCCCTGGGACTCGACGTGATAGCGTTGTCCTGGAGCCAGGGACTGATACCCGCGGCCAAGCTGGACATCATCGTAAACTTCGGTTGGCATACGGCGCTGGCGGCGTTCCTGCTGACCGCACCTTTCTGCCTGTTGATCGCTGCATTGCTCACCGTGGTGGCCTCCTTCACCCGCAGCTACAAGGAGGCCCAGACCTGGCTATCGCTGATCTTCATCCTGCCCATGATCCCGGTGTTCGCGCTCATCCTGTACCCGGCCGAACCGGTGCAGTGGATGATGCTGGTGCCGGCCCTGAGCCAGGACGTGCTGGTGACCTCGGCCATCAAAGGTAATGCCCTCAACCCGCTGTTCGTAACGCTGTCGGTAGTGAGCACCCTGGCCGTGGGCCTGCTGCTGGCCTGGCTGGCCACCTGGCTGTACCGCCGGGAACGGATCCTGGGCTGAGCATTAACTGTTTTTCACGCACAGCAAACCGCATATGGCAGGCCTATACTCTGGGTGCGGGCTTGGACACGGAGTAGTGACCATGCGCAAACTCATCATCACGATTCTATGCAGCATCGTTTTCGGGACATGTTCCACGGCTGCGTTCGCCGGCAGTCCCCAAATCTACAAATGGGTGGACAGCCAGGGCGTGGTGCATTACAGCGACAAGGCGCCTGCAACCCCTCAACAGCACATGCAACTGATTGCGCTGGCGCCGCTGCCGGCGGTTGATGCCCAGACCGAAGCCCAGAACCGGGCCTGGATCGTCAGCATCAACCAGTGGTACCAGAACATGGTGTCGCTGGAGACCGAACAGCGATACAACCAGATACTGGCGTGGCAGGCTTCGCAGGATCAGGCGGCTGAGAGCGGCGCTACATCACAACAGAATGAAACGGGCACCAGCCTGGTGTACGTGGGCTACAACCCTTACCAGTTCCATCACCATGTTTACCATCCACACCACGGAAAACGCCCCGGGCACTTCAGCCCGCCGTCGCTGGTGTTCCAGCCGGATCTGTGGGACACCCGGCCCAATGCCTTTTCACAGCAGCTGTTTAACACCAATCCAAATATCCATTAATGGATAACTACCCAGTCGGCGGTACAACTGTAGACAATAGCTAACGCCGTCAGCGTCACCACTCTCATCGATCCACAGCAAAAAATGACCCTGCCCGGTATGCGGTGAGTTGAAAGAACACTGCTCCAGAATTCGCGATTTTCACAAAGCAAAATCCCGGAAATGGGATTTGCAGCTCGCGTGAAAAAACCTCGCCTCTGCAAAATATTCTGTTTGCTCAATCACTTAAGCCAGAGCAGCCTACATGGCACAGGGCTTGCTACTTCTCATGGCAGATTATCAAAGAGTTTTTCCATGCCCGACATTGCCATCGCCCCCGAAATCCGCCGTCGCCGCAAGCACAAACGCTACATCGCCATAGGCGTCAGTGTGGCGGTAGTCATCGGCCTGGTGATCTGGGCGCTGACGCGTGCGCCCGCCGGTCCAAGCGTGCAGCGCTCGGATTTGTGGATCGCAACGGTGCAACAAGGCCCGCTGCCCATCGTGGTGAGCGCCACCGGCACTTTTACACCGGTGGTGGAACGCTGGATCACCGCAGCCACGCCCGGAGTGGTGGAAACCGTCAGGGTGCAGCCCGGTGATCCAGTTAAGCCGGATACCGTGCTCGCTACATTGTCCAACCCAGCGGCAGTATCCTCGTTGGTGCAAGCCCGGGCCGACGTGGCCAATGCGGAGGCCACGCGCGCCTCGCTGCGCGCGCAGCTCACCAACCAGTTGCTGGATTTGCAGGCCCGTCTGGCCTCCGCGCAGGTACAAGCCAAGACCGCCGCGCTCAAGGAGCAGGCCGAGCGTTCGTTGCTCGCCCAGCACATCGTCTCGACGCTGGACTACGCCACCATCCAGCTACAGGCCCAGGAATACGCCAAGCTGGTGACCTTGACGCAGCAACGCGTGGCGGCGTTTCGCCAAAGCATGGCGGCGCAAGATCAAGCCGCCGACGCACAGGTGGCGGCGCTCAAGGCGGCGCTCAGCGACCGCCAGCAACAGGTGGATGCGCTGCACGTTACCGCCAATCTCGAGGGTGTGGTGCAGGATGTGGCTGCACAGACAGGCCAGACGCTGGCGCTCGGCGGCAACATCGCGCGAGTCGCCAGCCTCAAGCAGCTCAAGGTCACGCTGCAAGTGCCTGCCAACCAAGTGGGTGAAGTGGCGGTAGGGCAAAGCGTGACCCTGGAACTCGCCACCAACAGCACCCAGGATCTCAACGGCAAGGTCATCCGCGTGTCGCCCGCCGTGGCTAACGGCAATGTGGAAGTGGACGTGATGCCGGAGGGCCCATTGCCATCCGACACCCGGCCGAATCTGGCGGTCACGGGCCAAATTCACATCGCCAACATCGCCAACACCATCTATGTACAACGTCCAGCCTATGCGAACCCCGACAGCAGCATGACCCTGTACCGTCTTGCCGACGATGGCAGCACCGCGATGCCGGTGAGTGTGCGCTTCGGCGCGGCATCCGACCGCTACATCCAGGTAATGAGCGGCTTGACGCCCAATGAACAGGTAATTGTCTCGGACACCAGCGGCTTTGCCGGCGCCAAACAGGTGAGTGTGCGATGAAACCCGTGCGCGGATCTGTGGTCTGTTCGTCACCCCTGCGAAAGCAGGGGTTCAGCGTTTCAAATTACCAGATTCCCGTTCTCGTGGGAATGGTACAAACACGGATAACTCAAAGGCTGTCGTTTTCTGCAAAACATTTTATAGCTGTGGCCGCTGCATTGTTCGCCGTGGCGCAGACCGCCGATGCCACCACACTCTGGGAAGTATGGCAGTCGGCCAAAGCGCACGCGCCTGCGCTGCAACAGGCCGAAGCCACACTCGAACAGGCGCACGCCACGCACTCTGCAGCACTGGCGCAACTCTTGCCGGCGCTTAATTTCAATGCCAGCCGCGTGGTAGACAACCAGTCGTCCAGCGGCCCGGAGTTTTACGGCAGCAGCATCGTGACCGTAAGCCAGGCGGCCAACACCCGCACCAACGGCTGGGCATTGCAAATGAGCCAGCCGCTGTTCGACTGGCATGCCATCCAGAACCTGTCGGCCGCCGATTACAGCGAAGCCGCGGGGATCGCCAACGCCGAAGCCGCGCGCCAGGCCCTGATGGCCACGCTCACACAGGATTACCTGGGGGTGCTGAACGCACAGGCACAACTTACCGCCACCCGCGAAGCCCAGGATGGTTTTGCCACTCAGGCCATGCAAGCGGAAGCGCGCTACAAGGCGGGCTTGAGCGGCATCATCGGTACCGATGAAACCCAGGCGGCGCTCGCCCAGGCCCAGGCCGAGACCCTGGCGGCCGCGCAGGCTCTGAAACAGGCGCGACGCCATCTCGATACGGACGCCGGTGTGCACATCCGCGGGCCGTTTCCGGATTTGCCCGTAAACCTTACGCTCAGTCTGCCTGCCGGCCTGACCCGCAGTGACTATATGAAACACGCGCTGCAGCAGAACCCGACACTGGCGGCCGCGCGCCTCAATCAAACCTCCGCCGGCCACGCGCTTTCCGCCACCAGCGCCGGCTACCTGCCGAGCGTGTCGCTGGTGCTGACCCACCAGCGCAATTTCGTTACCGGCAGCACGGATTTTTCGGCGCCTGGTTCCGCCGTCACCAGCCCCGCCACCCAGGACGCCAGCCAGAACCTGATCGGCCTGCAACTGAGTTGGGCGATTTTTTCGGGCGGAGCGACCTCGGCGGCCGCACAGACCGCCGAAGCCCAGCAGCGTTCCGCTGACGCCGATGCGCGTACTGCGGAACTGACGGTAGCCAGCCAGGTCAGCAACGCCCTGGACGGGCTTACCAGCGACCAGCAGCGCGTGCAGCAACTGCAAACCGGCGTGACTTCGGCGCAGGCTGCGGTCAATGCCACCGCCCAGGCGGTTTCCAAGGGCCTGCGCACCGAACAGGATTTGGTGATCGCGCGCCAGACCCTGCTCACGCTCAAGACCGCCTATGCCCAGGCGGTGGTGGATCTGGTCAACAACCGCGTGGCGCTGGAACAGGCGCTCGGCGCGCTCACGCCCAGGCTGCTGTCGCAGCTCAGCGGCAAGATCGGCCGGGCATCGGCCAATTCCGATACAGGCAATTCGCAACCGAACGGAGACTCCCTGCAATGAACCACGACTCTGTAATCCGTACTGAAGACCTCACCAAGGTGTACCGCACCGAGGAAGTGGAAACCCATGCGCTTTCCGGCATCAACCTGACGGTACAACGCGGCGAATACGTGGCCATCATGGGACCGTCCGGCTGCGGCAAATCCACGCTCATGTCCATCCTCGGCCTGCTCGACACCCCCAGCGGCGGCCAATACGACCTGGCGGGCACGCCGGTTGCCAACCTGGACGCCGGCGAGCGGGCGCGCTTCCGGAATTTAAATATTGGTTTCGTGTTCCAGTCTTTCAATCTGATCGGCGACCTGAACGTCTACGAGAACGTGGAGCTGCCGCTGGTGTATCGCGGCGGCGTCGGCCGCAACGAGCGTCAGAGCAAAGTGGGCGCGGCGCTGGAAAGCGTCGGCATGTCGCATCGCATGCGACATTACCCCGCACAGTTGTCCGGCGGTCAGCAGCAGCGCGTGGCCGCGGCCCGCGCCCTGGTGGGCGATCCCGCCATCCTCCTGGCCGACGAACCCACCGGCAACTTGGATTCCGCCAACGGTGAGATGGTCATGGAGCTTCTGGCGGCGCTCAACGCCAGGGGCGCCACCATCGTCATGGTGACGCACGACCCGGGCTACGCGGCCCATGCCAAACGCATCGTGCGGTTGTTCGACGGCCAGATCGTCTCCGAAAACCTGGCCCCGGCCGGCATGGAGCCACGCGCGGGAAAACCCCCAGCACATTAAGAAATCTATGATGAGTAATACGCTGCATCATCTCGCTAGTCTGTTCCGCAGCCTGTTCAGGAAGCCCGGCTTCGCGCTCGCGGTGATCCTCACGCTCACCATCGGCATCGGCGCCAATACCGCCACGCTCAGCCTGCTGTACGGCTATCTGCTGGCACCGCTGCCCTATCCCCAGGCGCAGCAGTTGGTGAACGTGTATTTCACCGCCAAGAAATTCCCCCGTGTCTCAAGCATGTCCTACACCACCTACTTTGACCTTCGCAAGCAGGCCACGGCCATGAGCGATGCCGGCATGTACCAGATGAACAACCTGAATCTGGTATCCGGGGCCGGCACCATGCATGTGCGCGGTGCGACCATCTCAGCCTCGCTGTTCACTACGCTCGGTGTGCAGCCGCTCGTCGGCCGGGTGTTCGGGCCGGATGCCAACCAAGTCGGCGCTCCCGGCCAGGTGGTATTGAGCTACAGCCTGTGGTCGCGGCTCTTCAACCGCAATCCCGACGTCATTGGCCGCACCTTGCGGCTGAATAATACTGCCTGCACCGTGGTCGGCATCATGCCCAAGAGCTTCACATTCCCGGATGCCGGGACCGATCTTTGGGTTCCGCAAACCTTTGATTCCTTCGTATATGAAAAGGACAACCTAACTGCCTGGGGTTACACCATGATCGCGCGCCTGAAGCCCGGTGCAAGCCTTAGGCAACTCAACACGCAGAATCAGGCTGTGCTGGAAAACGAGATCGCCCATTTCCCCTATCCTTCGGCCATCCCGCAGTTGCAAAAAGCAGGCATGAGAATCGTGGCTACGCCACTACGCACCGCCCTGGTGGGCGATTTGAATCAGCGCTTGATTCTGGTACAGCTTGCGACCGGATTATTGCTGCTGTTGGTGTGGTTCAACCTCGCCAATCTCTTCATCGTGCGTGCGCTCACCCGCCGCGGCGAGTTGATCCTGCGCCGCGTGTTGGGCGCCGACACCCGCACGCTCTTCGCCCAACTGTTTGCCGAAAGCCTGACGCTGTGCGTGATCGGTGGCATTGCGGGTTTGATTCTCGGTGAAATACTGCTGCGTACTCTCTTGCATACCGGCTTCGGCACCGCGCAACTGGCCTTTCCGGTGAACGAATGGGGCAGCGCCATCGGCATCGCAGCGGTGCTGGCCATTATCTCGGCGCTGGTGTTTTCACTGGCCGGCCTGTACTTCATTCGTCATCAGGATCTCGGCCAGGCGCTGCGCGAAGGGGATGCACGCGCCTCCGGCGGGCACAACGAACATCGTGTGCGTGCGGGGCTGGTCGTTACCCAATTGGTACTCGCCTGCGTGCTCACCGGCATCGGCGCGATGCTGGCTCAAAGCCTGATAAAGCTCAATAACGTGAGACTCGGCTTTCAGCCGGAGCAATTGATTACTTTCCAGGTGCATGTGCCCGCCAGTGTGAACCAAAAATACCTTGGGCCTCCGCTGGAAGCCAAGCTCGCATCACTGCACCGGGCGTTTGCGCAGGTGCCGGGCGTAGCGTCCGTGACGCTAGCGAACGACATACCCTTCGATGAGGAGTCGTCGGGGGTTGAGGCATATCCCTATCCTTACGACGAAAAACACTCGCAAGGAGTATTCCCGGTAATCACCGATCCGAGCTACTTCAAAACCTTCGGAATCCCGGTACTCTCCGGCCGGGAATTTATACCTCAAGACGCCCATGTGCCGGAAAACTATGCGGTAATTGATGTAAAAGCGGCAGAGTCGTTGTTCGGCACTACCAATGTCTTGGGACGGCAACTTAATCTAAACAGTCCGAACGATACCAAGCCCAACCTGCTGTACCGCGTGATCGGCGTAGTCGCCAACACACACCGCGACAAGCTGGGCAGCGCGGAACTGACCGGCAGCCTTTACATAGACCGCGAACAGGTGCTGCAAACCAAAACCCAAAACTGGTCATTTGCAGCACAAACCTGGTACGTGGCTGTGCGCACTCCTCTTTCGACTACTGCGATCCTTTCAGCGCTCACCCGGGCAGCGGCACAAACCTTGCCCGGCATTCCTATTTACGACGTGCGCAGCATGAACCAGCGACTGTCAAACCAACTGGCTCCGCGCCGCGGTCTTATGACGCTGGTATTGATGTTTGCTCTCGGCGCCCTGTTGCTTGCCGCAGTGGGTCTCTACGCCGTACAGAGCTATACAGTCAGCCAGCGGCTACGTGAATTCGGCATCCGTGCGGCGCTGGGCGCGGATCGTGGTCAACTGCTTAGCCAGGTGCTGCGCGAAATCGCCAGATTGCTTGCGATTGGACTGATCGTCGGACTCATGGGTGTGGTGCTGTTCGGCCATGTATTTTCCTCCGCTCTCTATGACGTGAACATGGCCGATCCCGTGTCATTGTTCCTGGTGTTCGTGATCCTGAGTTTCACCGCGCTCGCCGCCGGCTGGATTCCCGCCTGGCGCGCCAGCCGGGTGCCGCCCATGGAGGCGCTGCGGGAATAAATATGTTGCCAACATCACTTTTACAGAGTCCGATTCGATCGCTGATTCGCAAGCCCGGATTCGCGCTGACAGTGATATTGATCCTGGCGCTCGGCATCGGCGCCAACACCGCCACTCTCAGCCTGCTGTACCGGTATTTCTATGCGCCGATGCCCTATGCCCGGCCCGGGCAGCTGGTGGAGTTGGAATTTTTGATACCCGGCCTAGGGGCCAGCAACGCCGTATCGGTGCCCGCCTATCAGGCCTTTCATACCCGGGCTTCGTCACTGCAGGACGGCGCGCTGTTCGAGGATGGAAAAGGGCTGAACCTGCTGCTGGGCAACCAGACCCTGCGCGTGCAAGGCATCGCCTGCACGGCCTCCCTGTTCTCCACGCTCGGTGCCTCGCCTTTACTCGGCCGGGTATTTACCCAGGCCAGCGAGAACCCCGACTCGGCGCCGGAAATCATCCTGAGTTATCAGATGTGGACTGAGCTGCTGGCTCGTGATCCGCATATCATCGGCCGTACCTTGCAGCTGAACGGTCGCCTGTACACGGTGGTGGGCGTGATGCCGAAAAGTTTCTGGTTCCCAACACGCACGTCCCTGTTTTGGGTTCCACTTCCACTCACGCAAAAGGATTACACCATCCAGTATCTGGGGAAAATTGATTACAACATGATCGGGCGCCTGGCGAACGGAGCCGACCGGCATCAGCTGTACATCCAGACCAACGCCCTGATGCAGCAGCTGATTGCCCGGGTGCCCAAAAACGACCGTGCTTTTTGGGAGAAAAACCCCTGGCGTACGGCTTCCCAGGTGTGGCGATCCGCGGTGGTGGGGAATTACAGTCAATCGCTGGTTCTGATGCAGCTCGCTACGGGCCTGCTGATTCTGCTGGCCTGGTTCAACCTCGCCAATCTGTTCGTGACCCGGGCCCTGGCCAGGCGCGGCGAACTGGTGCTGCGGCGGATACTGGGGGTCAGCGGACAACGGCTGTTTTACGACCTGCTGGCGGAGAGCCTGGTGCTGTGCTTGGTGGGTGCACTCGCGGGGCTGTTTTTGGGTCATTTGTTGCTGCTATTGCTGCAGCAAAGCGGCCTGCTTGCGGGCAGCACCGGGGTGCCGCTGCAAAACGGGTGGATCAGTGCGGCCATTGCCTGCCTGTTCGGTCTGCTGTCTTCCCTGGTATTCGCTGCCGCGGGTTTTTATTTTGTGCGCCACGAGGACCTGTCCCAGGCGCTGCGTGACAGCGATGCCCGCGCCTCCCATGGCAGGGGCGAACGGCGGGTGCGCGCGGTATTGGTGGTGCTGCAGGTGGCATTGGCCTGCGGACTCACCGGCATGGGCTTCATGCTGGCGCGCAGCCTGTTCAATCTCAACTCCGTGAATCTGGGATTCAGACCGCAGCAGGTCCTGACCTTCCAGGTGGATTTACCCGCCAACAGCTATACCCATAAGCACATGGTGTCTTCCTTGTCGGAGCTGCACCAGGCGATCGGCGGAATTACGGGTGTTTCCGCGGTAACCATCGCTTCACACCTGCCTTTTGACAACAGCGAGGATGTGTACAACGTGTTCCCGCACCCCTGGGATCAGCGCACCTACAACGGCGGGTATACGACCATTGTGGATGGTGATTATTTCCGTGCCCTGGGCATGAGCTTGTTGGCGGGGCGCAGCTTCACTCCGCAAGATACCAGCCATCAGCAAAGCGTGGCGGTGATCGATACGCTGGCCGCGCAGCGCCTGTTCGGAACCACACAGGTGCTGGGGCGCGAATTGTCTTACCACGGACCGGACAACACCCAACCTGATTCGTTGTTCAAAGTGATCGGTGTGGTAGATAACATGCGGCGCGCCGAGGTTTCCAAACATCCGCAAATCGGTTCCATTTATGTGGACCGCAAACA
>JAGWOR010000017.1 GCA_028870845.1 Gammaproteobacteria bacterium | reverse complement strand
GGACGCGAAAGTGAACGACAATGCCCCCGCTGCCTACCGCGGCTTGGACCGCTTCGCGGCGCGCAAGAAAATTATTGCGGATCTGGAGGCGGCGGGACTGATGGTGGAAACCCGCAAGCACAAGCTGGCGGTGCCAGTGAGTCAGCGCTCCGATGCCATCGTGGAGCCCATGCTCACGGATCAATGGTTCCTGGACCTGACCAGCGACAAAGGCCGCAAAGCCATTACCGAACCTGCGCTGGTGGCAGTGCGCGACGGCGCAATCAAATTCGTACCGGAGAACTGGGCAACTACCTATATACAGTGGCTGGAAAACATCCAGGACTGGTGCGTGAGCCGCCAGCTTTGGTGGGGCCACCGTATCCCGGCCTGGTTTGATGAAGCCGGAAATATCTTCGTCGGCGAAGACGAGACGGACGCGGTCAAACACAGTGACAAGAAACCGGTGGGAAAACTCAGGCAGGATGAAGACGTGTTGGATACCTGGTTCAGTTCTGCGCTTTGGCCATTCTCGACTTTAGGCTGGCCGCCGGAGAACAGCCCGGTGAAGAATGCACAGGGACAAACTGTTGCCGATTGGTCCCAGGATAATCAATTCCTGCCATCGGCGGTGTTGGTGACCGGCTTCGACATCATCTTCTTCTGGGTGGCGCGCATGGTGATGGCCACAAAATATTTCACCGGCCGCGTACCGTTCCATGAGGTCTACATCAACGCCATCGTGCGGGATTCGGAAGGCCAGAAGATGTCCAAGTCCAAGGGCAACACCATCGACCCCCTGGACCTGATGGATGGCATCGGCCCCGAAGCCCTGGTGAAGAAATCCACTGACAGCCTGCTGGTCCCTCAGGTGCGTGACAAGGTCGCCAAACGCATCCGCCGGGATTACCCGGACGGCATCCCGGCAGTGGGCGCCGATGCCCTGCGCTTCACCTTCACGGCTTTGGCGGGCTACAGCCGTACCGTGAACTTCGACCTGAACCGTTGCGAGGGCTACCGGAACTTCTGCACCAAGCTGTGGAACGCCACGCGTTTTGTGCTGATGAATACTGAAGGCTTTCAGGCGCCAGCGAAGGTCGAACCTGAACCTAAGACTGACACTGAAAAATGGATACTAAGTAAGCTAAATACATCTTTATTGGTCGATATTGAGGGACATTTTGAGAGTTATCGCTTCGATTTACTGGCGATGGATATTTACGATTTTACCTGGAACGAGTTTTGTGACTGGTTCATCGAGCTCTCCAAACCGGCACTCAATGGCTCGGACAAGCAAAAAGCCGACTCCACAAAGCATACATTGCTATATGTACTGGAGATTCTGCTTCGGACATTGCATCCAATCATTCCATTTATCACTGAAGAACTGTGGCAACAGGTTGCCCCAAGACTTGGCATAGACACCAAGAACAAGTCCATATCGTTGCAGTCCTTTCCCAGGCGTGTACAGGAATTACATTATCCTGGTAGTGCTACCGGTGATATTGAACGCGTGCGAGGCGCCGTCATTCGTATACGCAATATACGCAGCGAAAACAATCTGTCTCCTGTAATAGAAGTACCGCTGCTAGTAATAGATAAAGGTACTGATTCGGGTTTTTGGCTAAGATGCAGCCCGTTAATTAAATCCCTCGCGCGTCTTTCTGATATCCGTGTTCTGGCTCCAAATGAAAAACTACCACTGTCTGCAAAGGCAGTGTTTGATCAGGCTACGTTGATGATTCCTTTGGCCGGGTTGATTGATGTTTCAGCGGAACTGGCGCGGCTGGAAAAACAGCTGGCCAGGCTGCGCGACGATCTTGAGCGCGTTGAGACCAAGCTCAACAATCAGGCCTTTGTGGGCAAGGCGCCCGCGGAACTGGTGGAGAAGGAACGCACCCGCGCTGCCGACACGGCCAATACCATCCGTGAACTGGAACGCCACATGCAGAGCCTGCGCCAACTCGGCTGATGGCAAACGCCGGTCAACACGCATGCACACCGAAACCGCGCACGCCATCATTATCGCCGCTGTCGCCCTGATCCATCTCACCGGATTGGCGGCGGCCGGCCACGCGGCGCTCACCGCCCGCACCCCCCAGGGAGCCATCGCCTGGGCGGTGTCGCTGATATTCATGCCGTACCTGGCGCTGCTGCCGTACCTGATTTTCGGTCGCACCAAATTCGAGGGCTATGTGGCGGCGCGCCGCCTGCGCAACCGGCGCTTGCACGAACTTACGCGCGCCTTGCGTCAAAACAGCAACGCGCGCAGCGAAGCGGAAGCCATGCTCGGGCATACGCTTGCCGGCATCCAGACACTCACGGCGCTCACCGGCATGCCGTTCTCGCGCGGCAACAACGTGCAGCTGCTGGTGGACGGCGATGCCACCTTCGATGCGATCCTGTCGACGATCGCCGCAGCCAAATACTATGTGATGGTGCAGTTCTTTATCGTGCATGACGACGGCATTGGCCGCCGCCTGAAGCAGGCGCTGCTCTCAAAGGCCAAACAGGGCCTCAAGGTGTATTTCCTGTATGACGGCATCGGTTGTTACGACCTGCCGGATAGTTATCTCGAAGAGCTGGGCGCAGCCGGGGTCAAGGTGCAGGAATTCATCACCCGCCGCCGCCGCCTGATCAACCGCTACCAGCTTAACTTCCGCAATCACCGCAAGATCGTGGTGGTGGACGGTGAACAGGCCTTCGTGGGCGGACTGAATGCCGGCGACGAATACCTGGGACTGAAGCCGCCCTTGAGCCCGTGGCGCGACACCCACGTCCAGGTGAGCGGCCTGGCGGTGGCAGCCATACAACTCACCTTCGTGGAGGACTGGTACTGGGCCACGGGCCACTTGCCGGAGCTGCGCTGGCAGCCGCCGGTGCAGCGCCGCAACATGCACTGCCAGGTGGTGCCCAGCGGGCCGGCGGACGAACGCGAAACCTGCAAATACTTTTTCGTGCAGGTGATCAACTCGGCGCAGTCGCGCCTGTGGATCACCACCCCCTATTTCGTGCCCGACGAAGCCGTGTTTGCGGCGCTCAAGCTGGCGGTGCTGCGCGGCGTGGACGTGCGCATCCTGATTCCGGCGCGCGCCGACCATAACCTGGTGTTCAAGGCATCGTCTTTATACGCCTATGAGGCGGTATGCGCCGGCATCAAGATGTTCCGCTATCAGCCGGGATTCATCCATCAAAAAGTCATCCTGATAAACGATGACGCGGCCTCGGTGGGCAGCGCCAACATGGACAACCGTTCGCTGCGCCTGAATTTCGAAATCACGGTGCTCACGGTGGACAAGGGCTTCGCCGCGTCGGTCGAGAGCATGCTGCTGGAAGACTTCGCCAGGGCATTGCCGGTAACGCGCCAGGAATACGAGAAGGCCAGCGCCATGCGCCGCCTCTACATGAACGTAGCCAGGCTGTTTGCGCCGGTGCTGTAACCGGCAGCGTGCGTTCAGCCGCCTGCCGGCCCCGGGGTGCTGTTGACCATCATGGCCGCCAGCCACCATTCGCCGGCCCTGCGTTTCCACACCGACAGGTATTTTCCATAGGCCACGGTGGTCTGTCCCGCGCTATCCTTTCCGGTCAGGGTGTAAATGCCCCAGCTGTAACCCAAGCTCCCCGACACATCCGCTGCCTGCGGGTTCCAGGTAAGTGAACTGCCGGCGGGCATGGCTTTCAGGGTCGACAATATGGCGGCCTTGCCGGAAATCGCCGCCTGATTCTCGGGCAACAGCAGGCTGTCGTTGGTGGCATAACGCCGGAACGCCGCCACTACCCCCTCCCGGGCAGACAACTCCGAAAACGCCTGGTCCGTGGACACCAGCCCCTGGTTGGCCACATAGGCGGCGTTATTTCCCGCCTGGCAACCGGCCAGCAGCAAGATCAATGCTAAGTACACAAACAATAATCGTTGGTTCTTCATGTCATCCTCCAAATATTCGGGTTTTACCTGATTCAAGCATATGGACTGCCCAGGGGATTTAGCATAAGGTAAATCTCTGGGAGACGACTTATGTCCAATGAACAGCCCATACCCATCCGTGAATTGTCAGTTCCGTCACTGGTGCGCAAGGTCAGCGCGGTCATCGCCGCGGCCAACCGCATCATCCTGGGCAAGGAAGCGCCCATCCGGCTGGCGCTGGTATGCCTGATCACCGGCGGCCACCTGCTGATCGAGGACATTCCCGGTGTCGGCAAAACCACCCTGGCACATACCCTGGCGCGACTGTTGGGACTCTCGTTCCAGCGCATCCAGTTCACCAGCGACCTGCTGCCGGCGGATATTATCGGCGCATCCATCTATGAACGGCAAAGCGGCGAATTCCGCTTTCATGCCGGCCCGATTTTCTCAAACCTGGTGCTGACCGACGAGGTCAACCGCGCCACTCCCAAGACCCAGAGCGCACTGCTGGAGGCCATGGAAGAACGCCAGATCACGGTGGACGGCACCACCCGGCCGTTGCCGCAGCCGTTTTTCGTCATCGCCACCCAGAATCCCGCGCACCAGGTGGGCACCTATCCGCTGCCGGAATCCCAGCTGGACCGTTTCCTGATGCGCATCGGCCTGGGCTATCCCGGTGAACAGGCGGAACGCGGCCTGCTCAAGGGCCGCGACCGGCGCGAATTGCTGCACGACGTGCAGCCCATCCTGAGCGCGCCGGAACTGATGGCGCTGCGCAACGCCGCCTTCGGCCTCCAGGTTTCCGATGCGTTGCTGGATTACCTGCAGGCCCTGGTGCGTTACACGCGGGAATCCCCGCGCTATGAAAACGGTCTGTCGCCGCGCGCCACCCTGGCGCTGAAACACGCCTCCCAGGCCTGGGCCCTGCTCATGGGGCGCAATGCCGTGATCCCGGAAGACCTGCAGGCGGTGGTGCCGGGCGTGGTGGCGCATCGCCTGCGGCTCAAGTCCACCCATGAAAGCAGCACCGCCTCCGCCATCGCCAAAGAGCTTCTGGAAGCCGTTCCGGTTCCGTAACCCGGCCGCATCCCGACCGGATGCTCGCCAGCCGCATCCGGCGCAAATCCCGGCAGCCATCCGCAGTCGCTTGCCTGATTACTGTACATTTACAGCTACGCAGCACAGCTGCCGTGCTTCCCGGAATTGAGCGTGACGGCAATACTTTCCAACGCACTCGCATTCATCAGACAGCGAGCCCAGACCTGGGCCCGCAATCGCCAGGGTCCGGACGGCGAAACGGTCATCCTGGACCGGCGCCGTGTCTATATCCTGCCCACCCGCCAGGGACTGATGTATGGATCCATGCTGATGGTGATGCTGTTGTGCTCCATGAATTATTCCAACAGCATGGGATTCCTGCTCACCTTCCTGCTGACCGGCCTGGGTTTCGTGGCCATGTACGCCTGTCATGCAAATCTCACCGGCCTGGAAATCGGCGCCGGCAGGACTGCCGCAGTTTTCATGGGCGAGACCGCGCGCTTCAGCCTGTTCCTGACCAACGCCGGCCGCAAGCAGCGCACCGCCATCAGCCTGAGCGCGGAAGCCGGTGATTCACTGGTCACCGGCGACGTGTCCGCGGGAGAACATGGAAAAGTAGCGGTGCCTCTAGCCGCCGACAAGCGCGGCTGGCTGAAATTGGAAAGACTGGTGGTGGAAACCAGCTATCCCTTGGGATTGTGCCGCGCCTGGGCCTGGGTATACATGAATCTGCAGGTGCTGGTATATCCCAAGCCGGCGGAGTCCGCACCGCCGCTGCCGCAGGCCTCCGAAGGACGCAGCGGCGGCAAGTCGGTGCACAGCGGTGACGAGGATTTCAGCGGGCTGCGCGAGTACCGTGCCGGCGATTCTCCGCGGCACATCGCCTGGAAAACCTCGGCGCGTGCGCAGAAACTGCTTACCAAGCAATACAGCGGCAGCAGCCTTGAACACCGCTGGCTGGATTGGGATGCGCTGGCCGGCATGCAGACGGAACAACGCCTGTCAATCTTGTGCCGCTGGGTATTGCAGGCCCATGCGGAAAACCTGGTGTATGGCTTGCGCCTGCCGGGCACCCGCATAGAAATCGCCAACGGTGAAGCCCACCGCGACCGCTGCCTGAGCGCACTGGCGCTGTTCGAAAACAGCGCAACATCACTATGAATGCAATGTCGCCGCCGGAGCTGGAAGCGCAACAGAACCATACCCGGCTGTTGTGGGTGCTGGCGGCCATGGCCGCCATGGCCCTGCCGCAGGCGCTGCACGTCGCACCTTGGGTGATGCTGGCGGCATTGCTGATCTCTCTCTGGCGCCTGGCGGTGGAGTTCCAGGGCTGGCCGCTGTTCGGGGGGCCCACGCGTATCGCCTTTGGATTGCTGGCATTCGTGGGCGTATTCGCCACCTATCACACCTTCAACGGCGTGGAAGCCGGCTCCTCCTTGCTGATTTTGCTGGCAGTCCTGAAGCTCATGGAAGCCAGGGGACTGCGCGACTATTTCTTTGTACTGGCCATCACCCTGGTCATCGGCATCGCCAATTTTCTCTACGACCAGACCATTCCGCTGGCCATCTACATGATCCCGGCGGTGTGGCTGGCGATCGCGGCGCTGCTCAACATCGCCCATCCGGACGTGACCCGGTCCGTGATGACCTCCATCCGCGTTGCCACGCGCCTGCTGTTGCCGGCTTTGCCGGTGGCAGTGGCGCTGTTCCTGCTGTTTCCGCGCATGCCGGGGCCCCTGTGGGGGCTGTCCACGGCGGATCAAACCGGCATTACCGGCCTGTCACCGAAAATGTCCCCTGACAGCATCAGCCGGCTGGCAAGATCGGACGCTATCGCTTTCCGCGTCCAATTCGACGGCCAGCCGCCGACACGCTCGCAGCTGTACTGGCGGGCCATGGTGCTGCACCACTTTGACGGCAGTACCTGGACCCGGGGCATCGAGCCGATCGACAACAACGAAACCCTCACCACCAGCGGCGAACCGTTCCGTTACCGGATCACCCTGGAGCCCAACGACCTGCATGTGCTGTATGCGCTGGATCTGCCGGTGCAGGTTCCGGCAAACACGCTGCTCAGCAGCGATTACGAACTGACCACGCCGCATCGGGTGCGGGAACGCAAACTCTACTCGGTCACTTCCTACACCGACTACAGCTACGGCGCCGGCCTCAGTCCGACGATGCGCCGCCTGGAACTGCAGTTGCCGCGGAACGTGGATCCCAGGGCGCGGCAACTGGCCCAGCAATGGGCCGGTTCCGCCGGTTCGCCCGCGCAAGTGGTGCAGGATGCGCTGCGCATGTTCCACAGTCAGCCTTTCCATTACACCCTGCATCCGGACGCTTTGTCGGGTCCTGACGGCATAGATATATTCCTGTTCGACACCCGCAGCGGCTTCTGCGAACACTATGCCAGCGCCTTTGTGTTCCTGATGCGCGCCGCGGGCATACCCGCCCACGTGGTCATCGGCTACCAGGGCGGACTGCGCAATCCGCTGGACGGCTATTACGTGATCCGCCAGGAGGATGCCCACGCCTGGGCGGAAGTCTGGCTGGCAAACCGCGGCTGGGTGCGCGTGGATCCCACCGCGGCCGTGGACCCGGCGCGCGTGGATGACGGTCTGTCGGCCGCGCTGCCGGCCAACGAAGTGCCGGGATACGTGTTCGATACCCACCCCTGGCTCGCCGATCTGCGCAACACCTGGGATGCGGTCAACAACGGCTGGAACCAGTGGGTGCTGGCCTACGGACCGGAACTGCAGCAGCGGCTGTTCTCGCACCTGGGCCTGGACTACAGCAACTGGCTGGAACTGGCACTGGTGCTGTTGGTGGTGATCGGCGGCGTGCTGGCGCTGGTATGGCTGCTCATGTGGTGGCGTGAACGCAAACCGCCGGCATCCAGCGTGGTACGCGACTACCTGCGCTACTGCCACAAGCTCACCCAGGCCGGGCTGCCGCGCCGGCCCAGCGAAGGACCGCTGAACTACGCCAAGCGCGTCATACGCAAGCGCCCGGACCTGTCTGAGCACGTGAAAAAAATCACCACCCTGTACATCGACCTGCGCTATGGGGAAAGCGGCAATCCGGAGGAACTCAGCCGCCTGGTGCGGGATTTCCGGCCGCAGCACTCATAATGCTGAGGTGGGAGGCTTGAATTCAATGTATATCTGTAACACCTTTTTGCCATCTCGGCACACGTAAAGTAAGTAACAAGGTTATCCCATGAAGCATATCTTCTGGATCGGCACATTGCTTCTGATTTTCGTTTCTGTTTCCGCCCAAGGCCAGACTGCAAATCCGGCAGCTCCGCTGGAACTGAAAAAACTGGATGTATGGGCTGGCGATTGGGCGCTGTCAGGAACCGCGAAAGACAAACCGGATAGCCCTGCATACAAAGTGGTGTGGCGACTGCATGAGCGCTGGATCCTGAATGGCTATTTCCTGCAGGTACATCAGACCTGGAAGGGCAACGACCAGGTTCTCCAAGGGCTGGAAATGCTAGGTTATGACCGCGCCAAAAAGGTCTATACCGATTATGGCTTCGGCAGCGACGGCTCCACCTGGTTCCTGACCGCAAGCTTCCATAACAACACCATGACCGAAAGCGGCATATCAAAAGGTCCGAATGGTGAGCCCATGAAATGCCGCATGACTTGGGCATTCACTAACCGCGGCTCGGCCTTGTCCGGCACCCAGGTATGCGAGACAAACGGGTCTCGATGGACGGCGGTGAGTGTCCGGGGCACGAAAATCAAATAATCCTGGCTGGCTGGGCCTGGTCAGGCCGCAACCGGGCCGGTAGAGTGACCGCACCTTTAGGAAGGAGCACAGGGTGGCAAATAAAAATAATACGGCGGCGCCCGGGCTGCTGCGCACGCTGCGGTTCCGTGACCTGGTGCTGTTCTACGTGGTGGCCCTGGTGGGCATGCGTTGGGTGGCCATCGCTGCCGCCGCGGGTCCCAGCGCGCTGGTGGGCTGGGCCATCGGCATCGTGGCGTTTTTCATACCCATGGCGTTCACGGTGCTGGAACTGTCGTCGCGCTATCCGGAGGAAGGCGGCATCTACGTCTGGACCAAGCAGGCATTCGGCGAGTTTGGCGGTTTCCTTACCGGCTGGACCTACTGGGGATCGAACCTGACCTATCTGCCGGGCATGCTGTACTTCGCGGCCAGTTCCGGACTGTTCATCTTCGGCGCCCGCTTCGCCGGCCTGCAGAACAGCGGGCTGTATTTCATTACGGTGTCGCTCATTGGCCTGGCGCTGGCGGCATCCCTCAACATCATCGGCCTGAAATTCGGCAAATGGCTGAACAACATCGGCGGCATCAGCACCTGGCTGTCGTTCGGCGTGCTGATCGTGCTCGGCCTGCTGGCCATGTGGCGCTTCGGTTCCGCCACGCCCATCACCGTACACAGCCTGATTCCGGATTTGAACCTGAAGAACGTGATGTTCTGGTCGGTGCTGGCCTTTGCCCTCGCCGGCCTGGAAAGCAGCTCGTTCATGGGTGACGAGATCCAGGAGCCGCGCCGCAACATCCCGCGCGCCATCCTGGTCTCCGGCCTGATCGTGGCGGCGATCTATATCCTGGGAACCATGGCGGTGCTGGTGGCGTTGCCCAGCAACCAGATTTCCGGGTTGTCCGGATTCATGGACGCGGTGGTGGCCATCGGTGCGCGGCTGGGCCTGAACGGCGTTGGCCCGGTTATCGCCGCACTCATCGTCATCAACATGATGGGTGGGGTCAGCCTGTGGCTGGCGGCCATTGCGCGGCTGCCGTTCGTGGCCGGCATCGACAACTACCTGCCACGCGTGTTCGGCAAACTGCACCCGCGCTACGGCACGCCGTACGTGGCCTTGTGGCTGCAGGTATTGGTGGCCGCGGTGTGCGCCATTCTCGGCCAGGCCGGCGCCTCACCCAAAGCTGCTTACAACATACTGGTGAGCCTGGGCATCATCGCCTACTTCCTGCCGTATCTCGCCATGTTCGCCGCGCTCATCAAGCTGCAGAGCGAACCGGCTGCGCTGGGCGTGATGCGGGTGCCGGGCGGCAAACCCGTGGCGGTGTTCATGGGAATCATGGGGTTTGCCACTTCGCTGATTTCCTGCGTGCTGGCTGCGTTTCCGCCTTCAGGCACCGCGGAGCCGGTCTGGTACGTAATCAAGGTTGTTGGACTGAGCCTGCTGCTGGTGATCTCAGGCGTGATCACCTATGTACTGCGGCGGAAATACGTTATCGAATCGGCAGGATAATCGCCATCTAATTAGGCTGCTTCAGCATACATTCCAGGCAGTTTCCAGCGAACGTGCCCGCGATTTTGCTTTGGCAAGCGTGAGCTCACCGCGCGCCATGGCACGCACATATTCGCGGTTGTCGCGCGCCTGAAGGATTCGCCAGGCGGCGCCCACGTCGTGGGCTGACTGGCCGATGAGCTTCTTTTCGTCCGCCGCATAATGCTCGCCGGGGCGGTTGGCGCACACGAGCACGCCCTGCAGCACACCGATCACACTGATGGGGAATATGCAGGCATCGCGCCCGATGGCGCTGTCCAAGTCCGGGGTATCCACCGCCTCGTGTCCGGCGCGCGCTTCGACCATGGCCGGATCATCTAGCGGCAATTGCTTGGGAAACTGCACGCTGCCACCGGATGCCGCGCACACATAGCGATTGCCAACCGGTTCATACAGCGCCAGCCCGGGACTTCTGGAATAGCGGCCGATTTCCATGATGGTGTCATTCAGCAGGCTGTCAATGCCGAGGATGTGGCCGCAGCGTTCCACAAAGCCCTTGAGCCTGCGCGCGGCCAGGTAGCGCCTGCGGAAGAACACCCGCTCCACCACGATGTCCATGTAGCGGCGCACCTGGCCCAGCACGATGCCGAGTGCCAGCGGCACGATAATCTGCAGCACCAGGCTTGCGCCCGCACCCACTGCGGCATGCAAGGCCAGGCTGTTGACCACGGCAATCACGCCGATAACCAGCATGGTGGTGGCGCCATACACCAGCGTGTGGTCAATGACCACCGCCACGTCCACCAGCCGGTGCCGCAACACGGCGTAGATTATGGCGATTATCCCCAGGGAGGTAAAAACACCCAGGCCCAGCAGCAGGGTTACCACCACGCCCCATTGCGGCTCATTGGTGAGCAACACACCCACGGTCCACAGCAGGCTGCCCCACAGCATCCAGCGCAGCCGGGGCCGCACAGCTGTCGCGGCCGTCCTGTATCCGGCGATGAGTAGCAGCACGGAGGGGAAATAACTGGCCGTCACAAGCAGGCCATACGTGCCGCGAAGCAATTCCGCAAAACCAGTGGCGATGTACACCACCGGCCCTCCGAGAGCAACCACCGCCGTGCCGACGAGGCTCAGCAGGAACAAGCCGCGCCATGCCAGCAATGCACGTGCCCGGAGGCCCGCGCGCACGCTGGATTCAATGGTGATGTAAAACCCCGTGCGTGCCAGCAGCAGCAGGGTCCAGGCTACCAGCAGTCTGATCAAGGCGACCCGGTCCTGTGCACCGTAGCCAATATCCATTATGGCGAATGGATCCGTGGTGTTCATCATGCCGCCGACTAGATTTCCGGCGGTCCACAGGAATACGCCCATGGCGGCACGGTCGCGGCCCCGCCAGAGAACAATCAATGCAATGAGTACCAGCAACAGTGACTGGTAGGACAGTAACTGTTGCGTCCATTTCACGCTGCGAATCTTGTCCAGTTCGACCGTAGTCACCGTCACCGGCACATCGGTACCGCCGGTCCGCTGGATCATGAATACATAGGTATGGGCACGCGGCAGGCTGCTGGCTTTGGCCGACAGGCTGATGGCGGTACGCGCCGCGGTATCAAGCGCCGGCAAATCAATGGCATCACCGGCCTGGAGCCCGGCCGGCAGCATAATTCCGGGCACAGGCTGGATGATGCCGGTACGGGCATTCACCAGGTTAACCGTGAAAGGGAGTCCGGTAACTTTGAGCGTGAATGGGTTTGCGTACAGTCCCATGGCGACGATCAGTACGCTCAATAAAATCAAGATTATCTGACGGCGCATGATGCACCCCCGTAATTATTCGTTAAAATTAATCCCCGGCATATTTGCTTTTAACCGTACGCAGGCTGCACCGCTTTCCAATCACGCGCTTTGCAAAGCAGCGCTGCCCATCTCAGAAAACATCTGCTGCGCACGATCGCGGGCCGCGGAGGGCTCGAGGCGTCCATCCGCCAGGGCTCGCAGCACCTCCTCATTCTCCCGCGCCCGCAGGATTCTCCAGGCGGCGCCCACTTCACGAATAACCTCGGCGAGGAGTTTCTTTTCGTCCGGCGCGAAATGCTCGCCGGGCCGGTTGGCGCATACCAGCACGCCGCGCAGCCGTCCGAGCACGCTGATGGGGAATATGCAGCCCTCGGCACCCAAAGCACTGCGGTAGTCGGCAAGCTCCATGGCATTGTCTTCCGCGCGTACCGCAACGATGGCGGGATCGTCCCTGTCGAGCATTTCAGGATAACCGGACTTGCCCGCCGCTCGCAGCCGCCGATAGCCCTGCCCTGTGGCTTCGTACATGGCGAGCGCCGGGCTGCGGGTGAAACGCTGGAACTCCTCCATGCTGATGTCCAGGAGACGCTGCAGGCTCTCAATGTGGCCGCAATGGCGGCCGAAGTTCTTCAGGGTCTTTTCCGCCAGATACTTGCTGCGGAAAAACACCCGCTCCACCACCATGTCCATGTAGGTGCGCACCCGGTGCAGCACGATACCCAGGGCCAACGGCACCACCACCTGCAGTAGCAGGCTGGCCCCCGGGCCCAAAGTGGCACGCAGCGCCAGACTGTTCATGGCCGCGATCACGCCCACCACCAGCGCGGTGACGCCGCCGTACACCAGGGTGCGGTCGATGATCAACGAAACGTCCACCAGCCGGTGCCGCAGCACGGCATACACGAAACCGGCCAGCCCCAGGAACTCACACAAATAGTTGGCAATCACTGATGGGATAAGCCCTAGGGCAATGGTATCGCCCATGCAGACCCCGAAAAGGAACACGATACTGCTCCACAACATCCAGCGGAGCTTGAGTCGCTGCGGGGTTTCCGCCATGCCAAAACCCACTGTCAGCATGACGAACGGGATCAGGTAGCCCGCGAAAAGCAGGTAGCCATAACCGGGCCGCAGGAGTTCCGCCCAGCCGGTGGCTACAAACAAAATCTGCCCGGTGGGGAATACACTGGCGCCCGCCAGCAATGAGAACACGAAGAGCGTGCGAAATCCCATTCGCAGGCGCGGGGTAAGTATTGACCCGAGCACTGTTTCGACCAGCAGATAGAAACCGATGCGTGCGCTTAGGAAGGACAGCCAACCAACCACCGTGGCAGATATGCCAACGAGCCCGTCCGATGGAAGCGTGAAGAAAGCGTTGCCGACCATAAAACTCATGGTCCATAGGACCATGTACCGTGAGGCCCGATCGCGGCCGCGCCACAGGACCAGCAACACGATCACGCCGCTTAATACCGCCAGGCTGCGCAAAGACCAGACGATCCACGCCTCGTCATAGGCGCTGTCGAGATCCACGGCGGTGACGGGCACCGTGAACTCCGCTGCGCCGCGGCGGACGTTGATGTCATATCGATGCCCGGCAGGCAGATTGGCTTGAGCCAGCGCGATGCGGGCCTGGTGGTCCAGCAACGGGAGATCAATCCGGTCCCCCGCCCGCAGGTTCGCCGGCAAGGAGAGTCCGTGGATCGGGCTAATGACCGCGGTACGGGCATCCAGCACGGTAAAGCTGAATGGCATGCCTGACTGCTTCACCAGGCTGCCGACAACCGCTACAACTACCGCGACAACGCTGAGCAATATCAGCAGCGGATAATTACGCGTCATAGTGAATCTCCCTGCTTAACCTACATCACAAAACCACATTCACATGATTTTTGAATGCCGCCTTTTGAAGGTCCAGCGTTTGTTATGGGTTGTTGAAAATATATGCTTTACGATTTCTGATTTTGCCGCAGATATCGTTTATTGGTATTTATTGCCTATCGAACCGGTGAATTATATTTTGCAAACCAGCCTGCCGGTGGCCATCCACGGCACCTCCTTGCAGGTATCGGCCACCAGCCACACGCCGGCGGCGATCAGGAACGAGATGATAAACGCGGTGCTCGCGGTCCTGCCCGTATAAAGATCCGGCCCCCAAAAAGTAATTGGGATCAGGCCCAGCATGACAGCTTCCATCGTGGCTGCCAGCCCAGGGCGAAGTCGCCGTTCACCGGGCCAGTGACGCCGAGGGCGATCATGGCCGCGGCAAACAGCAGGCGGCTGGATTCAAACCGAGCGTTCATGTTTTCTCCTTAGCGCGGCCACCAGCATCAGGACAGGCACATAGTGGAGAAGAAACGGATACCGTTGTAACTTTGCGCGTTGCTGTGGCGACTTGGACACCAAATCGCTGCGACTTCCTCAATACGGCTGATCGGAGAACCGGAAAGACCAGGTGAA
Organism: Gammaproteobacteria bacterium; assembly: GCA_028870845.1. Taxonomy (GTDB): domain Bacteria; phylum Pseudomonadota; class Gammaproteobacteria; order Natronospirales; family REEB76; genus REEB76. Next base: position 35,508 of record JAGWOR010000017.1, on the reverse strand, counting down.
ATCCCGGTCGAGCATGACCCGGCCGGGCTTGGGCGCCAGCTGAAATTGGGACACCAGTGTGGTGCCGCCTGCGGTGGTGATCGCCGTACTCTGCTCCTGACGGGAAGCGGATTCCTTGCCGGTGAATAATGAAAACAGCTCGGGATTGTTCCCACCCAGGGCAGAGACGATATCGAAGCGCTTGGCTGGGCCGGAGACTTCCGCATGCACGCCCATGTGTCCGTCTTTTGTCACGATGCTGATGCTGGGTTGCAGCTGCTTGGCGTCCTTATACAGTGTGAGACGTACCTGGGCATTGGTCACGGTAAAACCATGGCGCTTGAACAGCTGCATCACCGGGCTGCGCTCCGGCCCCAGCACTTCCGCTACCACTGCCCAGCCGTGGCCGTTGCTTTGCTGGATGCCGTGGGTGTCCGCCGGAGTTTCCACCGGCACGATCACCGCGCCCATGGTGAACGGGCCGGTGGCTTTGGCGCCGACATGGGATTGGGGGCAGCGGGTGGCGAACAGCAGCAGGATGCCGTGGCCGGCCACCGGTCCCTGGGCCGGGTGCCAGTGCGGCCCCACCAGTTGCTGCAGATCGGGAAGCGTCGGCGTCCAGCTGACGGTCAAGCCCATGCAGGGTGCCTGTTTGGAAACGCTCCAGGTTTCCGGCGCAGCCGCCTGCGCGGCTGGCGCGCTCAGGCACAGCAGGCTGATTGCCAGCAATCCGGCTCGCATGCTCGGCCGCCGGAGGCTGGCGCGCATCGCTACTTGGCGTTGTTATCCGTCAGCGTATAGGTCGCCGGGAATCCGGGCGGCGGTTTCACCAGATTCCAGCCGTTGCCGCTGGGATCGATGGTGAAATGCAGCGGCCAGGAACGCTGGGTATAGGCAGTCGAAACCAGCGCGCCTGGGATCGACACGGACACGGAATCGCTGCTCCAGGACATGAGCCCGCAGGGCATGTTCACCGGGGTATTGGTGGCCACCGGCACCACCGTCAGCGAGCAGCGCACGCCGCCGAAGGCCACCAGCAGGTTGGCGTACACGGACCCCTGGGCGTTGGCCTTGAGCAGCTGGTTGCTCGCCGGCGTCTGCAGGTTCCAGTTGTTGGGCAGATACACGCCGATATCCGGCACGCTCTGGGCAAATTCGCCGTTGGTGCCGGCCTCGGTCATGGTCAGGATCTGCGGGCCCTTGGCGGTGTTGAAGCCGATTTCGATTTTGCCGTGGGGGTTGCCCAGGGCGTCTTTCTTGTCAGCCATCAGGGCACAGGGCTCCACCACCTCGGGCGGGGTGGTTCCATCGCCCCGGTAGATGACATAGCTGCATTGCCCGTTGTCGATCAGAATGTTGGCGCTGTCGATATAGGAATACTGGCCCGGAACACCCACCAGCGCATAGCTGGGCTTATAGCTGCAGGCCGACATCAGAGCCGCCGACGTCAGGGTAAGCACAATTACGAACCACCGCTTCATAAACCCCTCCCGAAAAATGTTGGCGGCACCAGTTGGCCGCCGCCGAAGCCTAGATTGTGCCATGACTGGAGCCGTTTCGCAGGCTCCCGGTCGCCGCCGGCGCAGAATCCGCTCCGGCATCCACCCGCGTCAGCAGCGCCGCACCCACCGCGAACAGCAGGATAACCGACAGAATGGACAGCCGCGGGCTGCCGGTGGCATAGCTCACGAAGCCGATCATGATGGGCCCGAGAATGGCGGCAAACTCACCCAACATGTTGTAAAAGCCGAAGAATTCCCCGGCCCGCTCATGGGGCACCAGCCGGGCATAAAAGGAGCGGCTGAGCAGCTGCACGCCGCCCTGCACCAGGCCCACCAGGCCGGCAAGCACAAAGAATTCCCAGGAATGCTGCATGAAAGCCGCGAATACGGCTACCACCACATACACCGCCAGGCCGATGAAAATCGCGATTTTCGGGCCGATGCGCTCACCCAGGCGCCCAAACAGGATGGCCGCCGGCACCCCTATGAACTGCACCATGAGCACCGCCAGGATCAGGTCGGTGGTGCTGAAGCCGATGGCTTTACCGTAGTCCACCGCCATCTGGATGATGGTGTTGACGCCGTCAATGTACACCCAGTAGGCGATCAGGAACATGAACACCGGTTTGTAGGCGCGCACGTGGCGGAAGGTTTCCGCCAGCTGCCGGAAGCCGGCAACCACTGATTTCCCGAGACCGGGCTTGACTGCCGGCTTGTGGGGTTCCGGCACCCAGAACAGCAACGGCAGCGAGAACAGCACCCACCAGGCCGCGGTCAGGATCAGGATCATGCGCACTGCGGCCACCGCGCTGCTGAGTCCAAACCACTGGGGCTTCAGGCTCATGGCTACGCCCAGGACCAGGAACAGGCCGCCACCCAGGTAACCGGCGAAGTAGCCGATGGCCGAAGTCATGTCGAGCTTGCCGGGCTCGGCCACCGACACCAGCATGGAATCGCCGAACACGTTGCCCCACCAGTAACACACGGAAGCGATCACGTACAACAGCCAGGCCCATTGCCACTGTCCCATGTGCACGAAATACAGGGCCAGCATCATCAGGCTGCCCAGGAATGCCGTTGTGATCAGAAAGCGTTTCTTGTGTCCGCCGCTGTCGGCGATGGCTCCCAGCACCGGCGCCGATAGCGCCACCACCAGACTTGCAACTGAATTGGCCAGGCCCAGGCGGAAGGTATTCAGGGTCACCTCTGTGCCATGGTCCCAGTATTGCTGGAAGAAGATCGGGAAAAATACCGTAATGATGGACGTGGTGTAGGCATGGTTGCCCCAATAATAGGAAGCCCAACCCCACAGCTTGCGGCTTTTGGGAAGTTGCATGTGCGCCCTCATGCCAGCGGACGGCACAGGCTAGCAGGAATGGATTGACGGGGCCACGCCGCGCCCTGTGTAATTTTCAGGCGGCGGCCGGTACCACGCCGTGCTCGCGGGTGTCACGGAAGCGTACGCCCGGCCAGCGTTCCAGGGTCAGCTGCAGGTTCACCTGGGTGGGGGCGATGTACACCAGGCTGCCGGCGTGATCCAGCGCCAGGTAGTCGTGGGCCTTGTCGCGGAATTCTTCCAGCTTCTTGCGGTCGTCACAATCCACCCAGCGGGCGGTGGCCACAGGCACGCCCTCGAACTTGCAGTCCACGCCGTATTCCGTCTGCAGCCGGTAGGCAACCACATCGAACTGCAGCAGTCCCACGGCGCCGAGGATCAGGTCGTTGTTGCGCAAGGGCCTGAACAGCTGGGTGGCGCCCTCCTCGCACAGCTGATCCAGGCCTTTGTTGAGGGCCTTGGCCTTCAAGGGATCCTTGAGCAGCACCCGGCGGAACAATTCCGGTGCGAAGTTGGGAATGCCGGTGAACTGCAGGTCTTCGCCCTGGGTGAAGGTGTCGCCGATGGCCACGGTGCCGTGGTTGTGGATGCCGATGATGTCGCCCGCGTAGGCTTCCTGCGCGTGCTCGCGTTCCGCCGCCATGAAGGTGAGTGCATCCGCGATCTTGATCTCGCGTCCGATGCGCACGTGCCGCACGCGCATCCCGGGCTGATAGCGCCCTGAGCACAGCCGCATGAAGGCGATGCGGTCGTGATGCTGCGGATCCATGTTGGCCTGAATCTTGAAAATGAAACCGCTGAGCTTGTCCTCAAGCGGCGACACCCGGCGCGTGACGCTGTCCCGGGCGCGTGGCGGCGGCGCGTGCTCCACAAACGCGTCCAGCAGTTCGCGCACGCCAAAGTTGCCGATGGCGGAACCGAAAAACACCGGCGTCAGCCGTCCCGCCAGATATTCCTCATGCTCGAATAAGTGCGAGGCGCCCTGCACCAGCTCCACTTCGGCGCGCAGGCGGGCCGCATCTGTGCCCAGCAGTTCATCCGCTTCGCGGCTGTGCAGGCCCTGGATGGCGTGCACCTCGCCCAGGCGGCCGGTCTTGCTGCCTGTATAAATATGGATGCGGTCCCCGGCGAACTGGTAAATACCCTTGAGATCGCGGCCCATGCCCAGCGGCCAGGTCATGGGCGCGCAGCGGATCTTGAGCACCGCTTCCACCTCGTCCAGCAGCGCGGTGGGATCGCGCCCGTCCCGGTCCAGCTTGTTGATGAACGTCATGATGGGCGTGTCGCGCAAACGGCACACTTCCATGAGCTTGATAGTGCGCTCCTCCACGCCCTTGGCGCAGTCGATCACCATGAGCGCCGAATCCACGGCAGTCAGGGTGCGGTAGGTGTCCTCGGAAAAGTCCTCGTGGCCCGGGGTATCCAGCAGGTTAATGACGCGCTCGCGGTACGGGAACTGCATCACCGACGAGGTGATGGAAATGCCGCGCTGCTGTTCCAGCTGCATCCAGTCGGAAGTGGCATGGCGCGCGGCCTTGCGGCCCTTGACCGCGCCGGCGTACTGGATGGCGCCGCCGAATAGCAGCAATTTTTCGGTGAGCGTGGTCTTGCCGGCATCCGGATGCGAGATGATGGCAAAAGTGCGCCGTCGGCCGATTTCCTGGTCGAACATGGAGACCTGACTCGGGGAAAAACCGGTATTTTACCCGAACACGGCGCCGGCTTTCATAAAGGCAACCCCAGGATCAGGGCGTCTTCCCGCCCATGCTCGCCGGGATAGTAATTCTTGCGCTGGCCCACTTCCGCAAAGCCGCGCCGGCGGTACAGGCGCATGGCGGTCTTGTTGGACGGCCGCACTTCCAGCAGCATCTGGTAGGCGCCGCGTTCGCGGGCCAGCTCGATGAAATGTTCCAGCAGCAGGCGCCCGTAGCCCTGCGCCTGCCATTCGGGCGCCACGCAAATGTTCAGCAGGTGCGCCTCGCCCACCACCAACGAAAGAATGCCGTAGCCGCCGACGCCGCCGCCCAGCTCCATCACCCAGCAGCCATAACCTACCCGCAAGCAATCGCGGAAGATGCCTTCGCTCCAGTGGAACTTATAGGCGCGCTTTTCTATGGCGAACACCACCGGAATGTCGGCCTCGCGCATGGGGCGGTACAGCGGCGAATCGGGGATGGCGACCACCGCGCTCATGTCTGCTTGCCTTCAAAGGTGCGCACCGCGAACTGCAGGTCCGCCCAGGCCTTGCGCTTCTCGCCCGGCGAGCGCAGCAAATAGGCTGGGTGGTAGGTAACTACCACCGGGATGCCGTCCAGGTGATGCAATCTGCCGCGCATTTTGCCGATGGGCGTGTCGGTAGCCATCAGGTTTTGCGCAGCGATGCGGCCCACGGCCAGGATCAGCTTCGGCCGGATCAACGCGATCTGGCGCTCCAGGAAGGGGCGGCAGGTGGCGGCTTCCTCGGGCTTGGGATCGCGGTTTCCGGGCGGCCGGCACTTGAGTATGTTGGCGATGTACACCTGTTCGCGGCGCAAGCCGATGGCCGCCAGCATGGAATTGAGCAGCTGGCCGGCGCGGCCCACGAACGGTTCGCCTTGCCTGTCTTCTTCCGCGCCGGGTGCCTCGCCGATCACCAGCCAGTCCGCCTGCCGGTTGCCTACGCCGAACACCGTCTGGGTGCATCCGGCGCGCAAGCCGCAGGCAGTGCAGTTCTTGACCGCCTGCTCCAGCCCCTCCCAGTCCAGGTTCGCGGCAGCTTGAGCGGTTTGCGCGTGGTGGATGCCGGCCGCCGGTGCGCTCCGGCCGACATCGGGTGCACCGCGCTGCCGCCATGCGGTGATGCCCAGCTCGTGCAGATATTGGGCGCGGCGCGCGTCCATGCAATTTTATTTGGAATGTCGCTGCGACAGCCGGCGCCGCAAGCGCCACAGCGCCATCACCGGGCCGGAGCAGGCGTAAAAGAAAAACACCAGGAATAAAACCGACGGGGGATTAAACGTGATCACGATGATGGCGACGACGATCACCAGAATCGTGGTGAACGGCACGCGCCCGTGCAGATTGAAATCCTTGAAGCTGTAGAAACCGATGCTGCTCACCATGAGCGCGCCCGCGGCCACCGTGAGCACATACGCGGGGATCACCAGCGCCGGGCCTGGTATGCTCTGGTCCACGCCCAGCCACACGGTGGCGGCGACGATGCCGGCGGCTGCGGGACTCGGCAGGCCCTGGAAATAACGTTTGTCCACCACGCCGGCGCGCACGTTGAAGCGCGCCAGGCGCAAGGCTGCGGAGATCGCGTAGAAGAAAGCCCCCAGCCAGCCGAGCTTGCCCCACACAAAACCGAAATTGGCCATGTCCTTGAAGGCCCATTCATACATGACCAGCGCCGGCGCCAGTCCGAAAGACACCATATCCGAAAGGCTGTCGTATTCCTTTCCGAAGGCACTTTCGGTATGTGTCAGCCGGGCAATGCGGCCATCCAGACCGTCGAAGATCATGGCCACGAACACCGCGATGGCCGCCGGCTGGAAATGTCCCGCCATAGCGGCCACGATGGCGTAAAAACCGGAAAACAGTCCGGCGGTGGTCAGCAGATTGGGAAGCAGGTAGATGCCGCGGCGGCGCGGGCCTTCGATGCCGGGTTCTTCGGGTTCACCGATCGGTTCGTCGACGCCGATTTCGGTATCGACGTCGGGATCCGGAATCACGGGTGCTTGCATGTCATGGCCTCGGTTCACTCGGCAATATGATGCCATGACCGGCCGCGGGGCGCGACCGCGCGCGGTCGCCGGCTCAGCCGGAGCCCTGCATGTGTTTGCGCAGCGCCTTACCCACTGTTTCGATGAGCTGGGTACGCGCCCGCACGCGCGCGATTTTCACGGTCGGCATGCCAGCGCTGACTTCACGCTCCAGTTCGCTGGCGAACTGGCCGTTCTGGATCTCGCCCAGCAGTTCTTTCATGGCGGTGCGCGTTGCCGGCCCGATGACGCGCGGACCCCGGGTATAGTCGCCGAATTCAGCGGTGGTGGAAATCGATTCACGCATGCTGGCGATGCCCTTGCGATTGATGATGTCGGCGATCAGCCGCACCTCATACAGACAGGTGAAGTAGGCAACTTCCGGCGCATAGCCGGACTGCACCAGGGTATCGAAGGCCGCGATGATGAGATGCGTAAGCCCGCCGCACAGCACCGCCTGTTCGGCGAACAGGTCGGTCTCGGTCTCCTCGCGGAAACTGGATTCGATGATGCCGGCGCGTCCGTGTCCCTGCGCCCAGGCGTAGGACAGGGCCAGAGCCCGCGCATTGCCGCTGGCATCCTGCTGCACCGCCATCAGCGCCGGTACGCCGCGATCTGCCTGGTATTCGGCGCGCACGTGCTCGCCGATGCCGCTGGGCGACACCAGCATCACGTCCATGTCCGGACGCGGCACGATGCGCTGGTAATGAATGTTGTAGCCATGGGCGAAGATCAGCGCGCCATTCTTGCGCAATACCGGCGCCACGGCTTCAGCGTAGACACGCGGCTGGGTCTCATCCGGAATCAGCATCACCACCACGTCGGCTTTGGAAACCGCGGCAGCCGGCTCCGCCACTTTCAGGCCGGCGGCTTCCGCAGCCGCTCGCGAGGTCGAGCCCGCGCGCAGGCCGACGCTCACGTTGACGCCAGAATCCTTCAGATTCATGGCCTGTGCGCGGCCTTGCGCGCCGAATCCAAGCACCGCCACGCGGCGGGCCCTGATCAATGACGGATTGATGCCCGTGTCATAAAGCACTGTGGCCATGTCGGTTACCCCCGGTTGGCGGCATCACGCTAACCGCTGACCGTCCTGAAATCAACTGCATCACCGTGACTGCGGCACGGCCACTGGCTATACTGGGTCCGGCCCCGGCCGTTAAAATGGCGCCTTTGCAACATAAAGCCCCTGCCAATGCGCACCTCCCGCTTCCCACTGCTCACCGTCAAGGAAACCCCCGCGGATGCGGATACCGTCAGCCACCAGCTGATGCTGCGGGCTGGATTGATCCGGCGCCTGGCCGCCGGCCTGTACACCTGGCTGCCGCTGGGCCTGCGCACGCTGCACAAGGTGGAAACCATCGTGCGCGAGGAAATGAACCGCACCGGCGCCCTGGAGCTGCTGATGCCAGCGGTGCAGCCGGCGGAGTTGTGGCAGGAATCCGGCCGCTGGGGGAAGTACGGCCCGGAGCTGTTGCGCTTCAAGGACCGCAACCAGCGTGAGTACTGCTTCGGGCCGACCCATGAGGAAGTCATCACCGACGTGGTACGCCGCGAAATCCGTTCCTATAAGCAGCTGCCGCTCACTTTCTACCAGATCCAGACCAAGTTTCGCGACGAAATCAGGCCGCGCTTCGGAGTGATGCGCGCGCGTGAATTCCTCATGAAAGATGCCTATTCATTCCATGTATCACAGGCGTCGCTGCAGGAGACCTACGACGCCATGTACACCGCCTATTCGCGCATCTTCACGCGCTGCGGACTGAAGTTCCGCGCGGTGCGCGCCGACAGCGGCGCCATCGGCGGAAATTTTTCCCATGAATTCCACGTACTGGCGGACTCCGGGGAAGACGCCATCGCATTTTCCGACCAGTCCGGCTACGCGGCCAATATCGAGATGGCCGAAGCCGCCGTGCCGCCGGCTCCACGGCCGGCGCCGGCCGAAAACTGCATGAAGGTCGCCACCCCCGACAAAAAAACCTGCGAGGAAGTCGCGGCTTTTCTGAAAATTCCGCTGCAAAAAACCGTGAAAGCGGTGGCGGTCATGGGTGCCGGCGGCTTCGGCTTGCTGCTGTTGCGCGGCGATCACGAGGTCAATGAAACCAAGCTGAAAAAAATCCCGGGTTTTGATAACTATCGCCTGGCGAATGAGGCGGAGATCCAGCAGCACCTGGGCTGCCGCGCCGGATACATCGGCCCGGCTGGCCTGAAAGCTTTTCTGGACATCCAAAGCAACACCACCCTGTACAAGCGGTTGACGCAGGATCCCGCCGTCGGCCGCCTGGAACCGTTCAGGCTCATCATCGACCGGAGCGTGGAGCAAATGGCGGATTTCGTGTGCGGCGCCAATGAGCCCGGCTACCATTGCCGCGGCTTCAACCTGGAACGCGACATCGAAAAAGGCTATATCGTCGCCGACATCCGCAGGGTCGTTGAAGGTGACCCTTCACCGGATGGCAAAGGCATGCTCAAGATCGCGCGCGGCATCGAAGTCGGCCATATTTTCCAGCTTGGCAGCCTGTACAGCGAGAAGCTCAAGGCCACGGTGCTCGACGAACAGGGCCGGGACGCAACCCTCATCATGGGTTGCTACGGCATTGGCGTAACCCGGGTGGTAGCTGCCGCCATCGAGCAAAACAACGACGTGCGCGGCATCATCTGGCCGGATGCCATCGCACCTTTCCACATCGCGCTGTTGCCGCTGAACATGCACAAATCCGAAAAGCTGCGCAACGCGGCCGAAGATCTTTACCGGGAACTCATGGATGCGGGATACGAAGTGCTGATGGATGACCGCGAGCTGCGGCCCGGGCCCATGTTCGCCGATGCCGAGCTCATCGGCATTCCACACCGCGTGGTGATATCTGAACGCAGCCTGGATGCCGGCAGCGTGGAATACAAGGGGCGGCTGGACGCTGACAAAACCGACCTGCCGCGCACTGAGCTGCTGGCATTCCTGAAACAGCGCGTCCAGGCCACAACACAACTGGGCTGATGCGACTCATCGCCGTACCACTGTTACTGTTCGCGTCATTGCTGGCCTCCGCTACGGCCAACGCCCAGAAATTCATCGCCCCGAGTGCCGAATTGCTTTCACTGGTGAGAAAAGCGGCCGCTGACAATTCCAGCTTCCAGGATAAATACGTGGCGCAGGTGTGGCTCATGACCATGTCGAACCGCCTGGCGCCCACCATTCCCGATCCCCAAAAGCGCCTGGACTTGCTGGAGTTGATCCACCGGGAAGCCAAGCATGCGGATGTATCGCCGGAACTGGTGCTGGCCATCATCAACGTGGAAAGCAACTTCAACCGGTTTGCGGTTTCCCGAGCCGGTGCCCAGGGACTGATGCAGATCATGCCTTTCTGGCTGAAGCTGAGCGGTCAGGCGCATGGCAATCTGTTCCATGAAACCACCAACCTGCGGCTCGGCTGCACCATCCTCAAGTATTACCTGGTCAAGTCCCACGGCGACATCCGCGAAGCCCTGCAGCGCTACAATGGCGCCACCGTCGGCATCGATTACTCCGACAGCGTGCTCAAAGCCCTGAGCCGGAAGTGGCGTTGGGACTGATTACAAGCGCCACAATCCGGGGGCGGGCAGCCGCTTCAATGTGAAGTTTGCGACCGAAGGTCGCATCAAACGGCTTTCGCAGGCGGATATCACCGCGTGCTGAATCCACGCGGAATCTCAGCACACTCCATTTCACAGATCACCACCTCACTCACCTCTGCCGCCGGCGGACCTTGCCATAGCCATTCACACAGTTCGGCCACCGATTCGGCACTGCCGCAAACCAGCACCTCCACCCGCCCGTCCGCCAGGTTTCTGGCATATCCGTTCAGGCCCAGTTCGGACGCGCGGCGCGCGGTGCTGGCGCGGTAAAAAACCCCCTGCACACGTCCCGACACCAGGCATCGTTTACAGACGTTCATAGTCGTTCATCAGGGCAAAAGAAAAGGGCCCCGCAGGGCCCTTTAAGGAATCAAACACATTAGCCGAAAAACAGGTGATGCACCGGATCAGTGGGTTGAGGCACTGGGAGCCGGAGTCGTCGCCGCCGGGGGCGTGAGCGTGCCATTCAGCCACTCCCGGTCGCGCTTGTCGGCCTTGTGGTTCTTCCACGCGCCGCGATGCTGCGCATACCAGGTGGCGGAATCCACGTCGGTCTTCAGCGGGTTGGTCACCACGTTGAGATCCTGTTTCGGATAGATCAAATCCGCATGCTTGATGGAGTCGGCATTGTTCTTGAAGATCAGCGGCCACTCCAGGGAGTTGCCATAGACTTCCGACTTGCCTGCGATGCGCCACAGGCTGTCGCCGTGCACTACCGTGTAGGTGCTCTTGGCGGCCTGCAGCTGTGCTACCAGCGCCGAGCAGGTGTCATAGGCGGCTTTGCCCTGGTTGTTGTTGATATCCGTCTGGCACTGATTCAGGCTGTTCTGTTCGTCTGAATTCAGGTTGGTATAGCCCTGCGCCTGGGCCAGTATGTCTTTTGCATGGCTCATGTAGCAGTTATTAATGGCGGTTTCCGCGTCCTGCTTGGCCTGGGCTGCGAGCTGCTGGGCCTTGGTGTTGTCACCGGCCTGGCCAGCCTGCTGCGCCTGGGTCAGCAGCGTGGAAGCATCGCCAGTATCCGTGCACGGCGCCTGCGCTCCGTTGATCACAGCCTGTGCGTCTGCAATTGCCTGAGTGGTTGCCGCATTCGGACCTTTGGGCGCGGGTGCGGCCACCGGCTGAACTTTGTGCGTGGCGCAACCGACGGCGACGCCGGCGACCAACATCACGATAGCCAAGTGTCTGATGGAATTCTTGATCATGTAGGCATCTCCAACCTTGTTGATATTGATGACTGTTAAGGGAAACGACTCACAGGAAACCGCAGAACCTGATGGTGGGCCTGAAAGTAATGCGCAAAAGAATAACTCCGGCAAAGCTCCGGGTCAAGCGAACAATGAGCCTTAACATAAGGAAATTACGGGAAAATCTAGGGGGGCGAGGGATTTCCCTGGGCAATGCGCAGGGCTTTTTCGGCGGCGCTCCTGGCGAGTATCGCATCCTGACGCGCGCTGCCGTAATCGCCCCGATCCAGTGCGGTTTGCGCGCGATCCATCATGCGCTGGGCCTCGGCCATCTGCTTGGCTGCAACTTTCTGTGCGCCTGCCTGCTGGGCGGCGGTGATCGCCTGGCGGGCATTGCTCATTTCCTGCACCGGCGCGCTTGCACACGCTGCCAGTGCCAGCAGCACGCAAAGTGCGGCAAGCCAGGAGTAATTTATGCTATTTCTTGGCACGGGAAATGGCGGCTACCATGCTTTCCATAAGTCGGGGGACCCAGCTTACTGCGGGCCCTGCTGCAGTCAAGCACCGGCTGCTGGTTTATAGTGGGTTCAGCATGCTACACCAGCGCCACGGAATTCAGTATGCAAAAAGTCACAATCTGGCATAACCCACGATGCTCGAAATCGAGGCAAACACTTGGCATGTTGCAATCGCGCCACATGGAAATACGGATCATTGAATACTTACGCACACCGCCCGGGCCGGTGGAAATCGAGCAGGCACTGGGGCTTTTGCGCATGCAGCCGCGTCAGTTGATGCGCACCAACGAGCCGCTGTACCACACACTGCACCTGGATGACCCCGGCCTGACGCGCACGCAGCTAATTGAGGCCATGCATGCGCACCCAGTCCTGATCCAGCGTCCGGTGGTGTTCGCCAACGGCAGCGCCCGCATCGGACGCCCGCCTGAAGCGGTGTTGGAGATCCTGTAAGCATGGAAATACTGGTGCTTTATTACAGCCGCTATGGCGCCACGGCAAAAATGGCGCAACTGGTATGCCGCGGGGTGGAAAGCGTTCCGGGTGCGCGTGCCCGGCTGCGCACCGTGCCTGCGGTATCCGCTGTCTGCGAAGCCCTCGCAAAGCCGGTTCCCGAATCCGGTCCGCCGTACGCGAGTCTTGACGACCTCAAGGAGTGCGCCGGGCTGGTGGTCGGCAGCCCCACGCGATTCGGGAACATGGCAGCTGCTCTCAAATACTTCTTCGACGCTAGCGGAAGTTTATGGCTTTCCGGGGAATTGTCGGGCAAGCCTGCCGGAGTTTTCACTTCCACCAGTTCATTGCATGGCGGCCAGGAAACCACGCTGTTATCCATGATGCTGCCATTGCTGCATCACGGCATGTTGATCGTAGGCACGCCCTATACGGAACGTGAACTCATGGAAACGTCCTCCGGTGGCACGCCCTATGGGCCGAGCCACCATGCCGGCGTGAACAGCGACCGCGACTTGAGCGAAACGGAACAACAACTTTGCAGGAAACTCGGTGCGCGCGTGGCACAGGTGGCAGTCAAGTTGACTTCTAAATGAAGGCGCACTTTTCCGGCCGCGCGCTGGCGCTGTCGGCCATGGTTCTGCTGGCGGCGTGGCTGTGCCTGTGGCTGGTCGCCCTCACTCAAGCGAATATTCGCGAACGAGTTGTGTGGATGAGCCTGGCGCTCCTGCCCCTGTTGCTGGTTGCGTACCCGGTATGGCGCGGCCAAAAAGCCGGCTTTGCCTGGTGCGGGTTCCTGGCGCTTGGGTATTTCGCCCAGGGCATCACCGTACTGCTCACCAGTAAAAGCGATGGCGGCTATGCGAGCATGGAGGTATCCCTGAGCCTGCTGCTGTTCATCGCCGCCAGTGCGGCACTGCGCGGGTTGCGGCGAAACGCCTGAAAACCCCTAGTCAGCCACTGGACTTCAGGTTTTTTTATCCAGCAGGGATTTCACGAACGGCAGAGTGAGTTTGCGCTGCGCTACCAGCGAGGCATTGTCTAGCGCATCCAGTGTGACGCACAGTGAATGCATATCGCGCTGCTGGCGTTTGAGCAGGTAACGCACGCTCTCATCCGGCAGCTCGAAGCCGCGGCGAAAAGCACGCTGCTTCAGGGCTGCGATCTTGTCGTCATCCGAAAGTGCTTCCAGTTGAAACACTGGTCCCCACGCAAGTCGCGATGCCAGATCCGGCAACAGCCGCTTGATGGCATTAGGCGCGTTGCGCGCCGTGGCCACGAAGCTGCCGCCTTTTTCCGCCAGTGCATCGAACAGTACAATCAGCGCCCGCTGCCAGGCTTCAATGCCGGCCACCCGGTGTATGTCATCCACCGCCACCAGCGCATAGCTGTCCAGATTCTCGGCCACCTGTGGATCCAGCAACACGCCCTGGGTCATGGGCAGATACATGGCGCGCCTTGTGGACGCCCCGGCCAGCCGGCAGGCTGCCTGCAGCAGATGCGACTTGCCGCGGCCATCCGCGCCCCACAAAAACATGACGCGCTCACCGCCGCCGCGTGCCAGGCGCATGAGCGCATCCACCGCCGCCTGGTTTTGCGCAGCGTGGAAATTCTCGAAGGTCGCGCCGGCATCCAGGCTGATGGGCAAAGGCAGCTGGCCAAATTTTTCCTCTGAAGTCATGGGGCTTCGCCGCCCTCGCGGTACAAACGGCTTTCCACATAGCGTTCCCGGGCATAACGCACCAGCACCGTACTGGCGGCGGCGGCCGGCAGCGATAGCAGGATGCCGGCAAACCCGAACAGCGCGCCGCCCACCAGGATTGCGAAGATCACCAGCACCGGATGCAGGCCGATGCGTTCGCCCACCAGCCGAGGAGTGAGCACCAAATCCGAAAGCAGCTGCCCGACCGTGAACACCGCCACCACCTCCAGCGGCAGGATCCAGCCGTTAGCTTGCAGTAACGCGGTGATCAGGGCCAGCGTCACGCCGGTGATCACCCCCAGGTAAGGCACGAAGCTCAGCATACCCGCCACCACGCCGATGGCCACGGGATTGTTCAGTCCGATGATGGAAAGCACCAGGCTGTAGAGCGCCGCCAGGCAGATCATGACCAGCAGCTGGCCGCGCAGAAAAGCCGCCAGCACCGAGTCGCATTCCCGCACCAGCCGATCCACCGCGGGTGAGGCGACTCGGGGTATGAGGGCACCGATACGATCCAGCATGCGATGCCAATCGCGCAGTAAATAGAAGGTGACCACGGGTATCAAAACCAGATTCATGAAAAATTCGAATACCGCACCGCCGGAACTGGAAACCGAGAGCAGCAGCTGGCCGACAATCTTGCCGGCGGATACGAAATTGGAACTCACCAGTTGCATGAGCTTGGCCGGCGCCAGCGACTCCGGCTGCACCCCGAAATGCGCGGTCAACCAGGGAAGAACGTGCGCCTGGAACCAGGCGATGACTTGCGGTATATGCGTGAACAATACGGCAATCTCCCTGACCACCATCGGGATCACCATGACCAGGACCAGGCCCAACACCACCAGCGTCAGCACGAACACCAGCACCACCGCCAGGGTGCGGTTCAGCTTCCAGCGTTCGAGCCGGTCCACGATCGGGCTGCCAAGATAAGCCAGGATAAAGCTGGCCAGAAATGGCGTCAGTACCGGCCGCAGGAAGTAAATCAAAAGCGCGGCGGCCGCCAAAAATACGACGATCCAGCCTTTCTGGGCCATGCTCATGCCGTGTTCCTCCTGGTTGCTTGCGCCATGCGCCGTCCCCAGCGAATAAAATAATCAGCGCCGCTGGTAAGCGTGGTAATCGTCACGGCGGCCACCAGCGCCGGCAACCAGCCCCTGGGCAGTTTCAGATAGTGTTGCGCCACCACCGCAAGCACCAGCAGCATTTGCATAAAGGTGTTTACCTTGCTGAGCACGCTCGGCTGCGGCCTGAATTCACCCACTCGCCAATGGTACACGAGCGCACCGGCTACGATGATGACATCGCGTGAGATTACGACCACCGTGACCCATAGCGGTATCAATCCCACCCACACGGCGGCAACAAAGCTTCCTGCCATGAACACCTTGTCCGCAAGCGGGTCGAGCAGCGCACCCGCGCGGGTGCTCCAGCCGAATTTCTTTGCCAGGTAGCCGTCAAGCGCATCACTGACAGCGGCAACAAAGATGAGGATGAACGCGGTTTCATGCTCGCCTGCCAGGATGCTCCACACCACCGGCGCCACCATCGCGATGCGCGCGATGCTGATGGCATTCGGCAGCCAGCGCCCGCTCACGGCGCATATTGGAAATGCAAGGCGGCTGAAGGCGACGGCACCTGCGTGCCGGCAGGCGGAGCCGGCGTCGCGAGTTTGAGAATACCGCCCAGCAACGCCGCCTGGCTAAGATTTTCCACCGAGCCGCGTGTATCCAGGCTGTAATACACCGTGTTGCCCGCCACCCGGGTCACCTGCACGCCCTTTACCGTGGTCAAGCTGCTGAAAAATGCCATGACCTTGGCGTATGCGTCCAGATCAGTGATCCCGGACACGCTCACCACAACGCCGTTGATGCCGGTGGCACCGGCGGCCACCGCGAGCCACTGGGCCAGATCATCCGCCGCGGCCTGCACACCGCCCGCCGCCACATTCGCCAGGGTATCGGGCGTGGCGGTCCAGGACTGCGATCCCGCGCTGCTGGTCAGCTGCCAGCGGGCGGCGTATTGCCCGGGCGTGGTCATATATATGGTACCCACCAGCGTGGCATCCGCCTTGTAAACCTGCGAGGCCTGCTGGATGCGGACTGCGGCATCGCCGGTGATATCCGCATATCCTATGTCCTGCTGGTCCTGGGCATCCATGCGCGGAAACAGCAGTGCGATGCCGCGCTCGCCGGCTGCATCAGTCATGGCTTTCATGACTGCCGGATTATTGCTGGCGGACAGGATGGTTTTGTTGCCGCCATCGTCGATGGCCAGCCACACCAGGGTTACCGGCCGTTCCTGCCCCCACAGCGGTTCGCCGGCGCTGCGCACCGCATGGTTGAGCACGTCCGGATCGAACTTGGCCCACAGCGACAAACCGGTGAGCGGGATGGCGGGTGTTCCGGTGCGCGTCAGGTCGTACATGACGGCCGGCGGCGCCGTGCCGTTCTCAGCGGTTGCATCCTGCTGATAGCTGTACTGCTGCAGGAACTGGCTGGGATCCTTCAGGGCCGCGGCGAAATTCGGCAGACTGGGTGCATTGCGGTCGCCGGTGATTTTCACCAGCACCGCGGCCAAGGCCTGTTGCAGCGCCAGCTTGCGCGCGGCTGCGGTCTGATCGGGAACCGGCACGCTGGCATCGTACAATCCGGACATGAGCGCGGCGTTGGCGGTAACCGCCGCACACAACAGGCAGGCGGCCAGTCCCGCATAGAACCGCATGCGTGCTTTATTCACCTAACCTCCGACAGATTTAACCGGTGACACCGGTGTCGCACATTTCCTGCGTGTAGAATATACATTCTCTAGGCACCGTCCGGCGAGTGACACCACAGGGCAATTGCAGGATACGCCCTTCAGCCACACCTATGACCGAGAAAAAACCTCTTACCTACCGTGATGCCGGCGTCGATATTGACGCCGGCGACGCCCTGGTGGAAAGAATCACGCCCGCGGCCGGACGCACCCGGCGCGCCGAAGTGCTTGGCGGCATCGGCGGCTTTGGCGCGCTGGTGGAAATCCCGGCCGGCTACCGGCAGCCGGTGCTGGTGTCCGGAACCGACGGCGTGGGCACCAAGCTGCGTCTTGCCATCGACAGCGGCCGCCACGAGACCATCGGCATCGACCTGGTGGCCATGTGCGTGAACGACATCGTGGTGTCCGGCGCCGAACCGCTGTTTTTCCTCGACTATTACGGCACCGGCAAGCTGGATGTGGAAACCGCCGCGGTGGTCGTTGGAGGCATCGCCCGGGGCTGCGAGCTGGCGGGCTGCGCGCTGGTGGGCGGTGAAACCGCCGAGCTCCCCGGCATGTACAGCGGCAAGGACTACGACCTGGCGGGATTCGCCGTGGGCGTGGTGGAAAAAAGCCGCATCATCGACGGCAGCCTGGTCGCCGAGGGCGACGTGCTCATCGGCCTGGCCTCTTCCGGTCCGCATTCCAACGGCTACTCGCTGATCCGCAAGCTGCTGTCGGTGAGCGCGGCCCCCATCAAACAGCGGATCGGCGAGCGCGCGCTCATCGACCATCTGCTGGAACCGACCCGCATCTACGTGCGCTCCCTGCTCAAGCTCATGCAAAAGGTTCCGGTACACGCGCTGGCGCATATCACCGGCGGCGGGCTGCTGGAAAATATCCCGCGGGTGTTGCCGTCGGGCCTTGGCGCCGGCCTGGATACGGGTTCCTGGCAGCATCCGGAAATATTCGAGTGGCTGCAGCAGCACGGCGACATCGCCGCCCGGGAAATGTACCGCACCTTCAACATGGGCATCGGTATGGTGGTATGCGTGAGCCCCGCGGATGCCCAGCGCACGCTCAACCATCTGGGCGAATCCGGCGAGCGCGCCTGGCGCATCGGCCGGGTGGAAAGCGGCCATGAAGGCGTCAACCTCCGCTGATGCCGGTGCCCAACCCGCAGGACAAACTGGCCGTGGTGGTGCTGGCTTCCGGAGAAGGCACCAACCTGCAGGCCATCCTGGATTGCGCTGCAACCGGAGAATTGCCCGTGAAGGTGCACGCGGTCATCAGCGACCGCTCCGGTACGCCTGCGCTGCAGTGTGCGCGCCGCGCCGATGCAGCGGCGCAAATCTGTGCGGCGGCGGACTACCCGGAGCGTGAACACTACGATGCGGCGCTCAGCCGGCATATCGATCAATACAAACCCGGGCTGGTGGTGCTTGCGGGTTTCATGCGCATCCTGGGCGGGCACTTCGTTGACCACTACCGGGGCAGATTGCTGAACATTCACCCTTCGCTGCTGCCAAAGTACCGTGGCCTGCACACCCACCGCCGGGTGCTGGCAGCCGGCGACCGGGAACATGGTTGTAGCGTGCATTTCGTCACCCGCACACTGGACAGCGGTCCGGTCATCGCCCAGATCAAAGTGAAAGTAATGCCGGGCGATAGCGAAGACACGCTGCGCGCACGCGTGCTGCGGCAGGAACACCGGCTGTACCCGGAGGTCATCGGCTGGTTCGCGCGCGGACGCTTGCGGCTGGATGACAGTCATGTGGTACTGGACGGCAAGCGCCTGCAGTCGCCGGTGATGCTGCCGGCGCAGGAGCAAGATCAATGATCAGTAAATCCATGGGCTTCATGGTCACACTGCTGGCAGCGCTGTTGTTTGGCAGCGCTTCGCAGGCCCAGGACAACCCGGCAAAAGTTCCCATCTACCAGGCCAGTTATTCCGTCGGCCTGGGATCCATCAAGGCCGGCGATGCGCGCTTTACACTGAAACGCGACGCGGACGGCACCTACACCTATTCATCCGTGACCACCGCCGCCGGACTGGTGGCCCTGTTCCGCAGCGACGTGATTACGGAAACCAGCCATTTCCGTGTCATTCAAGACAAGCTGCAGTCCTTGCACTATACCTATGACCATAGCGGCAACGGCAAAGACGAAAAGCAGGATATCCGCTTCGACTGGGCCCAGGGGATTGCACACACCACCGACGATGGCAGGCAAAAGACCCTGACGGTGAAGCCTGGCACCTACGATCGATTACTGGCGCAGCTGGCCATCTCCATGGATCTGGCGGAAGGCAGGCACGTGGAAACCTACCCCATCCTGCTGCACGGCGAGATTAACGTGTACCACATGCTGAGACAGGACAACACCGACCTCAAGACCCCGGCCGGCTATTACGAAACCGATGTGATCGCGCGCCGCGACCCGCACTCGGACCGGGTGCTGACCTTCTGGCTGGCGCCGAAGCTGGATTACCTGCCGGTGCAGATCCAGCAGACCGAGCCCGGCAAGGCCACGATCAATCTGATGCTGACGGGTATTAAATTCGATAGTGAAAATTCAAAGTAGGTTGGGCTGAGCGAAGCGATGCCCAATGCCTGAGTTCAGCGGCGGGCTGAACGCGCGGCGCGAGGGCCGTTCACTGGAACCTTTGGGGCCACCTTCGTCCCCCAGGGCCTGATTTTCACGAGTTTGGGTCCGATTGTCCGTTCTGCGGCTTCCGTGTCGTATGCGGCCTGCGCGCGCAGCCAATAGCCGTTGGACAAGGCAAAGAAACGGCAAAGACGCAGATCCGTGTCGGCTGAAACTGAACGCTTTCCAGCCACAATATCGCCAATACGTTGTGCCGGAACTCCGACCTCTTTGGCCAAGCGATACTGGGTAATGCCCATGGGCTTCAGGAACTCCTCCAAAAGGAGCTCGCCGGGGGTAACAGGCTTGAGCTTGCTCATAGATATCCTCGCGTCAGTGGTAATCTACTATTTCCACATCTTCAGTGCCCGCTTGCGTCCAACGAAAACAGACGCGCCACTGATCATTGATGCGGATGCTGTACTGGCCAGCCCTCTCGCCCCTGAGTTTTTCCAGGCGATTGCCGGGCGGCACCCGCAAATCCTCCAAGCGTCCGGCGATCTCCAGCTGTCTGAGTTTTCGGCGAGCGACAGCGGCGATGTTTGCAAAGCGCCTGACACGGTCGCCCTCAGCCAGTGCTTTGGTGTCGGCGCACTTGAACGACTTGATCATGCGGCATAGTAACGCATCGCGTGATTAACGTCAAACGTGATGAGCCCAATGGGTCGGTGGTGAGCCGCGTCCTTCGACGGAGGGCTTGGCGCGACCAAGTATGATCCGTCGCGGGAATAGCTGCCGGAAACGCAGTGTTAGATGGCGCCAAAACTGGATTACCTGCCAGTGCAGATCCAGCAGACCGAGCCCGGCAAATCCACCATCAGCTTTGTACTGACGGAAATACACATAAACAAATCGTCACCCGGGAATCAGCTGCACGCAGGCACACGGCAGCGGATAGAGCAGTAATCAGGTCTTCGGCAAAGTCACGCCCTTCTGTCCCTGATATTTCCCGCCCCGGTCCTTGTAGCTGGTCTCGCATACTTCATCGGACTCGAAGAACAGCATCTGCGCCACGCCTTCGTTGGCGTAGATCTTGGCCGGCAGCGGCGTGGTGTTGGAGAATTCCAGGGTCACATGGCCTTCCCACTCGGGTTCCAGTGGTGTGACGTTGACGATGATGCCGCAGCGCGCATAGGTGGACTTGCCGAGACAGATGGTGAGCACATCGCGCGGGATGCGAAAAAATTCCACGGTGCGCGCCAGGGCGAATGAATTGGGCGGGATCACGCAGCAGGCGCCCTTGAAGTCCACGAAGCTGCGTTCATCGAAGTTCTTGGGATCCACGATAGTGGAGTTGATGTTGGTGAAGATCTTGAAATCGTCGGCGCAGCGCACGTCGTAGCCATAGCTGGAGGTGCCGTAGGAAACGATCCGGCCACCGCCGTTGGCGCGCACCTGCCTGGGCTCGAACGGCTCGATCATTCCATGCTGCTCGGCCATGCGCCGGATCCATTTGTCGGATTTGATGCTCATGCGGATGTCACCATCAGGTTGATTTCCATAAAACCACTTGCGTAATTGCCCACATATTTCCCCATCACCCTATCCCCGGCAACCGCTTCCTGCATTGCTCTACCTGCTACGTCCATGTAGTCGTCTCCCACAGGGGGAGAGGGGTATAAAAAATTCACTCTGCGTCTTAAGGGCCAAAAATTAAAACCCTTCTCCCTCTCGGAGAAGGGCCGGGATGAGGGTACAGCCACGAAGCATTATCGCCTTGATAATCACTCCTCGATCACGATCTTGGGAAACGCGCCGGCGTAGCTTCTGCCCGCCAGCGCCAGCTGCGCCGTGGCGCGGCGCGCAATCTCCCGGTAGCGCCGGGCGATCGCGCTTTTGGGATCCGCCGCCACGCTGGGATTGCCGCCATCGGTCTGCTCGCGGATAGAGACATCCAGCGGCAGGCTGCCCAGGAACGGTACGCCATACTGCTTCGCCAGGCGCTCGCCGCCACCTTCACCGAAAATATGTTCCTCGTGACCGCACTGCGAACACACGTGGGTGCTCATATTTTCCACGATACCCAGGATGCCGACTTCCACTTTCTGGAACATCTTGAGTCCCTTGCGGGCATCCAGCAGCGCGATTTCCTGGGGGGTGGTGACGATCACCACGCCGGACACCGGCACCCGCTGCGCCAGGGTCAGCTGGATGTCGCCGGTGCCGGGTGGCATGTCCACGATCAGGTAATCCAGGTTATCCCAATCGGTGTCGCCCATGAGCTGCATGAGCGCCTGGGTCACCATGGGGCCGCGCCACACCATGGGTGTTTCCTGGTCCACCAGGAAACCCACAGACATGCACTGCACGCCATGGCCTGTCATGGGTACGATGCGTTTACCGTCTTTTGTCGATGGGTGGCCCGTGAGCCCCAGCATGCGCGGCTGGCTGGGGCCGTAGATATCCGCATCCAGAATCCCGGCATTGGCGCCGTCTGCGTGCAGGGCCAGCGCCAGGTTCACCGCCACCGTAGACTTGCCCACGCCGCCCTTGCCGGAGGCCACGGCGATGATGTTCTTTACTCCCGACACGGGTTTCAGGTTGTGCTGAACCGCGTGGGAAAGGATTTGCGTGTGCACGCGCACATCCGCCTGCTGCACGCCCGGCAGCTTCAGCAACAGGCCGCGCAGGGTCTCCGCCAGATCCCGGACATAGCCGTCCGCTGGAAAACCCAGCTCCACCTCCACGGACACGCGGTCTCCGTTCACCTCGATGCCGCGCACCGCATTGGCGCTCACCAGGTCGGTGCCCAGGTAAGGTTCCTGCCAGTTTTTCAGGGCGGCTTCAATGGGTTCGCGGGAAACGTGGTTCATGGATGCTGCGTCGCGAGTGAGGCGGCATTTTAACATCGGCTGGCCCGATTCAGGCCGCGGCCGCGCCGGCTGTGGCATACTTTCACCCGGCGCGGATAATGCGCGCCCCTCCAACAATATCGATGAAACCCGCAACCTGATGAGCGCCAAACGAAACATCCTGGTCACCAGTGCCCTGCCCTATGCCAACGGCCCCATCCACCTGGGCCATATGCTGGAATACATCCAGACCGACGTCTGGGTGCGGTTCCAGCGGCTGCGCGGCCACCAGTGCATTTACGTGTGCGCCGACGACGCCCACGGCACCCCCATCATGCTCAAGGCCCGGGAACTGGGCATCAAGCCTGAAAAGCTGGTGAAGGACATCGGCAAGCAGCACCGCCAGGATTTCAGCGATTTCCACATCAGCGTGGACAACTACCACAGCACCCACTCGCCGGAAAACCAGGAGCTGGCGACACTTATATATAGGAATCTGCGGGATTCGGAGCCCAGCCGCATCGCCAAACGCGTCATCCGCCAGTTCTACGACGAACAGGCCAGGATGTTCCTGCCGGACCGCTTCATCAAGGGCAGCTGTCCGCGCTGCGGCACCCCCGACCAGTACGGCGACGCCTGCGAAAACTGCGGCGCCACCTACTCGCCCGCCGACCTCAAGGACCCGGTATCGGTGATTTCCGGCACCCGGCCGGTGGAAAAGGAATCCGAACATTTCTTCTTCAGGCTGGGCGATTTCAGCGGCTTCCTCAAGGACTGGATCGCGGAAAGCAACCTGCATCCGGCAGTGCGCGCCAAGCTGGACGAATGGTTCCAGGCCGGCTTGCAGGACTGGGACATTTCCCGCGACGCGCCCTATTTCGGCTTCGAAATCCCCGACGCGCCCGGCAAGTATTTCTACGTATGGCTGGACGCGCCGGTGGGCTATATGGCCAGCTTCAAAAACCTGTGCGCCGCCCGCAAGGATCTGAAGTTCGATGACTACTGGGGCAAGGACAGCAAGCATGAGCTGTACCATTTCATCGGCAAGGACATCACCTATTTCCACACCCTGTTCTGGCCCGCCATGCTGCACGGCGCCGGCTTCCGCACTCCCACGGCGGTGTACGTGCACGGTTTCCTCACTGTCAACGGCCAGAAGATGTCCAAGTCGCGCGGCACTTTTATCAAGGCGCGCACCTATCTGGAACACCTGGACCCGGAATACCTGCGCTATTACTTGGCCGCCAAACTGGGCCCCGGGGTGGACGACATCGACCTGAACCTGGACGACTTCATGCAGCGCATCAACGCCGACCTGGTGGGCAAATACGTCAATATCGCCAGCCGTTCGGCCGGCTTCATCCATGACTACTTCCAGGGCGGCGTGAAAGTGCCCGGCGGTGATTCCCAGGGCACGTCACACCAGCATCCGCTGCTGCATGAAATCCACAAGAACCTGGCGGCAACCCACAAACTCTATGAAGCCCGGCAGTTCGGAGCCGCCATCACCCAGATCATGAAGGCCGCGGATGACGTCAACGCCTACTGGGACCAGCAGAAACCCTGGGAACTGGCCAAGCAAAACCGCCTGCCGCAACTCCACGAAGTCTGCAGCGTGGCCATCGAAGCCTTCAAGCTGCTAAGCGTGGCGTTGAAGCCGGTGCTGCCGGAAACCGCGGCAAAAATCGAGCAGTTCCTCAACGTGGATCCGCTCACCTGGGCGGATCTGTCCCGGCAACTGCCGGACTGGCACCGCATCAACCCCTACAACCATCTCATCGTCCGTATCGAACCGGACAAGGTGAAAGCCATGGTGGAAGCCTCCAAGGAAAACCTTTCCCAAACTGCCACTCAGGCAGCGGCCAGTATGGAACCCGTGTTTCCGGAAATCAGCTATGAAGATTTCGCCAAGCTGGACCTGCGCATCGCGCGCATCCTCAAGGCCGAACACATCGAGGGCGCCGACAAGCTGCTGCGCCTGACCCTGGACCTGGGCGGCGAGACCCGCAACGTGTTCGCCGGCATCAAGGCCGCCTACGCGCCGGAACAGCTGCAGGGCAAGCTCACGGTGATGGTGGCCAACCTGGCGCCGCGCAAGATGAAGTTCGGCGTCTCCGAAGGCATGGTGCTGGCGGCCGGACCCGGCGGCAAGGACATCTGGCTGCTGGAACCGCACACCGGAGCACAGCCGGGCATGCGGGTGAAATAAAAAAGGCGAGCACCCGAGGGTGCCCGCCTTTAGTGACTATGGAATAAAGTCAGCGTTTTATGGTGCGGCGCCGCGTGAGCAGCAACAATCCGCCCAGCAGTCCGAGTACCAAACCATCAAGCCCGCCACCTCCGCCTCCACCAGAACCACCTCCTCCGCCGGCTGAACTTGGATTAATCGTAATGTTTTCCGATGAAGTAGCGGAGGTATTCAAGCCATTGGCCAATTGGAAAGTGAAACTGTCAGCGCCGCTATAACCTGGGGTCGGCGTAAATGTGATTGCTCCAGTGGCCGAATTGGTTATCGACACCGAGCCGTGACTGGGCTGGGTGACGATGCTGAATGCAGGAGTGCCGCAATTGCAGGGATTGTTGCCGTTGAGCGTACCGCTGACGGGGACGTTCTCCGTAGTGGTTACGCTGCCGTTGCTCACTGTGGGCGGCAACATGCTGATGTCGACACTGACCGTATTGTTGGATGTGTCCTGATCCGGCTGGTTGCTGGTGACGGCAAAAGTATTGGTATAAGCACCCGCCATACTCACCTGAACTTGTACAGAGGACTGCCATGTCCCTCCCGGCGCCAAACTCGGTGTAGTACAGGTGATCGCGGTACCATTCACGTCGCAAGTGCCATACATGGTCCCAGAGCCGGTAAATGTGAGCCCTGGTGGAATGGTATATGTAAACGTTACGTTATAGGCAGTAACATTTGTGTCGTTATTAGTGACTGTGATATCAAATCCAACTTGATCGTTAAGGGCGACCTGTGGCTGGTATCCGTTCACGCTGAGACTGAGATCAGAAGTCGATTGGTAAATATATATGGCGCCGGCTTCTGGTACGCCACTGACAGTAGCTGTTCCCGCGCTGATGACTGCAGTTTCATTGTCGTCGGACAGGGCTACGGAAGAACCGCTACCCAACCCGCCGTAACCATCGGTTGTGTCCGAAGAGGGGTCATCAAATTCTTGCACCTGGTTCCAGGTTCCGCTGTTCAGAGCGTAGAGAAACACCTTGCGATCGAAGGTGCCGATGAGTACGTCCTGGCCGTCCGCCGACATGTCCACCGGCCCCGAGGGATCCGCGATGGCAATGGGCGTTCCTGACCAGGCTGGGTTGTCATTTGCCGAATATACAGTCACTCCACCAGTGGTGGCGATCACCACCGACTGTCCGTCCGATGAAAGTGCCATGCACCCCTGGCAGATCACCACGTTGTCGAACTCGAGGGTTTGCGTCCATATCCCGTTCACGAGAGTGTAAAGATATACTGTGCCGCCACCGGCATTGGTTCCAACCAGCACCGCACTGCCGTCCTCGGACACAGCAACTGCGCTGCCGAATTCATTTGCAGTGATACCATTTGGGTCAGTCAGCGTTGCTCCAAGCATCCAACCAGAATTGCTAATGTGATAGATGTATGCAGAGCCGTTGTTTGCACTATCATTGGGGGCGCCAATCACCGCGACTGTGGCTAGTCCGGAAAGCGCCACAACGCTGCCAAAACCCGTGCCGACGGTATTCGATGGATCAGATACTTGCTGGCTGATATCTGTGTAATCGTTACCATAAATGTAGATATCCCAAAAATCCGCTTCTGACTCACGAAGACCCAATGGGTCCGGAAGTTCGCCGAACAACGCAGTAAACCCGGCTTGTTTCGCTATATCGAATCCATTGCCATAAGCATACGGACTCGAGTTGGAAACAAACTGGGAGGCCTGGTTCCATTGATAATCAGTAAACTGATAAAGATATCCGACACCTTGCCCAGAAAACTCTAGTGAAGGGGTCAATGCATAGGGAGCTGCCGCCACAACCATGGTGCCATCATGGGTAACCTTCACACCGCTGATACCGAATTGGTCGTATGCGGTAAGATCAGGATCATATTCGGCAGTACATTGCGTGAAGAAGTCGGCACGAACCGACAAGCTCAACGCTACAAGCAACAATACTATCAAGGCATGCCTGGGGTGATACATTGCGATCCCCCTATTACCGAATCTAATCGACAGGCAATCATCCGCCTTTTACTTGTAGACTGGCAAGAGGATAAGCAAAACCAGCTGTTCTAACTGGATGGATACTGTGATTCTGTACTGGAACATACAACAGTAGGCACGGCTGGCATGCGAAAATATCATCTATCCGGCAGGAATCAGATATGTTGATGGATTTTCATGAAGACATTAACTGACCAGATCGACGCACTTCTGCCCCAGACCCAATGCCGGCGCTGCGGCTTCGAGGATTGCCGCGCCTACGCTGATGCCATTGCCAAAGGTGAAACCGGCATCGACCGCTGCCCGCCCGGCGGGCTGGAGACCCTGCGGGCGCTGGCTGCGCTCACCGGCCAGCAGGCCGAAAGGGTCGATCCCTCACTGGGCGGTTACACGCCAGGCAATGTGGCCTTTGTCATCGAAGACGACTGCATCGGCTGCACCAAGTGCATCCAGGCCTGTCCGGTGGATGCCATCGTGGGTGCCGCCAAGCTGATGCACACCGTGGTGGAAGCCCTGTGCACCGGCTGCGAACTCTGCGTCCCGCCCTGCCCGGTGGACTGCATCCGCATGCAGCCGGCGCGCGGAGTGACCGAGGGCATCCTTGTGCCGGAGGCACCGACGCCGAGGGCGGATTTTTTCCGCGCCCGCTATCGCAGCCGCCGTGAGCGGCTGGCGCGCATCGCACAGCAGCGGGAAAGCCGGCTGCACCTCCCCGCGACCACCAAGCAGGATTTGGTGGAGCAACGCCGCGCCGAAATCGCCGCTGCGGTGCAACGGGTGCGCGCCAGGCGCGCCCGTCGGACGGACAAACATGAATCCTGAAAAGCGCGCCGCCATCTTCGCGCGCCTGAAGCGCGCCAACCCGAAACCCACCACGGAGCTGGCATACCGCACACCCTATGAACTGCTGGTTTCTGTGGTACTGTCGGCCCAGGCAACGGACGTGAGCGTGAACAAGGCCACGGCGCACTTGTTTCCGGTAGCCAACACGCCCACTGCCATGCTGGCCCTGGGCGAGGCCGGATTGAAGCCCTACATCCGCACCATCGGTCTTTACAATACCAAGGCAAAAAACATCATTGCCGCGGCGAAGATCCTGCTGACAAGGCATCAGGGCCAAGTGCCGCGAGAGCGCACGGAACTGGAGGCACTACCCGGCGTGGGCCGCAAGACCGCCAATGTGATCCTCAACACCGCTTTTGGTGAACCCACCATCGCCGTGGACACCCATATATTCCGAGTGGCCAACCGCACCGGTCTCGCGCCAGGGAAGAACGTGCGTGCGGTGGAAGACCGGCTGCTGAAGTTCACGCCTGGCAAATACCAGCAGGACGCCCATCACTGGCTGATCCTGCACGGCCGTTACGTGTGCAAGGCCCGCAAGCCGGAATGCTGGCGCTGTGTCATTGCCGACCTGTGTGAATACCGCCCCAAGACTCCTGCCCCCACCGCAAAGGAAACAAAAGCCGGCAAGACACGCACGCGCTGAACGTGGTGACAATTGGGCCGTTGAGCGTGTACCGTAATGCCCAGCCAGACTCAAAGGCCAACGAGAAGAATCCATGCCTTCAGCCGCCGAAGCCCAACAGGACAGACAACATCAGCTGGTGGACCTGCTCCACGGCTGCGCCAAGGGACGCCAGGCGGCGTTCCAGCAACTCTACAAACTGACTTCCCCGCAACTATTTGCGGTCCTGGTACGTATATTGAAACGACGGGACCTGGCGGAGGAAACCTTGCAAGACGCTTTCATCAACATCTGGCGCAACGCCTCGAGCTATACGGCCGAGAAAGGCACACCGATGACCTGGCTGGTCTCGATCTGCCGTTACCGGGCGCTCGACATGCTGCGCCGCGAACGTCGCGAAGTGCACCTTGATCCCTCGGATGACGAAGACGAAGACAATCTGCTGAACAGCCTGGCGGACGATTCCGCCTCCGGCGATCTGATCAGCCATGCCGAGGCACGGGCGCTCAAGCACTGTCTCGATGAATTGAATGAAGGGCAGCGCAACAGCCTCAAGCTCGCATATTTCGACGGTTGTTCGCACGAGGAAATAGCCGGCGCTCTGAAAGCACCGCTCGGCACCATCAAGAGCTGGGTGCGTCGCGGGTTGCAGGGCCTCAAGCAGTGCCTGGAAGCGATATGAAATACGACAGCCAAAATTTGCGGATTCTGCTTGCCGGCAAATACGTGCTGGGCCTGTTGAAGACACGCGTACGCGAGCGATTTGAACGCCTGGCCGTCGAAGATGCGCGGCTGCGCGCCGAAGTGGTGGCGTGGGAAGAAAAATTTGCAGCCTGGACCCTGGTGCTCAAGCCGCTGGCGCCGCCTGCCTCGGTGTGGCGCAAACTGCAGGCGCGACTGCGCGCAGAAGCGCGCGCCGAACACGGAACCTGGTTCGGACGTTCATGGAATGCCCTGTGGAGCGGAGCCGCGCTCGCTGCAGCCGCCGCTGTGCTGGTAGTTGGCATTATGGTTGGCCGCAGTCTGGTCACCCAGGCACCGCAACAGGTTCCGGCTGCGCCGGCCGCCTACCTGGCTGTCATGTCGGCGCCTCAGGGACAGCCGCGCTGGCTGATTACCGTCAATCCGAAGAATCGCCGCGTCGACATGGACGCGCTGGCCGACAACACCCCGCCAGCCGGCAAGTCGTATGAGCTCTGGATGTTGCCCAAGGCCGGCAAACCGGTCTCGCTGGGTCTGATGAACAGCACTGGCAAGGCCAACGAAACCCTGACCCCGGAATTGCTTGCCGCCCTCACCAGGGCCAAAGGGCTCGCGATCACCGTCGAGCCCAAGGGCGGTTCGCCGACCGGCCAGCCGACCGGGCCTGTCGTCTACACCGGCTCGATCATCAACTCCTGAATTCCGGTCCTGAGCGGAGCCCCCACCGGCAGCTGCCGGTGGGGGCTCCGTACCCGTGTCCGGTGGTTTCGGTTTCCTGAACAGCATCCTGC
The DNA here is from genome assembly GCA_028870845.1 of Gammaproteobacteria bacterium. GTDB lineage: Bacteria > Pseudomonadota > Gammaproteobacteria > Natronospirales > REEB76 > REEB76. The sequence goes on along the minus strand of JAGWOR010000017.1, from coordinate 6,130 downwards.
ATCCAAGCCGCTGCCTGCGCCGTATCTATCCGCGACACCCAGACAGGCGGAACGGCATGGCACGCACGACAACTCTTCCGACCCCACTGCCCCGGATGCTGCGGCAAATTCGCGGCTGGGTGGACAGTGGCGTGCGGCTCGACGATGACCCGCGCAGGGCCGGGCGGATCGACTGGCTGCGCGCGGCGCCGTTTATCGGCATGCACCTGGCCTGCCTCGCGGTGTTCTGGGTCGGCGTTTCCGGCACCGCACTGCTGATCGCGGCCCTGCTGTACGCGGTACGCATGTTTGCCATTACGGCGTTTTACCACCGCTATTTTGCGCATCGCAGTTTCCGCACCTCGCGCGTTGTGCAATTCATTTTCGCCGTTATCGGCGCCGCCTCCACCCAGCGCGGGCCGTTGTGGTGGGCGGCGCATCACCGCAATCACCACCGTCATGCCGACACCGAACTCGATCCGCATTCACCGACGATCTACGGTTTCATCTGGAGCCATGCCGGCTGGTTCCTGACCCCGCGCGCGTTCCGCACGGAATGGGAACGCATCCCCGATCTTGCAAAGTATTCTGAACTGCGCTGGCTGGACCGCTACGACACGCTGGTACCGGTTTTGCTCGCCACCGCGTTGTACGGACTCGGTGTGCTACTGGCGCACCTCGCACCGCAACTGGGTACCAGCGGCGGGCAACTGCTGGTGTGGGGATTCTTCGTTTCCACAGTGGTGCTGTTTCACGCCACCGTCACCATCAATTCGCTGGCGCACCGCTTCGGCAGCCGCCGCTTCGCAACCAGTGATGACAGCCGCAACAACGCTCTGCTGGCATTGCTGACCTTCGGCGAAGGCTGGCACAACAACCATCACTTCTTTCCGGGTTCCGCGCGTCAGGGATTTCGCTGGTGGGAAATCGACCTCACCTGGTACGGACTCAAGCTGATGGCGATGCTCGGTCTGGTCCACGATCTCAGACCTGTTCCGGCCTGGGTCGCCAGCAAGGCCCGGAAATAAACCATGCGTATCGCGGTGGTTGGTTCGGGTATTTCTGGACTCGCGTCGGCGTGGCTCCTGTCACGCGCGCATGACGTCACCCTGTTCGAAGCCAACGATTATTTCGGCGGGCACACCCATACCCACGACATCGAATTGCAGGGCCGTCACTACCGCATCGACAGCGGCTTCATCGTCCACAACCCGCAACATTATCCGCTGCTGACCCGCCTGTTCGATGCACTCGGCGTTGCCTCGCAGGCGACCAGCATGAGTTTCTCGGTGCACAACCAGGCAACGGGACTGGAATACAACGCCACCACGCTCGACACCCTGTTCTGTCAGCGCCGTAACCTGCTGTCACCGCGCTTCATCGGCATGGTGCGCGACCTGCTGCGCTTCTACCGCGAAGCGCCCGCGCTGCTGTCGCAAACGGAAAACGCCGTCACGCTCGGCGATTACCTGACCGCCAACGGCTATGGCGCCGCGTTCCGCGACGAACACCTGGTACCGATGGCATCGGCGCTGTGGTCGTCCCCACCGGCACAGATCCTCGACTTCCCGGTACGCTATCTGGTGCAGTTCATGGCCAATCATCACATGCTGCAGATCAGCGGGCGGCCCGAATGGCGGGTGGTACGCGGCGGATCGTCGAGTTACATCGCTGCGATGCGTGCGCACTGGAATGTCCATGAACGGCTGAGTTGTCCGGTGTATGCCATCAGTCGTGAGGATAACGGCGTGCTGATCGAATCCGGCGCAGGCAGCGAGCGCTTCGATCAGGTCGTGATCGCCTCTCACAGCGATCAGGCATTGCGCCTGCTCGCCGATGCCAACCAGCGCGAACGCGCAATCCTCGGTGCGATCCCCTACCAGGACAACGATGTGGTCCTGCACACCGATGCCCGTGTGCTGCCGGTACGGCGCAAAGCCTGGGCCGCGTGGAATGCCTGGCTGCCACGCGATCCGGCCGAGAACTGCACCGTCAGCTACTGCATGAACCTGCTGCAGAACGTGGTCTCGCCCGAGCCATTCATCGTCACGCTCAATCGCACCCATGCAATCGATCCGGACAAGGTCCTGAAGCGCATGCGTTATCACCACCCGGTCTACACGCAGGCGTCGGTCGCCGCGCAGACCCGCAAAGCAGAAATCCAGGGCCGCAATCGCACCTGGTTCGCCGGCGCGTACTGGGGCTGGGGATTCCATGAAGACGGCATGCGCAGTGCTGTCGAGGTTGCCGCCGGACTGGGGGTGTACTGGCCCGATCAACCGTTGGTGCCGTCTGTGACCGACGATTCGCAAACCCGGGAGCTCGCCGCATGACGACCGGCGTCACGACCCAGACCAACACTTTCGCGAGCGCCGTCTACGAAGGGCTCGTCCGGCATCGCCGGTACGCGCCGCATGCGCATGAATTCAGTTACCGGGTCGCCCAGCTGTACCTCGATCTCGATGAACTCGATCAGGTATTCGAACGTCGCTGGCTGTGGTCGGTTGAGCAGCGCAACCTTGCGCAATTCCGGCGTGCCGATTACCTCGGTCCGGCCGAACTGACGTTGGCAGACGCCGTACGCCAACGTGTTGCACAAGCCACCGGCAAACGTCCGGCCGGTCCGATCCGCCTGCTGACCCATCTGCGCTACTTCGGTTACGTATTCAATCCCGTCAGTTTCTATTACTGCTTCGCCGAAGACGGCATCACCCTGGACTGCATCCTCGCTGAAATCACCAACATGCCGTGGCGCGAACGTCATGCGTATGTGTTGCCGAAAGCCACTGCGCAGTTGCAGGGCCGCGCCCTGCACTGGAACTTTGCCAAGACCTTCCACGTCTCGCCGTTCATGCCGATGGATCGCGAATACGGCTGGCAATTCACTGCGCCAGGTTCCGATCTGAATGTCCACATGGATGTATTGCGCGAAGGCCGCCGCGAATTCGACGCCATGCTAACCCTGCAACGCCGCCCCCTGAACGGTGCTTCGCTTGCGCGTGTGCTGTGGCGCTATCCGCTGATGACTGTGCAGATCGTCGGCGTGATCCATTGGCAGGCGCTGCGCCTCTGGCTGAAACGCAATCCGGTTTATGACCACCCTACCTTGAGTAAAAACGCATTGCGCAGAGGTTCCACATGAACGATATCGCCAACACCGCACAAATCGGCATGACCGGTTTCGGCAGCTTCGATCGCTTTCTGCGTCAGCGTCTGCTCGCGCAGCTCGCACCGATACATCACGGTTGTCTGATACTCGACGATGCCTGCGGGCGCATCGAATTCGGCGATGCCGCAGATGCCACCGACCTGCACGTTCACGTGCGGGTATTCGACCCGGCGTTCTACCGCGCGCTCGCCGCGTATGGCAGTGTTGGCGCCGGCGAAGCCTACATGGATGGCCTGTGGGCGTGCGATAACCTGGTCGGACTGGTGCAACTGCTGGTGCGCAACCGTGAGCTGCTCGACGGCATGGAAACCGGGCTGGCGAGGCTCGGCGGCATGGCGATGCGTGCCTGGCATGCGCTGCGCCGCAACACCCGTGACGGCAGTCGCCGCAACATCGCGGCACACTATGATCTCGGCAACGAATTCTTCAAGCTGTTCCTGTCGCCGGACCTGATGTATTCCTCCGCGATCTGGAACAGTGAAACCGACACGCTGGAGACCGCCTCCACCCGCAAGCTCGAACGCATCTGCCGCAAGCTGGATCTGAAGCCGTCCGATCACGTGATCGAGATCGGTACCGGCTGGGGCGGTTTCGCCGTGTATGCCGCACAGCATTACGGTTGCCGTGTCACCACCACCACGATTTCACGCGAACAGCACCGGCTGGCAAGTGAACGCGTCGCCGCGGCCGGCCTGACTGACAAGGTGACACTGCTGCTGGAAGACTATCGTGATCTATGTGGGCAATACGACAAGCTGGTATCCATCGAGATGGTTGAAGCCATCGGTGCTGCCTATCTGGATACCTATTTCGGACAACTCGGCAATCTGCTGAAACCTGAGGGCCTCGGTCTGGTGCAGGCCATCACCATCGAGGATCACCGTTACCAGCAGGCACTGCATGCGGTGGATTTCATCAAGCGGTACGTGTTCCCGGGCAGCTTTATTCCCTCAATCAACGCCCTGCTCGCCGCCAAGACCCGCGCCAGTGATCTCGCCCTGACACACCTGGAAGATTTCGGTCACTCCTATGCACTGACCCTGCGCGCCTGGCGTGAACGTTTCCTCGCGCATCTGCCGCAGGTACGCGCGCAAGGTTTCGACGAGCGCTTCATCCGCATGTGGGAGTTTTATCTGGCCTATTGCGAAGGCGGTTTCCGTGAACGCTCGATCGGTGTTTCGCACCTGTTGCTCGCCAAACCCGGCAACCGCCGTCCGGTACCACTCGCGGAGTTCCACTGATGAAATTCTGGATCAGTCTGATCGGGTACCAGTGCGTGTGGTTCGTTGCCGTGATCGGTGCCGGACACGGTCTCGCATGGCCGGGAATATCGGCCATGTCGGTCTATGTACTCTGGCAGTTGAGCGTCTCGCGGCAACGCCACGCCGATCTGCTGCTGATCTGCACTGCGCTCGTCGCGGGTTGCATGCTGGATGGTGCGTTACTGAATACCGGATTGCTGCGTTATGAGGCGATGTCGCCACTTGGCATGTTGCCGCCGCTCTGGATCCTCGCACTGTGGGTGAGCTTTGCGCTGACCTTCACCCAATCCTTGCGCTATCTGCAAACCCGATTACCCATCGCAAGCCTGCTCGGTGCCATCGGCGGACCACTGGCTTACCTGGGCGCCGCACGCGGCTGGCAGGTGGTGACTTTTGCACATCCTTTATGGCTTGACCTGTTGTGGCTCGCGGTCGGTTGGGGACTGGTGACACCGCTGCTCGCATGGCTGGCCGGGTACTGGTCGCGAACCCCCGCTGCCGACTTCATTCAATTGCGAGGTCCGCTGTCATGAATCCCTGGCTGTTGTTACTTGCAGTGTGGTTGTTTGCCGTGGTGATGATGAGCCTCGGCTGGCTGTGGCAAAGCCGGCACCGCAATGCAGGAATCGTCGATGCACTGTGGGCCGCGGGGCTCGGTTTCAGTGCGCTGCTGTTCGCATTGTTTGCCGACGGCAGTGGGTGGCCGCGCCTTGCAGTCGGCCTGCTGGGTGGTCTGTGGGGTGTGCGTCTCGGACTGCACCTCTGGCAGCGGGTCCGCGGCGAAGCGGAGGACGGCCGCTACCGGAACCTGCGCGCACACTGGCAGGACAATCAGTTGAAATTCTTTCTGTTCTTTCAGTTTCAGGCGCTGCTGATCGTGCTGTTCGCATTGCCGTTTCTCGCGGTGGCGCGCAATACCGCAACTTATATTCCATGGCTGATCGCCGGCACGCTGATCTGGCTGGGCAGTGTCCTCGGCGAATCCATCGCCGATCTGCAACTTGCACGCTTCCGCGCCGTGCCCGCCAACCGTGGCCGCACCTGCCGCGACGGACTGTGGCGTTATTCACGGCACCCGAATTATTTCTTCGAGTGGCTGCACTGGTTTGCCTATGCGTGTCTGGCCATCGGTTCGCCGATTGCGTGGCTGGCTTGGTCCGGACCGGTGGTGATGTATGTGTTTCTGCGCTGGATCAGCGGCATCCCGTACACCGAGGCACAGGCACTGCGCACCCGCGGCGACGATTACCGTGCCTACCAGGAAAGCACGCCGATGCTGTTGCCCTGGTTTCCAAAACATTCACCCGATACAAGGAGCTGAATCATGAACAGTATTGCCCTGGACAACCGGGAACTGGCCAGCGATCGTGCCGCACCCGGTCTGCTCGGCCTGGCCGAACGCGGACTGATACCAGACCGTCTGTTGCGGCTCGGCATCCGCCGCATGTGCGCCCAGCGTCTGCGCGAAGAGCTGGCAAACGGTCCGGCTGTACAGGCGTCACAGTTTGCGGCACGCATCGAGATGCTGCGCCAGAGTCCAGTGGCGATCCATGTCGATGCTGCGAACGCGCAACATTACGAACTGCCACCGGCATTTTTTCAGCAGTGTCTCGGCAAGCGCATGAAATATTCCGGCTGCTATTACCCGCGCGGCGATGAATCGCTGGACCAGGCCGAAACAGCGATGCTCGAACTGTACAGCGAGCGCGCCCAACTCGAC